>JBBRZA010000009.1:0-63674 GCA_038237145.1 Gaiellales bacterium
CGAACTCGAAGAAGGTCGTCGCGGTCGAGTTACGGCCGAGGTACTCCTGCTGCGTGACGTAGTTGAACACCGGATGAACGGCCGAGCCGTCCGCCTTGAAGACCTGGATGTCCAGCCTCCGCACCTGGTGGTTCAGGTGGAACAGCAGGATCGGGAAGTCAGCCTCTCGCAGCGAGAACGTGGCGCCGGCAGCGCCGAGGCGCGAGATCCCGGCTCCGAGGCACGCGTCTGCTGAGCCGGCCCGGACCTGGAACACGGCCGGCAGGCCACAGTTGGCCGCGGTCAGGACGGTGAGCGACTGGTAATCGCCGTAGAGCCCGACGTAAGGAACGCGTAGTGTCACGCCACCGCCTCGCGGGGTCAGGACGACGTAGCCGCCATAGAGGCTCTTGTCCCGCCACGCCCCCGCCTGGATGTTCACGTTGACCGACGCGCTTCCGCCCGCGGGGACCGTGACACTCGGCGAGCCGAAAGCTGCCGTGTTGGCTCCGCCCAGGTACGAGAAGTTGAACGGGTACACCGTTCCGGCCGCGGTCGCCGGTCCGGTTCCGATCGTCGTGACCTCGGAGAGGTCGTACGTGACCGGCACGGTCCCGCCGTTGGTGACCGTGAGCTGAGAAGCTCCGCCGGTTCCCTCACCGAGCGAGATTTTGGACGGGCTGACCCACGCGGGTGTGGTGACGGCGTTCACGATCTGCGCGAGGCCGGCGCCTTGACGCCAGGTCGGCTCGAGCCCGGCCGCCGGCTGGACGTTCAGCCCCTTGGGCAGCGCAGTGTTCATGAGCAGTGTCCGCACCATCGCGGGTGAGATCTGCTTGTTCTTCGCCTGCAGGATCAACGCCGCCAGACCGGTGACGTGCGGAGATGCCATCGACGTACCGCCGATCGTGTTGTGGCCGCCGAACTGCTGGTGCGGCCAGGTCGAGTAGATCTGCCCGCCGGGTCCGCCGAGGTCCGGCTTGAGCCCGAGCTCGGCATCGGTGCCAAACGAGCTGAAGTCCGAGATCAGGCCGGCGGTGGCTAGAGGAGTCTCGAGGACCTGATCGGTCCACGTCAGCGTGTGGTTCGCCGCCAGGCCACTGAAGATCGACGCGCCGTCCGCCGCGGTGATCGCCGCAACGGGGATCGTGACGGGCTCCGCACCTGGGGGGACCGGCGCGACCGTCGGGCTGAACGCGCCGGCACGGTCGTTGTAGAGCACGACGCCGATCGCCCCTGCGCGCTGCGCGTTGAGCACCTTGTTGTAGAAGCCGCATGCCCCTCTGCGGATGAGGACGATCTTCTCCGCCAGTGCTGTCGACAGCGGGGCGACGCAGCCGTCGTTGGTGGTCGCGGGTGTTCCCGTCGCGACGAGCTCGGCGCTTCCCGACTGGGGCACAGTCGCAAGCGAGCCGCTCGCGCGGTTGTACGTGTACAAGGTCGAGCCGACCTGGAACGCCGGCAGAGTTGCCTTCGTGTTGTCGAACGAGGCCACACCGATGACCTTGCGACCGACGCCGGGCGCACCGGCAGACCACAGCTGGCCGCCGTTCACGCCGCTGTTGCCGATCGACGCGACCACGGTGACGCCCGCGTCGACGAGGTTGTCCGCGGCCACGGCGGTCGGATACTGCGGCCAGTTGGTGAAGGCCGCGCCGATGCTCATGTTCAGGACGTCCGCGTGATCGGCGAGCGCCAGCTCCATCGCATGAACCATCACGTCGCTGTCCGTGCCGCCGTTGCACCCGAAAACCCGGTAGGCGAGAAGCTGAGCGCCCGGAGCGACACCCACGACCTGACCGTCGTCCGTATGACCCCTGCCGTCCGCTGCGGCGATGCCCGCGACGTGCGTGCCGTGGGCGGCGTCGGAGGCGCCGGCGCCAAGGACTTCCGCGCGGTCGGCGATGTCGGGATCACAGGGAAGAGGATTGTCGTCCGGCTGCGGAACCGGGTGGAAAGCGGGGCCAGGCGTCGCGTTGTAGGCGTCGCCCACGAGGTCGAACCCGCCCCGCACCTTGCACCCGGGCCCAAAGCAGCCGCCGAACTCGGGCAGCGTGTAGTCGAGACCGCTGTCCATGATCGCGATCGTCACGCCTGAGCCGTCGAGCCCGAGCTCTGTCTGGGCGATGTCAGCGCCTGTGAGCCCGACCGCATTCTTCAAATCGATGCTGTTGTTGCCGGCGTTCTCGGACGGAGGAAGCAACAGCGTCTCGACGGGATAAACCGCTTTCACACCGGAGACCGAGCGGAGAGTGGCGACCTGTGACGGTACCAGCGACACCGAGATGCCGTTCCAGAGCGAGTCGAACGAGTAGCGCTCGCTGAGCTTGATGCCGTCGGCAGCTGCATCGGCCTTGAACGCGTCGCGCTCGGCCTTGAGCGTGGCCTTGCTCGTGCCCTTCACCGCGGGCAGGCTCGAGAGCTCGACGAACCACTCGGTCGCCGTCTCGTTCGCCGCGCCGCCGATCAGCGCACCGTTGGAGGATCCGTCTCCCGCGCCCGCCGGTGCAACCGCAAGACAGGTAATGCAAAGAAGCGTGACCGCGAGCCGCAGAGTCCTACTCAACTTCCCTCCCAAACCCGTTCCATCGGTGTCAGAGCCCTACCGAAACCCTGGGAGATATCCAAACTCATGTCAAGAAAAGCTCTACCCCTTTAGGGTGCCGCAATTCCCGAACGGTTTGGGCGCACGACCAGCCAGGATCATCCGCCATGCCGATGCCGGCTCCGCCGGCGTCGGCCACCGCTGCCAGTTCGAAAGTTGAAGCCGATCGAAATCATCATGGCCTGCGCAGCAGGCCGGATTTCGATCGGCGAAGTGGGCGGTACTGGGCTCGAACCAGTGACCCCCAGCTTGTCGAGCTGGTGCTCTCCCAACTGAGCTAACCGCCCTGGAGAAGGGGCAAGTCTAGCCGACGATCAAGAAGGAGGGATCGATCGCGACGTTGCGGTAGCGCACCTCGAAGTGGAGGTGCGTGCCCGTGCACCAGCCCGTGCAACCGGCAAGGCCGATCCGCCCTCCTTGCAGCACGTGCTCGCCGACACGCACAAGCGCGCGCGAGAGATGCGCGTACAGCGTGGCGTAGCCCGCTCGATGCTGCACGAGCACGACGCTGCCGTAGCCCTCATAGCCCTGGACGAAGCCCACCTGCGTGACGACCCCGTCGGCCGCGGCAGCGACGTCCAGCGAACGGAGGATCCCGATGTCGAGTCCCGAGTGCCACCGGTACCCGTCCTGACCGTACGGCGATGTGACCGTGCCGTCAGCCGGCCAGCGCAGAGCCAGCTGCCAGCCTGCATCCGTGCGTGCCGCCGCAACCGCTGGAAAGAGAAGCGCCGCAATCGCGGCGCATAGTCCTAACCTCATGGGGGCGGCAGCCTAGCAGTGGATCCGGATCAGAAGATCTCGGGGCACCAGGGATGGCTGTCCCAGCGAAAGAGCGCGTCCGTCCGCTCGATCGCACCGGCTTTCAGCTCGACGACTTGGCCCGCGCGCCGGAGTGCGGCGAACGAGACGCCCCCGAGCAGCGCGGAGCCGAGCGACTGGACGGGAACCGACAGCTCAGCTGCGTCGTTGCTCCGCTCGGCGCACCTCCGCTCAGTTTCCACCGTCCCTCATTCCACGGGCAGAACTCGTCCGTGACCTCGAAGACGATCGAACCATCGCCCGCGTAGCTCCGACCCGAGAGCGCCGCGCCGACGTCCACGAGCCGAACCCAGATTCCGTCACCCATCCGGTAGCGCATGCGCCGTGGTGTCGCGAGCAGGAGAAAGAGTGGATGGTCGAGTGGCAGCAGATAGGACTTGACTGTCGCGACCCAGTCGACGGCAAGCAGGTACGCCCACAGATCGCGCAGTGCTTCCGGTGACGTGCCCAGAGCCTCGAGGACACGGAGCTCCGCGCTCGTCGTGCCTGCTTCGAAGCCCGGCTTGTGGCGGTACGCGGCGTAGCCCTCGATCGACCCATCGCGTTCGTAGGCAACCCACCGCTTCGGGCCGGCGCCGTCGCGCCGCTCTTCGGGATCGGCGATGACGCGGTTCTCCCACCAGGCGCTGCTCCGCGTGAACATGCCGGGCCACTCGGGCCGGATGCGCTCGAAGACCGGCGGGATCGCTTCCTGCGCCTCTTCGGGCTCGATCAACCGCAGCGTTCCCTGCGGCTCGAACGGGTGCGCGAACGCGGTGTACTCGCGCGCGAGCGTGATCTCGCCGCAGAACGATGCGAGCCCGTACCCGAAGCGGCCGTAGATCGACTCCTCGGAGGCCCACAGCGCTGCGAGTGGCTCCCCCCGCTCGTGTGCGTCGTCGAGCTGCGCGCGCATCAAGGAGCGCAGGACGCCACGCCGCCGGTGCGTCGGCAGCACACCGACGACGCTGACCCCCGCGGTCGGCAGATCGCCGCCCGGCACCGTCAAGTCGAACGCGAACGCTCCTGCTCCGCCGACGATCGTTCCGTTCGACCACGCCCCGTGCATGCGCTCGAGCGGAAGCAGGTCCGTGAAGCGCCGCATGCGCTCCTCGTTCGGGACCATGCCGAAGTACTGGCCGATCGCGAGAACGGCGCGCGTGAACTCGGACCTCGAGTGCCGTCAGAAGTCCTCCGGACAGTAGGGCGGGCGGGCTGTGCGGAAGAGATCGCTCGCACGTTGGAGCCCGCCGGGCTTCAGCTCGCGGACGCGTTCGGCCGCGCCGAGCTCGTTGAAGTCGAAAGCACCGAGATAGGCGGACGCGAGATCGGCGGCGTCGAGCTCGAGGTCGGCTTCCTCATCCGTCCGCTCCACCGTCTTCCCGATCCGCCAGCGCCCGGCGTTCCAGGCGCAAAATGAATCTCGTACTTCGAGGACCACGACATCGTCGCCGGCATACGTGCGCCCGGCGAGTGCCGCCTCGAGATCGACGAGGCGGAGCCAGAGACCCTCGGAGACCTTCAGGTGGAGGCTGCGCGGGTCGGCCACCATCAGGAAGAGGGGCGAACCCGGGTCGTATCTCCCCTGGACGCGGACGACGAGGTCGATCCCATAGAGGAACCGGTAGAGCTCGCGTGTCGCAACCGGAGACGTGGCGATCGCCTCGACCAGCTGGACCTGGCTCTGCGAGAACCCGTCCTGCCAGTCGGATTTGATCCGGTAGATCGCGTAACCGACCTGCTTGCCGTCGAGCTCGATCACGGCGAAGAACTTCGGGCCCGCTCCGCGACGCCAGTGCTCCGGATCCGCGAGCCGTGTGAGCTGCCACACATCGGAATCCCGAGCCACGAAGCCCGGGACCTCGCGGCGGATGCTGTCGTAGACCTGCGGCAGCACCTGCAGCGCCTCCGTGGCGTCGATGATCCTGACCGCGCCTGTGGGACCCGGATCGTCGCGGTACGAGAACCTCGCGGTCTCGCCGCCCATCGAGACCGAGGGAGCGGCGACTCCGTAACCGAAGCGCCCGTAGATGGGCGGCTCCGACGCATAGAGGATCGCCAGCGGCTCGCCGCGGTCGCGCAGGTCTTCGAGCTGGCGCTTCATCAATTCTCTGAGGATGCCGCGGCGCCGATGGCTCGGGAGGACTCCGACCCAGGTGACGCCACCTGCGGCCAGTTCGCCTCCTGGCACCGTCAGCCGAAACGGAAAAGAGCTCGTCGTGCCGACGGGCCGGTCACCGTCGTAGGCAGCGAACCAGCGGTCGCTCGGGAGCATCTTGCTGAACCGCTCGAACTCGCCCTCGCGTGTCTCCTCACCGAACGCCGCCTCGCCGGCCTGCATGGCCGCGCGCAGCTCGTCCTCCCTCGGGCTCCGGATCTCGATTGCCACGGGCCTGACCCTAGGGAATGCGCTCGAGGGGCGCGTAGTCGAGCATCAGGCGGCGCTCGCTTCCGTCCTCAAAGCGGACGGTGACGACGCCGCCCGCCTCAATCTGCGTCACGACGCCCTCGCCGAGCGTGCCGTGTCGGACCGAGTCCCCCGTGGAGAGCGAGGGAACGTTCTCGCGCGGCGCAACGCCCTGCGCGCCGTAGGACGACCAGGATGCAGGCCGCAGACGTTCGCGCTCGATCGAGCTCGGCAGCTCGTCGAGGAAGCGCGAGGGGAGGTTGTAGCCACGCGAGCCCCAGAGAGAGCGCGACGAGGCATGCGTGAGCGTCAGCTGCTCGCACGCGCGGGTCATCCCCACATACGCGAGCCGGCGTTCCTCTTCGACCCCCTGCTCCTCGATCGACCTGCTGTGCGGGAAGATCCCCTCCTCCATCCCGATCAGGTAGACGGCGCGGAATTCGAGGCCCTTGGCGTTGTGGAGGGTCATCAGCGTGACGAGGCTCTCTTCGCCGCGGATCGCATCCTGGTCGGAGTAGAGGGAGATCTCCTGTAGGAAGTGCGACAGCGAGGGTTCCTCCGCCCTCTCCTGGTACTCGCGCGCGACGCCGACCAGCTCCTGCAGGTTCTCGATGCGTCCCAGCGCCTCGATCGTGCGGTCCGCCTCCAGTGCCTCGAGGTAGCCGCTGCGCTCGAGCGTGCGCTCGAGGAGCTCGGAGACGGGAAACTCGAGGGCGCCGGACTGCAGGGACTGCATCAGTGTTCGAAATCCCTGCACGGCTCTCAGCGGAGCGGCGCCGACTCCCGCTTCTTCCGCGAACTCCGTGGCCTCCCATAGCGAGCGTCCTTGCGCGTCGGCCCAGGTCTGCAGGCGCGCGAGGCTGGAGTCGCCGATGCCGCGCCGCGGTCTGTTCGCAATCCGCTGCAACGAGACCGCGTCATAGGGGTTGTCGATCACCTGGAGATAGGCGATCGCGTCCTTGATCTCGGCGCGCTCGTAGAAGCGCGGGCCGCCGATTACCTGGTACCCGACCCCCTGGCGGACGAGAACGTCTTCGAGAACGCGCGACTGCGCGTTCGTCCGGTAGAAGATCGCGACCTCGTCACCGGAAAATCCTTCCTCGACGAGCGCCGCGATGCCTGCGGCGACGAACCGTGCCTCGGCGTGCTCGTCCTCCACCTCCAAGACGCGGACGGGCTCGCCGTCGCCGAGATCGGACCAGAGCTCCTTCGGCTTGCGCTCGCGGTTGTTGGAGATGACGTTGTTCGCCGCGTTGAGGATCGAGTTGGTCGACCGGTAGTTCTGCTCCAGCGCGATCGTGCGCGTGCCGGGGAAGTCGCGTTCGAAGTCGAGGATGTTGTTGATGTCCGCGCCCCGGAAGGCGTAGATCGACTGGTCCGGGTCGCCGACCGCCATCAGGTTCTGGTGCTTCTCGGCGAGCAGCTGCAAGAGCCGGTACTGGGCGTGGTTGGTGTCCTGGTACTCGTCCACGAGGATGTAGCGGAACGCCTTCTGCCACTTCTCGCGCACGTCGGGGAAGCGTTCGAGCACGTCGACGGTGAGCATGAGCAGGTCGTCGAAGTCGACGGCGTTCGACGCGAACATTCGACGCTGGTACAGCTGGTAGACGTCGGCGACGGTCTGGTCGTAGAACGACTGCACCTGGTTCGCGTACTCGTCCGGAGAAATCAGGCGGTTCTTCGCGTGCGAGATCTGGTTGTGGATGCCGCGCGGCGTGAATCGCTTCGGGTCGCGCTCCAGTTCCTCCAGGCATTGCTTCACCAGCCGGACCTGGTCGGCCTGGTCGTAGATCGTGAAGTTCGAGCGATAGCCGAGGCGCTGGGCCTCGCGGCGGAGGATGCGGCCGCACGCGGCGTGGAACGTGAGGATCCAGAGCCCCTGGCCCGTGCGACCGAGCAGCCGTTGCAGGCGCTCCTTCATCTCGCCTGCCGCCTTGTTGGTGAAGGTGATCGCGAGAATCTCGTTCGGCTTCGCACCGACTGCGTTGATCAGATGTGCGACGCGATAGGTCAGGACGCGGGTCTTCCCGGAGCCGGCGCCGGCGATGACGAGCAGCGGCCCCTCGGTGGCGAGCACGGCCTCCCGCTGCGTCGGATTGAGGTCGGCGAGGTACTGCTCTGGCGAGGCGACGGCCATGGGTCGATGCTAGCGAGGCCGTCTTGGGGCAGCCAGACCTGGCTCGCCCGCCCATGCCGACTCGAGCCACGCCGGGGAGTGTCCCCGACAGGTCCGGTCGAGACGCTGGCCAGACCGACCTGAAGGGACATGGAGATCGTGCCGAAAGTGTGACTTTTCCTCCACACACGGCGGATGCGGACACGCATAGGCTTCCGCTTCGTGCGGCTTGCGCTCATGATCGAAGGCCAGGAGGGTGTGACCTGGGATGATTGGGTCGCGCTCGCGTCGGCCTGCGAGGAGCACGGCGTCGAGGCGCTTTTCCGCTCGGACCACTACATCTCGTGGTTCGACGAGAACCGTCGCGTCCTCGATGCGTGGACGACGATCGCCGGGCTGGCGGCGCGCACGACGAAGCTGGAGCTCGGCACGCTCGTGTCGCCCGCGACGTTCCGTCATCCGTCGGTGCTCGCCCGCTCGGCTGCGACCGCGGACGAGATCTCGGGCGGCCGCGTGACGCTTGGCATGGGAGCCGGCTGGCAGGAGCGCGAGCACCAGGCGTACGGGCTCGAGTTCAGCACAGTGCGCGAGCGAGTCGCGCGGCTCGGCGAGCAGATCGAGATCGTGCACAGCCTCCTCCACGAGGATCGCGTCGACTTCGAGGGCACGTACTACAAGCTCGACGACGCCCCCGGCCTAGGTCGTCCCGGGCTGCCAATCCTCGTCGGCGGCAGCGCCAAGCCCGGCACCGCCGCGCCCGCAGTCCGGGTCGCCGACGAGTACAACGCCTTGTTCGGCACGCTCGACGAGGTCCGCCAGCGTAAGCAACTGCTCGACGAAGCCTGCGAGCGTGGCGGCCGCGATCCCTCCACCCTGCGCTACTCGCTGATGGCGCCCTGTGTCATCGGCCGCGACGAGCAAGAGGTGTCGGAGTCGGCGCTACGCATTGGTGCGCGCTTTGGAAGGAGCCCGGAAGATGTCCTCGAGCGCAACCGGGAGCACGGCCCGGTCGGGACGATCGCGCAGGCGGTCGAGCGCCTGAAGCAGATCGAGGAGATCGGCTACGAACGCGTCATGCTGCAGCACCTCGTGCACGACGACCTGGACACAGTGGCCCTGATCGGGCGCGAGCTCGCGCCGGCCGTCGCGTAGTCGCGCCGTTGCGCGGCCCGATCGAGCGTCTCTTCCCGAATCTCTCGCACGGACCGCGGATGCTGATCGACTGGGTGATGACGATCCTGGCCGCGGCCCTGATCGTCTTCGCCGTCAAGACATGGGTCGTCAATCCGTACCGAATCCCGTCTCCCTCGATGGAACCCACACTTCACTGTGCTCGGCCCGAGCCCGACTGTGAGGCGAGCACATCGGATCGCATCCTGGCCAATCGGTTCATCTACCGCTTCCATCCTCCGAGGAGAGGCGACATCGTCGTCTTCCACGCGCCGGCGGCCGCGAGTCGCGAATGCATCGGAGGCATCTTCGTGAAGCGGATCATCGGCCTGCCCGGCGAGGCGTGGTCGGAGCGGAACGGCGTTACCTACATAGATGGGCGGCGCCTCAGCGAGCCTTACATCGCGCCGACGCGCCGCGATCGCGATACGAAAGAGCTCATCGATATTCCGCCCGTCGGCACGATGCGACGCATCCCACAGCGGATGTACCTGGTGGAAGGAGACAACCGCGCGCACTCGTGCGACTCACGAGTCTGGGGGCTCGTTCCGCGGGAGAACATCATCGGCAAGGCCGTCCTGACGTACTGGCCCCTCGACAGGCTGGGCACCCCGTAAAGAAAGAGCCCCACCGAAGCGGGGCTCTCGATCAGAGGTGAAGCTCGACCTAGTAGTCCTCGCGGACGACCGTCCTGCGCCGTCCGTCGGCGGGACCGCCGAAGCCGCCCCAGCTCGACCAAAAGATGAGCGAAAGCAGTGCGCCGATTGCGCCCACCGCGAGAAGGATCCAACCGATCGTGTGGATCTCGATGCCGCTGACCGTCGCGTTGACAGCCCAGACGAGGACTGCTCCGACGGCTACGAGTAGAAGGCTAACTCCCATGCCCATGATTTCGTCTCCTTTTCGTTGAACACGAAGAAATCTCCGCGTCTGCAGGGAAAACGCCGAAACCGGCCGCGAGGATACGGGCCTGCCCGAGTTCCTAGGCGATCGCCGGAAGCTCCAGCGTCCTGGTGGCACGAAAGTCGGCCAGGAAGCGCCTGTCGTGGGTCACGAGCAGGACCGTTCCGGGAAAAGCGTCGAGTGCGCGCTCGAGCTCCTCGATGGCCGGTACGTCCAGGTGGTTCGTGGGCTCGTCGAGAACGAGGCAGTTCACGCCGCGGGCCGCGAGCAGAGCGATCAACGCGCGTGTTCGTTCGCCGGGCGACAGCGAGCCTGCATCACGCAACACGTGGTCGGCGCCCAGGCCGAACTTCGCAAGCAATGTGCGGGCCGCTTCCTCGTTCACACCAGCGGCCTTCGTGAATGCCGGCAACAAGGGTCCCTGCGCGAGATCGCTCCGCTGCTGGGCGACTTCACCGAGCACAACGCCCGGACCGAGTCGGCGCGTGCCCTCGGCCAACGGCACTCGTTCCAGGATCGCGTCGAGCAGCGTCGTCTTGCCGCTGCCGTTCGGGCCGACGATCGCAAGGCGATCGGCCCACGAGAGCTCGAGGTCGAGCGGACCGAGCCGGAACGAGCCGCGCTCGACTACCGCTCGCTCGAGTCGAACCACGACATCACCGCTGCGACCCTCGGGAGTGAGCTCGAGGCGAAGCTCCCACGGCTCGTACGGCTTGTCGACCACGCCGAGCCGCTCGATGCGACCGCCGATCGACTTCTTGACGTCTTTGGTCTTCTTCTTCTTGCGACCCTGGCCGTAGCCACGTTCCTCCCAGCGCTGCATCCGCCGCAACTGCTCCTCGAGCCGGGTCCTCGTCCCCTCATACGCGCCGTAGGCCCCCTCTTGTCGGCGCACCGCGTGGGCGCGTGCTTGCTCGTACTCGGTCCAGCCTCCGGAGAACTCGGTCGATGTGTCCACTCGTCCAGCTCGACGACGCGCTCGACCGCGCGATCGAGGAAGTCACGGTCGTGTGAGACGACGACGACCGACGCCTCGAGATTCCTCACGAAGCGCTCCAGGCGATCGAGCCCGGCGAAGTCGAGATCATTGGTCGGCTCGTCGAGCAGAAAGACGTCGAACCGTGCAAGCAGCACAGCCGCCAGCTGGGCGCGCGCGGCCTCGCCTCCCGACAGAGCGCCGAGCGGTGCGTCGAGCGGCGCCTTCAATCCCACCTCCGCACAACCATGCCGGCGCGGGCCTCGAGGTCCGCGCCGCCGAGCATCAGGAACCGGTCGAGCGCGACCGCGTGACGTTCCGCCAGCTTGGGCTCCCCTTCGAGCTGTCGAGCAAGCACGTCCATCTCGGCAGCTGCTGCGGCGACGCCCGTCCGCCTGCCGAGGTACGCCCCAGCGACTCGGCGGGATCGGCGTCGGATTCCTGAGGCAGATAGCCCACAGCGAGCTCGCGGGGCAGTCGGCGCACCGTTCCGGCGTCGGGCTCCTCGAGCCCGGCGACGATGCGCAAGAGGGTCGACTTTCCGACACCGTTCGGCCCGACCAGACCGATACGGCTGCCTGGCGGCACGACGAGCGTGACGTCGCTCAGGACGAGCTGTGCGGCGTGGTACTTCGTGATGTTGGCTGCGGCGAGCGTGCCGCTCGAGCGTTGCACGAGAGGACCTCCTCGGAAGGCGGAACGGAAAGTGAGTGTCTCGCCTAGGCCCTCATAGAACGGCGCGCAAGCGCCGGCCAGGATGCTAGCGGGTCGAGAGTGGCGGCGTGACGTTCCGCCAGCTCAAGTTCTCTCTCAAGCCGTCGCGCCAGCTCATCCATCTCGTCACGCTTGCGATGATGACGGAGAAACTCGAAGCCGCCGACATAGCGGTCGACGTCATGTGGGACTCCGGCGTGTGCCATGGCGCGGGGTTCAGCTCCCGACGGCAACCGCATCCGCCTCCACCACCGCTACAAGCCCTACGAGCAGAACTGACGCACCGGTCACACTCGGCCGCCAGAACCGGCTATCTCAAGTCCCACCTGGCATCCACCGCGACGTCCGAGCCTCCGAAACCCTGGGGCTGGGCCGTCCCCGAGTCATCGAACGCAGCCAGTTCACCTGTGCCGAGAAGAGTTCCCATGGGATCTAGCCCGCTGAAACGCAATGCGGCGAGCATCGCCCCGGCAAGAACCAGTCCAGCGATCAGAAGCCACGCTACACCGATCGCGATACAAGCGAGGGCCAGGCTCGCGACGGCGGCGAGGAGCAGCGCCGCGTAAACGGCCCCGGCGATGCGACTCCACCGATGCCACCAGGATTTTGTGCGGTCGAACTCAGCCAGTTTGGTGTGGTCCCATGTTTCCCGCGAGTGCGCTGCGATGTCCGTCGCTGCTTTGATGTAGACGCCGTGTAACAACAGGTCATAGATGACCTCTGGCAGTACCAGTGCAGCAAGCAGGACGGCTCGCCAGCCGCCTCGTTTGACCGACCAAATCCTTTCGAAAACAACAAAGGCAGTGACGGAGATCCAGAACCAGGACCACGGAAGCGAACCTGTCGTAATCAACCGGTGAAACAGAGCCGTCAGGAAGAAAGGGACAAAGGCGACACCTGCATACGTCATCAGCTGTCGTCCGATATACGGCAGTGTCTGACGGGTGACTCCATAGGCCAAGAGGTTTTCGAGCGCGCCGCGTTGCCATCTCAGGCGTTGATGGAGCAGGCGGGCTAGTGTCGGCATGAGCTCGGTACCGACCGTGCACGTTTTCGGCGAGACACAGCGGTAGCCGAGGTGCTTGAGCGCGAGCGTCAGCTCATTGTCCTCTGTCAGCGCTTCGACGTCACAGACACCTGTGCCCTGTGGGAGCTGACCGTTAACGCGTGCGCGCTGGACATCCCGAAGCGCTCTGACCGAAAAGAGCGTTGCGATACCAGTGAGCACGTCTGCGCGTCCCTTGCGGCATCCGATCTCGTGGGCGTATCGAACGCGAACGGCGACGCGGTAAAGCCGGCAGTCATCCTGCTCGATCTTCACCTGCCGAAGGTGGACGGCCTGTCAGTCCTCAAACAGCTCCGAGAGGATCCGCGCACGAGCCACACGCCCGTCGTCGTGCTCACGTCCTCGAAGGAGGAGGAGGATGTCATCGCCGGCTATGAGCTCCGTGCGAACAGCTACATCCGCAAGCCGGTGGACTTCGACCAGTTCACCGAAGTGGTGCGCCAGATCGGCATGTACTGGCTGCTTCTGAACGAGGCTTCGCCTGCATGACCACGGGTGCTCTGACACACCTCCGCGCGCTCGTCGTCGAGGACTCGGTGGACGACGTACTCATCCTTGAGCAGCATTTGAGGCGGGGCGGCTATCAGCTCGACTTCGAGCAGGTGCAGACGGCCGCTGAGTTCGAGCGGGCCCTCGACCGCGAAGTGTGGGACATCGTCTTCGCCGATCACGCTCTCCCCGGCTATAGCGGTATCACTGCGCTCGAGACCGTACGTGCGCGAGAGCTTGACGTCCCTTTCATCATCGTTTCCGGCAAGATCGGGGAAGACACGGCGGTCAAGGCGATGCAAGCCGGCGCCCACGATTACGTGATGAAGTCGAACCTGGCCCGGCTGGCGCCAGCAGTCGAACGGGAACTGCGCGAATTCCGTCGTCGGCAACAGCGCACGATTGAGGCGCAACGCGCGAGTGATGCGCTCAACGAACGTACCCTGGAACTCGAAAGGTCGAATCGCGAGCTCGAGGAGTTCGCCTACATCGCGTCGCACGACCTGTCTGCACCTCTTCGCGTGATCGCGGGCTACGTCGACCTGTTCCTGCACCGGCACGGCGACAGCGTGGACGAAGAAGCGAAGCTCCTGCTCGAAAACGCGCTCCGTGGCACCGGACGGATGCAGCGCTTGATCGACGACCTGCTGCTCTATTCGCGGAACTCGCATGACTCGCTCGAACTCGGCGACGTCGACACTGCTGAAGTGGTCCGTGAGGTGATCGAGGACTTCTCAACCGAGATCGCCGAGACGGGAACCCACATAGACGTGGGTCCGATGCCCCACGTCCAAACCGTGTATGCCCCCTTCTCGCAGGTACTCCACAATCTCGTCGGCAATGCGCTCAAGTTCGCGAACGGCACCGAGCCCAGGATCGCGATCTCTGCGGAGCGGATCGACCGGAACTGGCGCTTCGCAGTGCGCGACAACGGCATCGGCATTGAGCCGCAGCATGTCCAGACCGCATTTCGAATGTTCCAGCGCCTCAACGGCGCGAAATACGCGGGGACCGGGATGGGCCTCCCACTCTCCAAGAGAATCGTCGAGCGGCTCGGTGGCGAGATCTGGCATGAGCCCGCACCTGACGGCGGTTCGATCTTCTTCTTCCTGACTAGCGAGGAGCTCCAAGATGCCTAAAGAACGTATTCAGATGCTTCTGATCGAGGACGACCCGGATGACGCGAACCTCATGTCGGAGGTGCTGCGCCACATGCAGACTCCGACCGATCTGCACGTCGCGACCGACGGTGAGGAAGCTATGCACTTGCTGCACCGCGAAGGCAGGTTTGCAAGCGCGCCTCGTCCGGACGTCGTGCTCCTCGATCTCAACCTGCCGAAGAAGGACGGCCGGCAAGTGCTCGCCGAGATCAAGTCGGATCCGAAGCTTCGAGGTATTCCGGTCATCGTAATGACGACGTCGGGTGCCGATCAAGACGTCCTGCACGCCTACGACAAGCACGCGAATGCGTTCGTTCGCAAGCCGGTCGGCTACCGGGCTTTGCTCGACGTCGTCGGTGCGATCGAACATTTCTGGGTGGGCTCAGCGCTGTTGCCTCCACATGAGCAGAAAGGACCCGAGACAGGCGGCGTCGACTCTCTCGACGCCTTCTTCGCCGCGCAGTAGCGTGCTCAAGCGGCGCTTCCAGATCGACCCAGACTCCTCGCTGGCAGGTCGCGAGCGCCCTGACCTGATGCCGCCCGACCTGCCCCTAGACTCGGCGGCTTCGTCGCCATGGTCTACGCCGCGCGCCACGCCGGCCATGCGGGGTCACTGGTGCTCGAGTCCACGCTCCGACTAACGGCGTCAGTCTCGTCGTAGGAATCGCGCGCAGGAACTAGCGGAGCGGGAAGGACTTCCGAGCGAGCGCCGGCAGCACTTGCGACGTCACCCACACGGGCGTTGCCCCGTACTTGCGCGAATAGCGATAGCTGCCGTCCGCCCGCCGCAGGGCGGCGAGATAGCGAAACGCTTCGGCCGGAGGTTTGACGCGCGCAGCGATGAACGCCTGGATCACCCAGGCGGTCGTCTGCGCATCGGAACCTCGGCCGGCCTTGAGCTCGAAACCGCCGTCGGCGTTTTGCAGCCGACGGAGATAGGCGACTCCACGCGTGATCGGCCGTCCTCGCACGCCCTGCGTGCGCAGAGCCTGGATGACCGCCGCCGTGTCGTTCGAGTCCGGTGCAGCGCCCGCAATCCAGCCCCACCCTCCCGATCGATGCTGGTGGTGCAGGAGATAGGACACCCGGAGCTTGAAGGGGCGCCCGACCTGGACGTAGGCAAGGATTCCCCAGGCGGTCGAGTTGATCGCCGGGCCGATGCGGCCGTCCGGGCGGCCGAGAGCGGTGAAGCGCGAATACAGCGTCTCCGAGATACCGCCCGTCGCGGCTTCGGCCATCACCGCAAGCTCGATGTCAGTGGCTGACTGCAACTCGCGTTCGCTCGCGACGAGATAGTCGTACGCCTTCCCAGTCGGCTGTCCGGCCGAGCGAAGACCCAGCATCGCCCAGGCGGTGAGCCCCGGGGTCGAGCGCGACCCAGCCTCGGCGAAGCCTCCGTCAGCCTGTTGACGCGAAGCCACATACGACGCAGGAGTTGCGGCGAGGATCGCCGCGCTCAGGAGGGCCGCTATGCCCACACGACCTCGGTCTGCAGACGTCGCCCATACCGATCGAGCAAGCGACGTAACTCCGGGCCGGCGGCAAGCGCGATCACGACGTTCCCGATCGCATGCGCAAGGTCGAACGGCAGGCCGCGCGCGTGTACCGCGACGAATGTCTGCCAGGTGTGCTCGTCATAGAACGCGAGCCAGTTCCACACGTCCATGAAAGCGCTGAACGCCAGGCCGAGCACAAAGCAGAACGCGGCGAGGGCAACCCTGCGCCGGAGCAGCTTCGGCGCCAGCGCGCCGGCGACCCCGCACGCTCCCCAGCCAAGCATCTGCCACGGGGTCCATGTCCCTTGTCCGAGGAAAAAGTTCGAGACGAACGCAGCCAGCGCGCCGACCGCGAACCCGCTGCGCGCTCCGAGCGCAGCACCCGCCGCGACGGTCATCACCGTCACCGGCTGGACCCCCGGGATCGCTGCAAACAGAACGCGGCCCGCAGCGGCGGCGGCGCCGAGCGTTGCGATCAACGCCAACTCCTTGGCCGAGTCCGGGCTGCGCTCGAGCCAGACAACGCCGACCGCGAGCAACGCGAACGCGACCAGCAGCAACGACAGACCGTCGTGAGAGCGGTCGAGGGCCGCCCACACCGCGGCGGCGAATGCCGCGCTCCCCGCTCCGAGCAGCGTCGTCCTAAACAAGGACTGGCTCCTGCCCGAGTTTGACCGACCGATCGGCGACAGCGTACGCGAAGTCCTCGTCGTGTGTGACGAGCAGGGTGGCGCGATGCTCGGCGCCGGCATGCAGCAACTCGGCCAGTTCCGCCTTGCGCTGAGGATCGACACCGCGCGTCGGCTCGTCCAGCACGAGCAAGTCGGGTTCGATCACGAGTACGGAGGCGAGCGCGAGCCGTTCGCGCTCGCCACTGGAGAGATCACGCGGATGCCGCCCTTCCAGCCCGGCGAGCCCGAGTGCGCCAAGCGTGCTGCGGGCACGTTCACGATCGCCCTGCACACCGACCGCGACCTCCTCGTCCGCGCGCTCACGGATGCTGTACCGCGTCGGATCCTGCAGGAGCATCCCTGCCCGCCCTCGCAGCTCGGCGGTGCCCGAGTCGGGCGCCAAGAGCCCTGCGGCCAGCTTTGCGATCGTGGTCTTGCCGGTTCCGTTCGCACCTGCGAGGGCAACGATCTCGCCACGACACAGCTCGAGGTCGACGTTCTCGACGACCGGAAGCCCCGCGCGATAGGCGAACTGCACGCCGTCCAGGCGGCACACCGGCTCGGCCTGCACTGCAAGACGGCCGTTGCTGGACGCACCGAGCCAGATCGGCCGGTTCTCTCCCAGCCAGTCCTTTGCAGCGGACACTGCCGCGTCGAGAAGGACTCTCCCCCCGTCCAGGAAGAGGACGCGGTCCGCATGCTCGAGGACCCGGCGCGGGCGGTGATCGGAGACCAGCACCGCGATGCCGAGCCCGGCCACGTGCTTCAGGAACGCGTCGGCGCCACCAGGATCGAGCTGGGAGGTCGGCTCGTCGAGCAACAGCAGCTTCGGCCGTAACGCAACGGCGGACGCGAGGCAGACACGCTGCAGCTCTCCCCCCGAAAGCTCGGCGACGGCGCGATCGGCGAGATGCTCGGAGCCGACCGCAGCCAGCGCCTGGTGCGCGCGACCGACGATGTCCTCTGGCGCGGTCCCGATGTTCTCGAGCCCGAACGCGACCTCGCGGATGACCTGCGAGAGGATGATCTGCTCCTCCGGGTTCTGGAAGACGCTGGCCACCGTCCCGGCGAGCTCGGCTGGGCGTACGGACCTCGTGTCGCGGCCGGCAATCTCGACGCGCCCTTCGAAGCGTCCGCCGTGAAAGTGCGGCACGAGCCCTGCGAAGGCACGCAGCAAAGTCGACTTGCCCGAGCCGGACGGACCGAGCACGGCGACGACTTCGCCCGGTTCGATCACCAGCGAGACGTCACGAAGTGACGGACCGCCGGCCTCCGGATAGGTGAATGTGAGCCGGTCCGCGCGCGCTAGAGCCATAGCGCCCCCGCAGTCACGATCGCCGCGGCCAGAACGATGAGGAAGCTGTCGCGTACACGCCACCGTGGTCGAGGGAGGCTCGTTCGCCCCGTCCTGCCATAGCCCCGCGCCTCCATCGCTTCCGCGAGGTTCAGGCCGCGCTCGAGCGCGCTCGCCAGTAGCGGTGAGAGCAAGACGGCGCGACCGCGCACGCCGCTCACCTCGACGCCTCGCCCCCGCAGCGCTTCGAGGAAGCCTGCTGCGTCACGTTCCAACGTGGGCATCAGCCTCGTTGCGAGGGCGGCAGGCCGCGCGAAGCGGACCGCCTGTAGCAGCCCGTCATGGTCCAGCAAGAGCGCATAGGCGGCGAAAGCGAATCCGACCGCGACGAGCCGCAGGGCATTCACTCCCGCGCTTGCGAGCTCTTCGTGCGTGATGTCGAGCTGCCCGAGCACGGGCACGATCGGGCCGGTCCAGATCGGATGCGATCCGATCGTCTCGATGAACGGCGTCAACACAAAGAGCGCCCCGCCCGAGACGAGTGTTCCCAGTAGGTAGAGACGCCTTCGCTCTGCTGGTGCGCGCAGGCAGATAGCGAAGAGCAGGACGGCGACGACCGCCACCGCGGCGATGTGCTGTGCGAGCAACGCGGCCGCGGCGAGAGCGGCGAGCAGCGCTAGCGCGGCTGCCGGCCTCATGGGCTCACCTGGTAGCGAAACCGGCCGAACGGGATTCGACGCAGCAGCAACTCGGGATTGCCGCTGAACGTGAACAGCACGGAATCTCCCGGGGCGTCGCCGCCGCTGGCGCGGAGCGAAGGTTTCTTGCCCGGCATGAGGACGAGCACGTTGACGTTCTGCTTGGAGACAGCATCCACACCCCGTGTCGCTCGGCAGCCGATGAGCCTTGCCAGTCGTTCGGCAGCCGGACGTTGCGCCTCGAGCCGGAACACGACACGAGCCGGAAGCCGACTGCCTCCGTAACCGTGCAGGAACGGCTCCGGAAACGCCCCGACGACGACCGGCTCGCGCATCTGCGTCCGCCATGAGCGAAAGTCCCACCACTCGACGTCACCGTCGCGGAGCCGGTACTCGGCGGCACTGCGGTCGGCTTCGTAGCCGTTGATGAAGTAGAACCAGTCGCTCCGCCCAGCAATGGAGCCCTCGATCCCGTTGATCGACTGGACGTAGCGCCCTGAATAGCGCGTCTTGATTTCTGCGACGCGGTCCAGAGCTTGCATCGCGGTCAATCCCGCCGGCACCTTCCGCTCGAGGATGAGATCCGCACCCTCGTCACGCGTGATCCAGAGCTTTGCGGTACCGCCGTTCTCGCCGCCGCAGCCGGCGAGGGCTGCGACGGCAAGGACGAGAATAGGCCATCTCACGCCAGCGCATTCGAGCGCACTGCTCCCGCGAAGGTCGCGCGCACGAGCAAGCCCCGATGCGGTCCGACGCATCCGACCGCCGCCTGATTGGCGCCCTGGGCCTTCACCGTGCGCTTGCCGACGTGCAGGACGGCCCCGAGCGCGGGGGTCAGCTTGCCGTTGTCGTCCTGGGCCTGGACTCGGTAGCACTGCGTCTTGCCCACCCGGGACAGCACGAGGGTCTTCGGACCGCCGGGAACGATGCCGAATTGCGCCCAGTACCACAGCACCGTGTCACCGGGGGCGAGGCGGACTTGGTCTGCCCCAACCGGAGGCGACGCACCGTTGACCTTGAACACCCACCCCGTCTGGCCGGCGGCGGGATAACGCCCGACCTGGTCGACGTACGGGCCGAAGCTGCTGGGGGTCAGGTGGTAGTAGAACTCGCCGAACACGCTCGCCGACTCGAGCGCGTCGAGCGCGTTTTCCGGCAGAGCATTTGCGCGCGGCGTGGTGACGTCGATGAGCGGTGCCGTCGCTCCGAAGATCGTTCGTTCCTTACCTTCCACCCGGACGTGCACCTTGACGGCGAATGCAGCGGGCACGATGAGCAGCGCAGCGGCAAGAGCCGCAGCGACCACGATGAGTCGGTGAGACACGAATCCTCCTTCCGCGAGGGGTTCGACTTAGCCGGCTGGCGGAGGTCTTCTGACTCGGGGCTCCCTCCCGCGCCGCCTTCCCAGCCCGATGGGCCAGTGGCATTTGACGCGGAAGCGTCTCCCCTTACAGCGGCGGGACCGTTCCGGACTTGCACCGGATTCCCTTGCCGCTCGCCGGTTTGTGGCCGGAGACTAGCATCGGGCGCCGATGGCCAGATCGCGACTCCTCACGGTCTGGCTTCCCGTCCTTATCTGGGCCGCCGTCATCTTCACGCTGTCTTCGATCCCGAGCCTCTCGACCGGTCTCGGGACCTGGGACACGATCCTGCGCAAGGCCGCGCACCTGGCGGAGTACGCCGTTCTCGGCGGGCTGCTCTACCGGGCGCTGGGCCGGGAGCCGCTCGCGCTCGCGGCCGGAATCGCGTACGCGGCGACCGACGAGCTGCACCAGTACTTCGTCCGCGGCCGCCACGCCTCGCCGGTCGACGTCGCGATCGACGCAGTCGGAGTCGCCGTCGGGATGCTCCTCTGGCTCCGGCTGCGCGAGCGATGAAGGCGGTCGTGATCAGCCTCTCAGCGCTCGGAGACACCCAACCGATCTGGCGCGACTGGCTCGAGGACGCGCACCGCCGGTTTCGCGTCGACGTCGACGCGTTGGATCAAGAGTTGCCGAATTGGCGAGAGCTGCTGGAACGCTTCGCGGAGGAACGCGCGCCGGTCTACTTCCGGCGGGATGCCGACGTCAGCACCACGCTCCGACAGCTGCGCGCGAGTGGCACACGAATCGGCGTCTTCACAGATGCCCCGGCAGAGCTCGCGCGCATCGCCCTATCGCATCTGGGCGCCGAGCGGCATGTGGAGGTCCTCGAGACCGGTCCCGGCGCGCAGCAGCGCGTCTCTAAGGCCCTCGGCGACGACGCGCGAGTCATCGGGTCCCGCGAGGAGCTGCTCGCCTTGACGTGACCTGCACGACGGCCGCGGAGAACAGCTAGACCGTCACGGCAGTGCAGATCTCAGCGACATGCCGCTGGTTGGTGCCGCAGCACCCTCCCACAACCGTGAGGCTCGGCAGCAGTGTCTGCAGCTCGCGGTAATGGCGGGCAAGCGCGGCTGGATCTCCTGAGTCGAGCTCCTCGGCCTCATCGAGCTCGGCATGGCTCTTCTCGGACGCATTGGCGCGGAGGCCGCGGATGCGGCCACGCCAGTCACCGTCCTCTTCGAGTACGTGCGCAAAGTGCTTGGGGTGAGCGCAATTGATCATGAAATAGGCGATTGACCCCCCGGTCTGGGCGTCGACTTCTTCGATTGCTTCCTTGAGGGACTGGCCGCTCGGCAAACGTCCGTCGGTCTCGACCGTGAACGAGATCACGCTCGGGATAGCCGCGTCCTGAGCCGCGCGAGCCACACCGACTGCTTCGTCCGCATAGGTCAGCGTTAGTGCGCTGACGAGATCAGCCGCAGTGTCCGCGAATGTCGCGACTTGAGGCTCGTGGTAGCGCTGCGCTTCCCCGGCCGTCATCTCGTTGTCGACGCGGTAGCCGTCACCGCGCGGCCCGATGCAGCCGCTGATGATCACGTGGGGCACACCTTCGGCTGTCGATCGCAATTCCTCCAGGAGAGCGACCGCGCGGCGATCGACGTCGGCGAGCGCCGCGGCCGAGTATCCGAGCCGATCGCCCCAATCGGGATTGGCGCGCCAGGTCGGCGTATCGAGCACGATCCCCACTCCATGCTGCGCGGCGATCTCGAGGTACGACGCGTAGTAGGCGCGCAGCGCATCGATACCGCCGGCATCGTCCAGGAGAACAAAGGACGCAAAATGCGGCAGGTCGATTCCGTCGTCGAAGATCAGCGTCGTCTCCATCCCGCCGTCGGTGATGAAGGTTCCTCCAGAGAGGTGAGGTAGCCGAGCTCGATCGCTCATCGTGGCTAGATCCTACGCCGCGAGCTTGAAGATGTCTCCGTTCGCCGTGGCGAAGTACAGCTCGCCGGCTGCGTCTTCGCCGAGGGAGGTCAACGTAGACACGGTGAAGGGCTCGCGCCGCACATCGGTCGCACGGCCCGCCTGCACGCGCAAGCTCCAGAGGATCCCGGAGCAGTAATCGCCGAAGAAATAGCGACCGGTTGCTGCGGCCACCGCCCGGCCGCGGTACACGTAGCCGCCCGTCACCGAGCAATTGCTCTCCGCATGACTGTAGACGTGGATCGGCGCGACGAGCTGACCCGGCCCGAGCGCGGTGTTCGAATAGCGCGCGCGGCCCTCGAAGGCCTTCCACCCGTAGTTGGCGAGGGCCGAGATCTGGGCGCGCGGCCGGTAGTCGATCTCTTCCCAATTGCCCTGCCCGACGTCGCCGATGTAGAGGTCGCCGTTCGCGCGGTCGAACGAGAAGCGCCAGGGATTGCGCAGGCCGAGGCCGACGATCTGCCACTTTGCACTGCGACGGAGCGGGTCGATCCGCAGCAGCTTGCCGAGCCGCTCATTCATGTTCTGGGCGCGATTGCCGGGATCTCCGGCCGAGCCTCCGTCACCCATGCCGACGTAGAGCAGGCCCCTCGAGTCGAACTGGATCTGGCCGCCGTTGTGATTTGCAAAAGGCTGGCGAACGAACAGGAGCTGGCGCGCGGTCGATTTGACGCCACGTCCATTGCGAGAGCGGAACTCGACGACGCGGGTGTTGCCACTCTTGTCGGTGTAGTTCACGTAGAAGCGGTGGTTGCGCGAGTAGGCCGGGTGGAACGCCATCGACAGCAGGCCCTGCTCCCCGCCGCTCACGGTGCGGTCGCGAATGTCGAGGAACGTGCCGCCGAGCTTCCCGTTGACGAAGTAGCGAATCCTGCCGACCTGCTCGACGGCGTAGAGACGTCGCGGCCCTGCGGGAGTGGAGGAGATCCCCGTCAGACCAGACAGTCCGCTGGCGTACGGCCGCAACGAAAGCTCCTGCTGTGCCTGTAAGCCCGGCAGCACGAGCGCTGCGGCCGCGATGATCTCGGCGAGCATCCGTCCCAAAAATACCCGGATGCAGGCGAATCGGTTCGATTCTTTACGGAGCTCTTACCTACTTCTTGAGCAGGATCTGGCGGAGCTCGTCTTCCTTGCCGGGCTGCAGGATGGCGAGCACCTGATCGCCCGGTTTGAGCTCCGTCTTGCCGACCGCGATCTCGGCCTTGCCGTCACGCATCACCGAGATGAGCCGGGCGCCCTCGGGAAGCCGCAGCTTCTCGACCGTCGTGCCCGCGCACGGAGAGGACTTGTCGATCTGCACTTCGACGATCTCGAGGTTCTCCTTGCGCAACTCGAGCAGATGGACGAGATCGTGCTCCGGCACCTCGTGCTCCACGAGCCCGAGGATGCTGGACGTCGCACACACCGTGGGCGAGATACCGAGCAGGTCGAAGTGCGGTTGGTTGCGCGGATCGTTCACTCGCGCGATCACCTTCGGCACGCCGTACTTCTCCTTGGCGATCTGCGTGATCACCATGTTGTCCTCGTCGTCGCCCGTCAGCGCGAGCACCAGATCGGGCGGCCGCTTGACCCCCGCCTTCTCGAGCACGAAGAGCTCGGTCGCGTCTCCCTGCATCGCCTGGTGCTCGAACTCGGACTCGAGCCGCTCGAAGCGATTTCGATCCTGCTCGATGATCGTTGCCTCGTGACCGTTGCGCAGCAACGTGCGCATGACGTTGGCTCCGGCCTTGCCGCCGCCCGCGATCAGAACGTACATCAGTGGTCCTTCCGGTGGTGCTGGTGGATGCCCGGGTCACGAGCACCAAGCCACGCAAGGACGCAGGGAGTGCTCGGGCTGGTCTGCCCGAGCGCGACTGAGGACGCGGCGTGGCGCAGCGTGATCGTGGTCCGGGCGCCGCCAAGTACCGCCGGGAGGGCCACTACACAATCACCTCCTCGCGCGGCTGCTTCGGGATGTCGCAGGAGCGCACCGCTTCGCTCAACGCGTCGATGGCGGCGGAGGTCGGGCAGATGGTGCGCAGGCCGCGCTCGCGGTAGAAGTCCGCGCGCGCCGGATCCAGGATCCGGACGACCGTGCACTCGATGCCGAAGCGCTTCTGTGCGACCTGGCCGATCACGAGGTTCGTGTTGTCGCCGTCCGTCGAGACGACCACCGCGTCCGCGTCCTCGATGCCGGCCTCCCGCAGGACGACGTTGTCCATGCCGTGGCCGCGGATGAATCCGCCGGTCCAGTTTTCTCCCAGGCGGCTGAGGGCTGACTCGTTCTCGTCCACCGCGGTCACGTCCCACCCTTCGGAGGCGAACCGCTTCGCGATCGTCGAGCCCACCCGGCCGCAGCCGATGACGATGAGCTTCATTGCTCTCAGCGTAGCTCGGCGGTCAACCCTGCGGCTCGCTGCCATCCGATTCGAGGGCTCCTTGCCCACGGCGTCGCTTGCGATGCCGTTTAGAGGCCGCGCGGGCTTTGCCCGTGCGGCCGTTCAACGCGCGCCCTCTCGGCCCGCCGCACCGTCCCCTTCCAGAGCTCCCTGTGGAAAAGCCACGACCAGGACCTCGCTGGGCGCCTTCTTCAGGACGTAGTCGACCGTCGGCGAGAAGAACCGGGATTGCCTGCGCCAGCGGGGCGCGGAGCCGAGCACGATCAGGTCGGCGCCGGAGTCCTGCGCCTCCTGGACGATCGCCTGCCCGATCGAGCGAGCCCGGACCGTGCGTCCTTCCACGTTGACACCGTGGTCTGCCCCGAGGAGCTTCGCCTCGGCGAGTGAGGCCTCGGCCCGTTCCTCTTCATCCAGCAGCTCGGCGCCGAGAGGAAGCTCCATCGGGACGCGGATCACATGGAGAGCCTCGACCGAGGCCCCCCGGTCCTGGGCGAGCTTGACGGCAGTCGCGATCATCTCCTCGCCGATGTCGCCCAGCTTCATGGGAACGAGAATGCGGGAGAACTCGGCCTCGGCGAGCCCGCGATGCTCGTCCGCCGACACGACGCGCTCGAGCAGGCCCTCCCCGCGCGACTTGCGGACGACGATGTAGACGACCAGGCCCAGTCCCAGCCAGACAGGTCCGGCGAGCCGCGCACCCTGGTGAGTGCCGATGGCGATCAGCCAGACGGTGAAGGTGAGGAGTGCGCCGACGACCGACGGCACGGGCACGCGACCGACGGTGAACGGCACGCGGTACGGGCGTCTGCGGTTCGGCTCGCTAAACCGCAGCTTGATCACGGCAAGCTGTGCGGCCGTGAATGCGAGGAGGACGCCGAAGCTGAAGAGGCTGGCGAGGAACAGCACCGGGTGTGCGAGCGCTGCGGTTCCGACGAGGAGCGCGATCGCGATCACCGCTGCGGCGATGATCGACTCCGGAGCGACGAGCGTGCGCGGCCTGAGCATTCCGAACCGACGGGGTAGCTGGCCGTGCTCCCCGAGCGAGTACGCAAGGCGGCCGAATCCGGAGATGGAGGTGGTCGCCGCGGTGAGCAGGATGAACGCGCCGGACAGTCCGACGAAGACCTGCAGCGGCGCGCCGATCACGTCAGGCACGTGCTCACGGATCTGCGTGACGATTCCGACGAGCGGCGCACGGATCCAGTTGCTACCGAGCAGCGTCCCATGTTTCGCAGGGAAGGCGGAGAGACCGACAACGGCGATCGCGACGTAGAGGATGACGACCAGGCCGATCGAGCCGAACAGGCTCCGCGGTAGATCGCGGCCGGGGCGCCGCGTCTCTTCGGCGAGGTTCGCGACCGTCTCGAGCCCGGTATAGGCGAGCATCGCGAGCGGGAGCGCGAAAGCGAGCGAGTGCCAAGTGGGCGATGTCCCCAGAGACGTCCCGGCGCTGACCGCGCCCGGCGAGAAGAGGAGCGCCATCCCGAGCGCCACGATCAGGACCTGGGTCGCGAGGTCGACGACAGCGACGATCAGGGCCCAGCGGTGCAAGCGGGTGCGATGAACTAGCCGTATCACCGCGACTCCCGCGATCACGCCGCAGCCGGCCACGACGTCCCAGGGACGGTGCAGCTTGGTGAAGAACGCACCCGCCACGTAGTGAGGCATGAACAGCGCCGACAGGGCGATGACGATCAGGTAGTCGAGAAAGAGCACCCAGCCCGTGATGAAGCCCCAGAAGTCGTTGAACGCGATGCGGACAAAGGTTGCGGCGCCGCCGGTCTCGCGAATTGCCGCAGTTCCCTCGGCGTAGGAGAGCGAGACGATCAGAAAGAGCAGGCCCGTCGCGAGCAGCACGAGCGGCGTGAAGCCGAGCGCGCGCAGCGTGATGATGCCGAGCGCGAAGTAGATCGACGAGGCGATCTCCCCGTAGGCGATCGAGAAGAGCGCAGGAGCGTCGAGAACCCGCTGAAGTCGAGGCAGCTTGCGCGCCACTGTACGGAGGTTAGCGTCGCCTGCGGAGCAGATAGAGGCGCCCGACGCCGAGGGCGAAGAACAGCACTCCCATCAGGTAGCCGAATGCCGCTCCGCCGTGGATCGCGGTGACGACGACCAGCGCAATCCCGATCCCCATGAAGACGAACGCGAAGAGCGCCACGAGAGCGCGATAGGCGTTCAAGCCGCCCTCGGCCCGGCGACCACCATCACCCTGCTGAGCGCGTGCTTGAGGACGAAGTCGACAGTGTCACTGAAGACGCCACCCCCCCTCCCCCCGCGCGGCGCGCCCATGACGATGATCTCGCTCTGACGGCGCTTCGCTTCGTCGACGATCGCCCGACCGGCGTGACGCGCCCTGACGATCCGCTCCGTGAACTTCACGCCGTAGAGCTCGGCGATCGCCGCCGCGACGTCGAGGGCGTCGTCGGCGGCGCGCTCCTCCGCTTCGAGCTCTGTATCCAGCGGCAGGTCGAGCGGCACGACGACGACGCTGAGGGCAGCGATCGAGGCACCCCGGTCGGCCGCGAGGCGGCAGGCCAGGTCGATCGCCTCTTCAGAGGCCCGGCCCGGCTTTACCGGCACGAGGATGTTCCTGTATTCAAGCGCGACCGCCGGCCCGATGATCACCGGAGCGCGCAACGTCGCGGTCACCGGCTGGCGGAGCCCGACGCGCCGGTACACGACGTAGCCGATGAGCCCGATTACGAGCCAGCCCAATCCGGCCCAGCGCGCCCCCGGCTTCTGGACGACGACGACGAGCCAGGCAGCGCCGGTGCCGAGCGCCCCGAAGATCGCAAACAGTGGCCAGTCGACGCCTCTGACCCTGAGGCTCGGGCGCACCTTGAACGCTTCCGGATCGTCGCGTGTGCGCAGACGCAATGCGATGATGGAAAGGTGCGCGATCGTGAAGGAGAGCATCGCGCCGAACGCGTACATGTTGCCGAGGAAATCCGTCTTGCCGGGCAGGAGCACGAGGATCGAGAGAAGGCCGGCGAAGAAGACGAGCGAGAGCCAGGGTGTCTTGAGCTTCGGATGCAGCCGGCGGAACACCTCGGGCAACTGGCGGTGCGTGGACATCGCGTAGGTGATGCGCGACGCACCGATCACGCCCGCATTGGTCGCGATCAAGAGGATCGTCGCCGCCAGGATGCCGACGTAGATCTTCGAGGCCTGCAGCACCTGACCGTGCAGGCCGAGGTGTTCGACCAGGCCGAGAACGGGATCGTTCTTGAAGCCGCCCTGGTCGGGTCCGACGCCGAGCAACGTTCGATACCCGTTCGCGGTCTTCTCTACGGGCAGCGCCGAAAGCGCGATCAGCGGCAGCGTGAAGTAGATCGCAAAGACCGCGCCGGCAACCCAGGTGATCGAGCGTGGGATGTCCCGCGGCGGGTCGCGTGCCTCCTCCGCCAGATTGGAGACCGTCTCGATCCCCGTGTACGCGATCATCGCGATGGGGATCGCGAGGAAGAACTGCCCCCATGTGGGTGCCACACCCCAGTGGAGGTTGGCGTCGAAGACCACGCGGTGATCGAAGATCAGCGCGAAGCCGACACCCACCAGGAGAAGCTGCGTGGCGAAGTCGAGCACAGCCAGCAAGATGTTCAGGCGGGCGGCTTCCCTGATCCCGACGATGTTCAGGAGCACGAGGAGGACCACCACCACGGTCCCCCCGACGATGTCCCACGGATTCTCTCGCAACGGGCTCCAGAAGATCGAGAGGTAGTGCGGGACGAAGAACGCCGAGATGGCGATCGTGATGATGTAGTTGAGCATCTGCGCCCAGGCCGCGCCGAACGAAACGAGCTCGTTGAATGCGTGGCGGGCGAAGCTCGACGAGCCCCCCGCCTCGGGGTAGCGAACGGTTCCCTCCGCGTACGTCGCGGCGGTGGCGGCGAAGATGAGCCCGCTGACGAGAAAGACGAGCGGCGTTAGCCCGAGGGCGATACCGGCGACGAGCCCGAGTGCGTAGTAGATCGAAGAGCCGACGTTGCCGTAGGCAGTCGCGAAGAGCGCGGGAGTCCCGAGCACGCGCTCGAGCGTCTGCTGGCGTCGCCGGCCTCTCCGCCGCGGTGTCACGGTCGTGCTCACCGGCGGAGGCTAGAGGTTTGAGCGGCCGAGGGCTTCGGCGTCGGCGCAGGAGAGCGCAGCAGGCAGGAAGGTGCCGGCGCCGCCGGGAATGCCATGGCATCGTGACGAGCCAGGCAGCAGCGCTTCTCTCGGTGGTCGACTCCGGCACGGAGCGCCCCCTCGAGCCTCTGGACCCCCGCGAGATCAGCCCTGAGCTCGTGCTCGTGGACCCGGAGCTTGCGAGCAGAGCCCGGTCCGCACTCGAGGTTGCCGCCCGCCCGCAAGCCCCAGTCTTCTACGCGCTCGATCGCCCGCGCCGAGTGCCGCTGTCCGTGCCCCGAGCCGTCAATCCTCCTCCTTCGACGCGGCGGCGCTCGAGGGTGTTGGCAGGCTTTCTCGGCGCGAGCGTTTTCGTCAGCCTCGCGCTCGTTGCTGTCCTGATCTCACGAAGCACCACAACCACGGAGTCGGCGTCGCCGATCCATGCAGCATCGAGGCGGCAAACGACCGAGAGCAACCTCCGATCCGTTCCGGAAGGAAGGACCGAGCGCGACCCCACTTCACCGGTTCAGGAAGGGAGGACCGAAAGCGAGCTCACACGACCGGTTCTGAACGCAAAGGCGGCGGGGCTTGCGCGGCCAGGCGCTGCTGCCGAGCGGGCAGTGTTCGCGCTGGCCTTGAGCCACCCGCATTCGAAGGTCGGGAGAAAGCTGATCGACGCGAACTCAGGACTTGTGAAGCAGCACGCGCGCGTAACCTGCCGACAGAGTTCAGGCGGCCCCCGGCCCCAGTTCGAGTGCCTGGTCGAAACCGGAATCACCGAGCCGGCCTTTAACGTGTTCTACACGCCTAGCCAGGCCGGACGAGCCCGAATCACCTGGTCGGGAGACGCCAAGTCGCCTTGACGTTCGGCTCGCGTGGCGAAAGCCGGACGAGCCTAACCGTGAATCGAGACGATCAGCGGGATGATCAGGATGGCGACGATGTTGGCGATCTTGATCATCGGGTTGATCGCCGGGCCCGCCGTATCCTTGTAGGGATCGCCGACGGTGTCACCCGTGACCGACGCATTGTGAGCCTCGGACCCCTTGCCGCCGTAAGCACCGTCCTCGATCAGCTTCTTCGCGTTGTCCCACGCTCCGCCGCCTGACGTCATCGCGATCGCGAGGAACAGCCCCGTCACGATCGTTCCGATCAACAGGCCACCCAGCATGCGCGCGTTGATGATCCCCACGACGATCGGGAAGAGGATCGGGATCAATGCGGGCAAGAGCATCGCCTTGATCGCCGAGTTGGTGACGATGTCGATAGCACGTCCATACTCCGGTCGGGTCGTTCCCTCCATGATCCCCGGGTTCTCACGGAACTGGCGGCGCACCTCGGTGACGACTTCTCCGCCCACGCGCCCGACCGCCTGCATGGCGAGCGATGCGAACAGGAACGGCATCAGCCCGCCGATGAAGAGACCGGCGATGACCCACGCGTCGCTGAGACTGAACGTCGAGGATAAGCCCTCGTCGGCGAGCCCGGTCGTGTACGAGTCGAAGAGGACGAGCGCCGCAAGCGCAGCCGAGCCGATCGCGTAGCCCTTCGTCACCGCCTTCGTCGTGTTGCCGACCGCGTCGAGAGGATCCGTGATCGCGCGCACGGACTCGTCCAGGTTCGCCATCTCCGCGATGCCGCCGGCGTTGTCCGTCACCGGCCCGTATGCGTCGAGCGCGACGATCAACCCCGTCATCGAGAGCTGCGCCATCACCGCAACGCCGATCCCGTACAGCCCGGCGAAGTGATGCGCGACCAGGATCCCCGCGGCGATTACGATCACCGGTAGCGCCGTCGCCTGCATCCCGACTGCAAGGCCTTCGATGATGTTCGTTGCGTGTCCGGTCTGAGACGCGGAGGAAATGGACTTGACCGGCCCCCAGCGCGAGCCCGTGTAGTACTCGGTGATCGCAACGAGCAGGAAGGTCACGACGAGGCCGACGAGCGAGGCACAGTAGAGGTCGGTGAAGCTGAACTTGCCGTTGTCGTAGGCCAGCGTCACGGGGATGAACCCGATCGCCGACAGCACGGTCGCGACGAGCACGGCTTTGTAGAGCGCGTTCATGATGTTGCCGCTCCGCCCGACGCGAGCGAAGAACGTGCCGATCACAGAAGAAAGGATCGACATGCCGCCGAGCGCAAGTGGATAAAGGGCGAGCCCGCTCGACGGGAACTGCGTGCCGAGCAGCATCACGGCGACCGCGGTCACGGCGTAGGTCTCGAACAGGTCCGCAGCCATGCCGGCGCAGTCGCCCACGTTGTCGCCGACGTTGTCCGCGATCACGGCCGGGTTGCGCGGATCGTCCTCGGGGATGCCGGCCTCGATCTTCCCGACCAGGTCGGCCCCGATGTCCGCGGCCTTCGTGTAGATGCCGCCGCCGAGACGCGCGAACACGGAGATGAGCGAGCCGCCGAAGGCCAGTCCGATCAGGTCGTGGATCGCCGAGTCCGCCGAGTTGTCGAACCAGCCGGTGAGCACCCAGTAGTACCCGGCGACGCCGAACAGGGCCAGACCGACGACCATCATGCCCGTCACCGAGCCGGCGCGGAACGCGACGTTAAGAGCCGGCTTGAGCCCTCCGCGCGCCGCTTCGGCAGTCCGCAAGTTCGCACGGACCGCGACGTTCATCCCGATGAACCCGGCGCCCGCGGAGAGGATCGCGCCGACCAGGAAGCCGATGGCCGTGCCCCAGCCCAGCTTGTTGTAGAAGCCGAGCAGGAGGAACGGCACGATCGACACGGCGGCGATGGTCATGTACTGCCGGCGCAGGTAGGCCGCGGCGCCCTCCTGGACCGCCTTGGCGATCTCCTTCATGCGCTCGTTGCCCTCCGGGCGGCCGAGCAGCCAGACGGTCAGCCAGATGCCGTAGGCGACGGCAACGCCCGCGCAAATGAGCGCAAACAGCACCGGGTGGTCGTTGAAGAAGCTCCCGACGATCAGCGTTCGTACCCCCTCAGAAAGTCTGCGCCGAGTGACCTCGGCGCGGCGGCTTTTCTATCACATGGCGCTCCATGGAGCGCCGTTTGCCCGATTTTAGGCGACCGCTTCGTCGGAGGCGGCCGACCTGGCGAGCTCAAGCGGCGACAGGGTTCCGATGAGCTCGGGATGAGCGATACGAACGTGCAGATCGGCAGTCTGGAGGAGTTCCTCCTCGTCCTCCCCCCAGAGGGCGTGGCCACAACCGCAGCTGATCACCCCGCCGATATCGATAGCCATCTCGCCAACAGGGACGGCGGACAAACGCCTGATCTTCCTCCCCGTCAGCCCCCGTCCTTGGCCGCGTCCGCGTACGCGAGCTGGAGGTTCGCCGTCACCTGCTTGAAGTCCTGCACGAGCTCATCGCTTGCAGATCCCTCGAGCACGGGTACGAGCGCCCGCAAGGCTTCGATGGCGAGGCGAGCCTGGTCGAGGTCACGGTCCTGCTCGGCGAGGCGGCGGTACCCGAGCGAAGAGACCGTGTAGAGCGTCTGCACGAGGAGGTCCGAGACCTTGAGCGTCTTCAGCTCCTCTTCGAGTTGCTTCAGGAGCTCGTCGTCGGAGGGTGGCCCGGTCGTCTCGGTCACGAAGGCTCCCACAGCTCGAAGCGGTTTCCCTCGAGATCGCTCGCCCAGGCGAACCGTCCGTACTCCATCTCCTCGACACGGTCGTCGACGTCGACGCCGGCCGCGCGGAGCCGCCCCAGCATGGCGTCGAGATCGCGAACGCGGAAGTTGATCATCAGCTGCTGTCCACCTGAACCGAAGTAGCCGGTATCCGCCGGAAACGGCGCCCAGACAGTCTGATCGCCGTCCTTCGACGTGAACGTCGTGCCGTACTCCTCCATGCCGATGCCAAGGTGGTCTGCGTACCAGGCGCGCAGAGCGACCGGATCATGTGCGCGGAAGAAGACGCCGCCGACACCATCGACCGCCTCACCCACCGACCCGCTCCCGCGGCCTGCGGACGAGCTCGGCGAAAACGTCGCGATGCGAGCCGATCTCCGCGACGCGCTGGTACTGGCGCTCGGCGGCGTTCGCCGACGGCACTGCGAGGTAAGACGCCGCGCCGATCTCCTCCGCGACGGGAAGAACCCACTCGATCAGCGCCTCGATGCGCGCCCGAGCCGGGATAACCTCGCCGCGCTCGAAGTCGATGAGCCCGTCCGTCAGCCCGTACCGGATCGCACGCCACATGTTCTCCTCGATCAGACGGCTCGGAAAATTTGGCAGCGCTTCCCCTTCATCGATCGCGCGCGCGAAGCGCGTCCCCAGCGCGTAGATCAGCGCCGCAAGCGACTGCGCCTCGCCCAGGTCGGGCTGCGCGTCGCAGATCCGAACCTCGACAGTCGGAAACGCAAGATGCGGTCGGACGCTCCACCAAATCTGCGTGTGCTCATCGATCGACCGAGTCGTGTAGAGGAAGCGGACATAGTCCTCGTAGGCGGCCCAGTCCTCAAACGCGTCCGGAACGCCGCAACGCGGGAAAAGCTTCGTGAAGATCTCGGTTCGCACCGAGTGGAGGCCGGTGACGCAGTCCTCGAGGAACGGCGAGCTGGCCGAAAGGGCAAGAAGCTCCGGCAGAACGTTTCGGAACGCGTTGCAGACGGCGACCGCGCGATCGGCACCGCGAATTCCAATGTGGGCGTGGATGCCGAAGCTGTTGTTGCGCCAGACGACGTACTGCAGGATCTCGTTGTTCCGTCGGTAGTGCGGCGTGTCGATGATGCGCTGGTCCTGCCAGCGGCTCCAGGGATGAGTGCCTGTCGAAGCGAGCCCGACTCCGAATCGGTCGGCGAGCTCGCCCAGCTGAGCGCGACGCTCGGCCATCCGCTCGGCCGCTTCCACGAAGTTCGCGCAACGTCCCGTCTTCACCTCGATCTCGGATGCGATCAGCTCGCCGACGAGGTGCTCGTCGAGCGCCGTTCCCGCCACCCCGGCCTTGAGCTCCTCGAAGCGGTTCGTCAGCTCGAGCGTGTCGGGATCGAGGAGTGCGAACTCTTCCTCCACGGCAATCGTGAAGTCATGTCCGTCCTCGAAAGCCTCACGCGCGAAGCGGATCTGCTCCTCGGGAGTGCGTCGTTGTTGATCACCCACGTCGCTAGCGTAAATGAAGCAATGCGGGCTAACCGCCGCCGATCGGCTCGAGCAGGCGTGCGGCGATACTCGTCCAGCTCCACCGCTCGACGGCGGTCCGCCTGGCTGCTGCGCCGAGCTCCGCTCGCGCTTCAGACGAAAGCGCGAGCAGCTCGCGGAGCTTTGCGGCGAGGTCATTGGCGTCCGCGTTGGCGAAGCTGGCCAGGTGCCGGTGCTCCGCGGGATACGCGGTCTCCAGGCCCTCTGCGATCTCCGCGAGCCCTGAGTGCCGAGCGACGAGCGGCAGCGAGCCGGCAGCCGCCGCCTCCGCGGCGACCATTCCGAAGGCCTCCGGGAAGATCGATGGGACGACCGTAACGTCGGCGAGCGGGAGCAGGTGCACGAGGTGGCGGTGTTCGAGTGGCCCGGTGAAGAGCGTGCCCGGCGGGGCGATCAGCTCGAGCTCCCGCCGGTAGTCGCCGAAGCCGACGATCAGCGCGCGTGCGTCGACGCTGCGCAGCGCCTCCAGCAGGACGTGGACACCCTTGTTGTGGAGGAGCTTGCCGAAGTAGACGACGGTCGGTTCGTCCGTGGCGAAGAACTCTGCGAAGCGCGCGGCGTTGCCCTCGTCGGGTTGGCGCTCGTTGGAGTTGGCCGGGTTGGCTGCGTCCGCCTGCGCTTCCTGCAGCAGGCGCGCGAGGGACTCGTCGCGTGAGAGGGAGGGCCGGAACTCCTCGACGTCGACGCCCGGCGGCACCTCGTGCACGCGCTCGACGTGGCCGACGACCTCCTCCAGGACATTGCGGATGTGCGCTGACCCCACGAAGACCGCTTCCGCGGGCGCCAGGCACTCGCGCCCCCACGCCGCAAGCTCTTCGTTGCCGCGCATCGAGTACTCCAGCTCTGACCCGTGCGCCTTCACCGCGAACGGCATTCCGCTGGCCCAACCAACCGCCGCCCCGAGCAGGACGTGATTCGCGAAGACCAGGTCGGCGGGCATATGTGCGCACACCGCCGTCGCATTGAGCGCGACGTAGCGTTCTCGTTCGGCCAGCGTGAAGTCCTGCAGCAGCTTCGCCTCGACGCCCTCGTAGCGGTCGAGTACGAAGACGGGAAGCAGCCCGCCGACATTCGGCCTGAATACCTTCGCGCCCCCGAGGTCGTAACGCTCGGGATGCGGCTCCTGACAGACCACGACGACGTCATGACCGGCACGGCTCCACTCACGCGCAAGCGAACGCGTGTAGACGTTCGACCCTGTTCCACCGAGCAGGTAGCCGTGCCAGAGCAGGATCCTCATGGCCCCGGCCTCTTGTAGCTACGTCAAGTAGAAGTAGAGCGCGTAGAGCAGCTCGACCGCCGGGTTCGACGTATGGACGGCTACGTCTTGCGGCACGTCGAGCAGTGCTTCCGAGTAGTTGAAGATGATCCTGACGCCCGACCCGACCAGGTCGTCTGCCACGCGCTGCGCATTGTCGGCCGGAACGGCCACGACGCCGACGATGATGTTCTTCTCACGGATCGTGTTCGAGAGGTGCGTGTAGTCACTCACAGGAACGTTTCCAACCGGGCGGCCCACCTTGTCCGGGTCGGTGTCGAACACGGCGGCGATGTTGATCCCGTGTTCCGCAAAGATCGGCGAGCTGGCGATCGCCTGCCCGAGTCGTCCCGCTCCGATGAGCGCGATGTTGTGCTGCCCCTGCGTGCGGAGGATCTTGCGGATCTCTCCGAGAAGCGAGTCGATGTTGTAGCCGACCCCGCGCTTGCCGAACTTGCCGAACGCGGAAAGGTCGCGCCGGATCTGGGTCGCGTTGATGTTCGTGTAGTCCGAGATCTCCTGGGAGGAGATGCGCTCCTTCCCCATCTTCTTCGCCTGAGTCAGCACCTGGAGGTAGCGCGACAGGCGCGCCGCCACTCCGACGGTCAGACGCTCAGACACAGCCGAGCTCTTGGATTCGAGAGTTTGTGACAACCCGAACCCGTTGTATCACGCCACGCAGGGGCGGCGCGTAAGTCAACTTTGTGCGGCAACTTTGCGACGAAAAGCATCTGGATCCACGTAATAGACAAATGCGCGCTCGCCGTCGATCTCCACAACCGGAAGCCACTGGCGGTACTGCGCCTCGAGCCCAGGATCCCCGCCGATGTCGATCTCCTCGAGCTCGAAGTCGACCTCCTTGCGGACGTGTTCGAGAATGGCGCGCGCGCGTTCGCAGAGGTGGCAGCCCTCCGCGTGATACAGGACGACCTTACGGATAAATACCGCGCGTCACGGTGGCCTCGGCGACGCGCTGGACGGCCAGGCCATAGGCAGCTAGGCGCATCGACACACTTCGGCTTTCCATCAGAGCCCACGTCTCGTTGAACGCGCGCGTGATGATGTCGTTCAGCTTCGCGTTCACCTCGGCTTCCTTCCAGAAGTACTCCTGCAGTCCCTGGACCCATTCGAAGTAGGAGACGACGACGCCTCCGGCGTTCGCGAGGATGTCCGGAAGCACGAGGATGCCCTTCTCCTCGAGGATCTCGTCGGCGGTAGGCGTCACCGGGCCGTTGGCCCCCTCGACGATGATCTTCGCCTTGACCTTGTCGGCGTTCTCCGCGGTGATCACCTGCTCGAGCGCGCAGGGCGCGAGGACGTCGCACTCCAGCAGGAGCAGGTCCTCATTCGAGATCGGCTCGGCGCCCCTGAAGCCCGCCAGCGAGCCGGTCTCGCGCTTGTGCGCGATCGCGGCCTGCACGTCGATGCCGTTCGGGTTGTGGAGACCGGAGGTCGAGTCCGAGACGGCGATCACCGTCGCGCCGTCCTCCGCGAGGAATTTCGCGAGGTACGAGCCGACGTTTCCGAAGCCCTGCACCGCGACGATCGTCCCCTGAAGTGACATCTGGCGCTTGCGTACCGCCTCGCGCACGCAGTAGAGAGCACCGCGTGCGGTCGCCTCTTCGCGACCGAGCGAGCCGCCGATCGTGAGCGGCTTGCCCGTGACGACGCCGAGCACCGAATGGCCCTTGTTCATCGAGTACGTGTCGAAGATCCACGCCATCACGCGCCCGTCCGTGCCGACGTCCGGCGCGGGAATGTCCTTCTCCGGCCCGATCTCGTTGATGATCTCCGAGGTGAAGCGGCGTGTCATCCGCTGCAGCTCGCCCTCTGACATCGTCTTCGGATTGCACACGACTCCGCCCTTGGCGCCGCCGAACGGAATTCCTGACAGCGCGCACTTCCACGTCATCCACATCGCGAGCGCCTTGACTTCGTCAAGCGTGACGTCCGGGTGGTAGCGAATGCCGCCCTTCGATGGGCCGCGGGCGACGTTGTGCGTGACCCGGTAGCCCTGGAAGACCTGGGTCCTACCGTCGTCCATCGAGACGGGAACCGAAACGGCCAGGGACTTCTTGCACTCCTGAAGGACGTTGACGAGGTTGGGATCGATCGCGAAGGTGTCGGCGACCTTCCTCAACTGGGACTTCGCGATCTCGTAGGGGTTCTCGCGAAGATGCGAGACGGGCGCGTCGACGGTGGTCACGTCAGCTCCTTTTTCCGCGCAAATGGCAACATTTCGGGCTGGATCGGGCCGGCGGAGCCTACTTGATCGTGAAACCGACTGTCCGAACCGTCGGCGGCCCGGTATCGGTCGCGAACGCCACCAGCCTGAGCTGATATTCGCCGCTTGGAAGCACGGCGCCTGTCGGGTCGCGACCCGTCACTCCGAACGAATAGCGGCCCGGCAGCACGTCGCGTAGGCGCGCAAGCAGTCCGATGCGGCCGCCGTCAGGGCTCCACAGCTCCAGATCCAGACGCGAGAGTGGGAGCACGTCGGGCTCGCCGGCCGAACGCCGCACCGAGCCCGCGACGAAGCTCAGCAGCGCCGGCGCGGCATCGGACGGGGAGAACACGCGCGTCGAAAGTCGAACGGAGGCGAGGCCGGGTGGCCGGCGCTTCCCGAAGGTGATCGCCCACGGCACGCGAATTTCGCGGCCGGCCGCAGGCGTCACAATCACGACGCCTTCCGCGGGCGCCGTCCCCACGAGCTTGCTCGTCACTCGCGCGCGCACGTGCACCCGGATCGATCTTCCCGGCCCGAGCGACACATGCTGCGGCCTGATGTCGAACCGGAGCGCCGCCGCTCCCTCCCGGGCGACGCGCACGTCGAGGGACAGGATCAGGCGGCGGAAGGAGACGTTGCGCAGGACGAATTCCTGTTCTGTGCGCCAGCGCCTGGTGTCGGCTCGTCCGAGCGCAAGCGACGCCGGGCTCGCGCCGACCTCGGTCGCCGTCGCGCCCCCGAGATCGATCAGCCCTACGCCCTGGGCTGTGACGGCATCATCGGGGAGCGGCCGCGCCGCGCCCACTAGCAGGCTCTTCAGCGCATCCGCGTCGAGATAGGGGCGCGCCTGCGCAAGCAGCGCGGCGGCCCCGGCGACGAGCGCCGCGGCCGCGCTCGTCCCGTTGACCGTGCCGTAGCGAGCCGAGCCGTCGGCGTTCGCTCCGGGCTCGGCTGTCTCGAGCGCGACGCCGGGTGCCACGACCTCTGGTTTCACGCGGCCGTCGAACGCCAGACCCGTGGAGGAGAAGCGCATGACTCTTCCCTCGCCCGTGTTCGACTCGGTCCGCACGGCACCGAGCGACAGGGTCGCCTGGATGCCACGGCGGACCCTTGTCAGCAACGTGTCAGCCACGTCCTCGGGAACGGATACCGCCGGGATCGGAGCGCTCTCGTCGAGGCCGATCCCGCCCGCCGGGAGATCCGCACCGTAGAAGAGCACCGTAACGGCTCCTGCTCGCGCGGCGTTCGCAACCGACCCATTTGGATCGACTCCGGCCGGGAGCAGCGCAGCACGGCCCGCGACCAGACTCGCGCCGCTGCGGTCGAAGAAGTCAAGCAGCGGAACCGCCCCTCGATAGCCGGCGGCCCCGGTTGTCAGCGATCTCGGCGCGCCGATTCCCACATCGAGCGGCCGAGTGGGCGTTACCGCCCCGGCGAGTGGGCGCATACCGTCGAGCTCGACCCGAAGTCCTGTGCGCACCACGACGCGCACTTGTCCGAAGCGCGGCCGGAGATCAACCGCACCGACCGTCAGGACTGCCGGTGCCCCGCCCGGGCCCGAGACACTGCCGTACCCTGGACCGGCCGGCCCGTCGTTTCCGGCGGGAGCGACGACCAGCGTGTCGAGTCGCGTCGCGCCCGCCGCAGCCCGCGCAAATGGCCCGTCGGCAAAACCGGCGAACGGCTCCGCGACGCCGACCAATGCAACCCGCGCCGCATCGTGCGCGTCGCCGTCATCGTTCGGGTCAACCACCCGCTCGAGCCCGGCGAGGACCTGGTCGGTGCGTCCGTACACCGCCCAGTTCGCAGACGCGTCCCGCTGCCAGCCTGCAACGCGGATCGGCAGCACCGTCGCACCCGGTGCAACACCCGCGAGGGCACCGGGACCCCCGGAGCCGACCAGCAGGCCGGCCATCTCCGTGCCATGTCGCTCGAGTTGAGCCGGCTCGTCCGGGCGTGAGGCCGCCAGCGCGCCGGCTTCACCGCCGACGATGTCGATGCCGGCGGCGACACGGCCGCGCAGGAAGGGCTGGGCACGGTCGACGCCGGTGTCGAGCAAGGCGATCGTCACACCGCGTCCGTCCTTGTCGGAGAGCCCGATGTTCGGACGTTCGCCGAACTCGGAGCTCGTCAGCAGACGGGAGCTGAGCGACGCGGGATAAGCGGCGCGCACCGGATAGACGCCCGCCACGTCCGAGGCGCGCTCGAGCAGCGCGATGCCGCGCGCGTCGAACGCCGCGGAGAAACCGTTGACGGTATGCGTGTAACTGAACTCGGGCTGGACTACGACGCCCTGGAGGCGCAGGCGGGCGATGAGCAGCTTCTGCGAAGCGAGTGCCGTCTGCGTCCATCGCCGTTCGTCTTCGCTCGTCGCGAGGCCTCCGACGCGGCCCACGCGGTCCGCCAGCGCCGGAGTCTTGAGCAAGACGATGGCTCGCTGGCCGACAGCGACCCGCGGCCGGAGGGCGCCCGCCAACCCTTGCCAGCTCGGCTCTACCCGCGGCGTTACGCCTTCGCTGCGACCTCCGGCCGCGATGAGGACGGCGGTTGCGGCGACCGCGAGGGCCGCAAGCACCAGGGCATTGAACGGCTCACGCGGTGGACGCGTAGGCATCGAGCGCAAGATAGCCGGGATACGGGATGGCCTCGGTAAACCGGGCGGCGGAGGCGATCATGGCCGCGTTGTCGGTGCAAAGCGCCAACGGAGCCGCCTTTGCTTCAGGCAACGTGGCCCTCAGCTCCGAATTCGCCGCGACTCCGCCGACGACAGCGACGCTGGTGGCACCGGTCTCTGCGGCGGCTTGCAGTGTTCGCTCCACGAGTGCGCGCACGATCGCCCGCTGATAGCTCGCCGCCAGATCGGCGCGGCGGCGTTCTAGCTCCTCCGGCGACAGTTCCTTGACGACGTAGAGCAGCGCCGTCTTGAGACCGGAGAAGGAGAAGTCGAGCCCCGGGACCCGCGCAACGGGAAAGTCGTACGCGCTCGAGTCGCCCTGGCGCGCGATGCGGTCGATCGCCGCACCGCCGGGATAGCCGAGCCCGAGGAGTCGTGCTCCCTTGTCGAATGCCTCCCCCGCCGCGTCGTCGAGGGTCGTCCCAAGGACGCGGGGCTTCTCGCTGCGATCCTGCACGTCGAGGAGGAGCGTGTGGCCACCGCTCGCCAGCAGGCAGAGGAACGGCGCCTCGAGCGGGTCGGGCTCGAGGTAGAGCGAGGCAACGTGGCCTTGCAGATGGTCGACCGCCGCCAACGGCAGCCGTCTGGCCCACGCAATCGCCTTGGCAGCGGCGACGCCGACGAGCAGCGCGCCGATCAGCCCGGGCCCCGCTGTCACACCGAGGAGCTCGACGTCGTCGAGAGACGTGTCCGCTTCGGCGAGCGCCTCCTGTATGACAGGCGTGACGAGCTCGAGGTGACGGCGGGACGCCACCTCGGGCACGACGCCGCCGTAACGTGCGTGCAGATCGGCCTGAGACGAGACGACGTTGGACAGGATCCGGCCGTCTGGCGTGATCACCGCCGCAGCGGTCTCGTCACAAGAGGTCTCGAGCCCCAGTATCAAGCGGGGCGCGGCTCAGGGTCGCGCCACATGATCAGGGCGTCTTCACGGTTGTCGGTGTAGTAACCGCGACGCACTCCGCGCGCTTTGAAACCGGCCTGCTCGTACAGCCTGATTGCGACCTCGTTCGAAACTCGTACCTCGAGCGTGAAGCCCCGGCGCCCGTCTCCCGCTGTGAGCTCGAACAGCCGCTCGAGCAAACTCGACGCAACGCGCTTGCGCCGGTACTCCGGAGCGACCGCGAGGTTCATGACATGCCACGCATCGACGTAGCGGGAGATGATCAGGTAGCCGAGCAACTCGTGTGTGTCCGGCTCGAACGCACCGAGCGAGATCGAGGACGGCTTGGCCAGCTCGCCGGCGAACATCGACCGCGACCAGGGCGTCGGATACGAGTCGCGTTCGATCGTTTCGATCGCGTTCAGGTCGCGCAGCTCGAGGCGACGGAAGTCCACGCGGTTCGCGGTGGCGCTCATCGGCCGCTCTCTGGCCGGTGAGCGGAAGGGGCGTAAGGGGAAACCGGGAGGTTTCCCGTCTCTTTCTCCTCAGCGAGCGCGGCGGCGGTCGCCACGCTGTGGGCGCTGAGGCGATCCCTAAAGAAGGGAGCTCGTGAGGGAAACATAGTTTCCCTCACGGGAGCGAACCGTAGGTGAGCGACGCGCTCATAGCGTGGTTTTATCAGCGTCGGGGACTCTTAGGTACATCGGCTCGACCGCCTCGGCCGGGCCGAAGTCCCGGGCCAGCTGGGCATGGAAGCGGGCCCGCGGAACGTGGCGCTCGTCCTGGTCGGGCGGAACCTCGGCGCCGGCGGCTTCCAGCACCGACCGGTAGCGAACGGCGCCGCTACCGACACAGACGGTGCCTGAAGGGAGCTCCAGCTGAGCGGGCGGGAGCACTCGAGGTTCCCCTTGGAGCACAAAGACCTCTCCGCGCCTTGCATCGACGACGGGCACGGCACCCGGCGCTCCGGCGGCGAGGGCGTCGAGCGTCGAGACGCCGGCCACGGGAACCCCTAGGGCGAGCGCGAGCCCGCGCGCGGTCGCCAGCCCGATCCGCAGGCCGGTGAAGCTGCCCGGGCCGATGCCGACGGCGAGCCCTTCGAGCTCACGGGTGTGCGCGCCCGCCTGGCGCAGCAGGGCGTCGACGTCCTCGAGCACCGTGGCCGCGCGCGAGGTGCGCTCTCCCAGCACCTCTCCGTCGGAGACGAGCGCGCTCGTCGCGACGTCAGTCGCCGTGTCGAAGGCCAGGATCAGCATCGCCTTGAATCGTGACAAGCCGCTGCCCTTCTTCGTCGCCATGCTCAAGTCGCACCTCGACCCGAGGAGCTGGAAGGACACCGACGCCCGCCTCGGGCCATTCGACGAAGACAATGGCGTCGTCGAAGTACGGCTCGAGGTCTCCCCACTCCGCCGCCGAGACGCCGTTGAAGCGAAAGAGGTCGAGATGCGACACGTCGACCCGCCCCTTGTAGCGATGTCCGATCGTGTACGTCGGGCTCGTGACCGCTCCCTCGACACCGAGTGCGCGGCACGCACCCCGCACGAAGGTCGTCTTGCCGGAGCCGAGCTGGCCCGAGACCGTCACGACGTCGCCGAGACGCAGATGTGCAGCGAGTCTGGCGGCAGCCTCTTCCGTTTCCTCCGGCGAGTGCGTTTCGATCAGAACAGCCCGAGCTGCAAGGCGGGCTCGGCGGCGACCGGTGCGACGTAGACGGGCGCGGGCGGAGCAACCTCGCGGCCCATCAACTCGGGCAACCTCGCGAAGTCGTCCTTGAGCACGTCGAGCATGCGCGGCGTGTACAGCGCGGCGGCCGGGTGGTAGATCGGGTACAGCAGCACTCGCCGTCCGCCGAGCGTGACTTCTTGCTCTTGTCCGTGCACGCGCGTGATCCCGGTCGGCCGACCCGACAGAAGCTTCGTCGCGAAGTTGCCGAGCGTCGCAACGACGCGCGGCTCGATCAGCTCGATCTGCCGCCACAGATGTCCTTCACAGGCCTGGATCTCCTCCGGCAGTGGATCGCGGTTGCCGGGAGGGCGACATTTCAAGACGTTCACGACGTAGACGTCGGCGCGTGTCAACCCTATGCCGTCGAGCAGCTGGTCGAGGAGCTTGCCCGCCGCACCGACGAACGGGACGCCCTGCTTGTCCTCGTGGAAGCCGGGCGCCTCGCCGACGAACATGAGATCGGAGTTCGGATCGCCTGATCCGAAGACGACCTGCGTCCGGCCACCCGCGAGCGCGCACTTCGTGCAGCCGGCGACGACGTCGCCGAAGGCGCGCAGCTCGTCGGTCCGAGTCAGTTCAGTGACCGCAGCCACAGCTTCCGCCGCAACAGCCGCCACCACTGCTGAATGCGCCGGTCTGCCCGGCGGTGCCGACCATCGAGAACGTCGAGAGCTGCCGGGCGACGTTCGTCGCGCCGCACTCCGGGCAGGCAACGACCTGATCCCCCCGGACGAGCTCCTCGAAGTGCTCCTCGCACTTCATGCAGACGTACTCGTACATCGGCATCGCCACGGGAGTCTAGGCAGGACCCCGGACGCGCCGCAAACGGCCTAGTAGCCGGCCTTGACGGGGCGGCCGCCGAGTCGGCCGGAGACAGAATTCTTCGAGATCGTGAGAGTGCCCGCGACGGCTCCCGGGCCGGTCACCTTGATCGTTCCTTTGTAGGTCGAAGGCGGGCCGATGTCGGCGAACTCGATCTTGCCTGTGATGAAGACGCCGGGACTGAGTACGTACTTCGTCAAGGTGAAGCCGTCGCCGTTGGTCAACCCCACGAGCTTGCCGCCGAACAGTCCGCGCATGGCGGTCGCCTCAGGCGCGAGCTGCCACCAGGCCGCCTCTGCCTCGCGCAAGGTTTTCGCCGCAACCGCCAGGGTGGACTTCACAGAAGGCTTCGTCGAGGCGCGAGGAAACGTGCCCAAGACCTTGACGATGGGCAGAACCCGTGGACATGCATAGAGCTTCGGGGTCACGAGTGTCCCTTGCATCCACCTTCTGACGGCGTTCTGCGAGCAGAAGGAAGCATCGGCCCCGGTGACACTGTGCCCGACTCCCGGAACTTCGATCAACTTGCCTTGCGGAAAGTCCGAAACGACGTCGAGAGCATTTACCGTCGGTGTCCGCAGGTCGATCCCACCGTTCAACGCGAGCACCGGTACGTCCGGGGGCGGGCCGGGCGCGAGCGTCGCGCCGCCGGCCGGAGCAGGCCACTGCTCGCAAAAATAGCCTCTGCCGATCCGGGCGGCCCAGTTGCCAAAACCACCGAGACTCCCGGGCGCAAATCCGGCGACGGCAGCATCGAGGATCGCTCGGCGGGCAGCAGGCGGTGTATCGGCGGGCCACGGCAGTCCGGCGTCCGAACAATTGGTCGCCGCATACAGGCCGAAGCTGAGGTCCTCCGGCGAGAACTGGTTCGAGCCGAGGTCGAGGTCGTACAGCCGGAGCAGCGGGCGGATGTTGCCGGCCAGCGCCGCGTGCACGGCCGCGGGTGCTTCGGCTGCAAGACCCGGGCTGAGATCGACGTCGATGATCAGCGAGATCAAGTCTTCGCCGTTCATACGCAGAGTTCTCGCCTTGCCACTCGAGGAGATGATCTTGCCTCTGATCGGTCGTGCCTGGAGACGGTTTGCGAGTTTCACGACGTTCGCCCCGAAGTCGCCGGTGGCCGCGTTGCAAGCTCGACCCGCGCAAAACGACGTCAGGGAGCGCGGCATCTCGTGCAGCACATTGCGATCGAACGGGTCCGGAAAGGTCGGAACGACCACGGAGTCGAGGAGGAGGCGCTCCACTCCTTCAGGATGGGCGAGCGCATAGGCCACCGCGAGCTTCGTGCCGTACGAGACTCCATAGAGGCCGATCCGACCGAGTCCAAGTGCCTGCCGAACTGCCTCGGTGTCGTCCGCGTGGTCGCGGGTCGCGTAGAAGACTCGAGCAAGACCGATCTGGTCCGCACAATCGCGTGCACGCGCTGCCTCCTGCTCGACCGTGGCGATCGTCACGGCCTGCAGCGCAGGACACCGAAGGACGCCGGACTGACCCGTGCCCCGGTTGTCGAAGGCCACAAGGGTGTAGCCCGGAAACATGAATTGCATGAGCTCACGGTTGAACCCCGGGCCAAGGTCGAACGCGCCCGCGGATCCCTGGCCAGGGCCACCTGCAATCAGAAACATCGTCCCACGCGACAGACCTGCCGCCGGTAGCACTTCGACGTGCAGTCCGATAGTTCCCGGAAACGCGCCGGTCCGATCGACGGGGACGGTGACCGTTCCGCATAGGGCGCCTTCCGACGTGCTGGAGCACGCGGCCAGCGGGATCGCCGCGCGGGCCTGGCCCGGAGCGAGACAAGCGAGGGCGACGGCAAGCCCCAGGAGGAAACGACGACCCACGAAGCACGGCAGAGTAGCACTGCCCGTGTAGGCTTCCAATGCCCGGTATCCGCTACGGAACTGGAGCTTCGAGTGTTCGAGAGCGTCAAAGTCATCGGTTCCGGCCGCGTCGGCTCGGCGGTCTCTGCTCGCCTGCGCGAGCGGGGCGTCGCCGTGGGCGACGACGGCCAACTGGCTCTCCTGTGCGTGCCGGACAACTCGATCGCCGAGGTGGCGAGAGGGCTCGAGGAAGGCCCGTGGATCGCACACGTCTCGGGAGCTACGCCTCTGTCGGCACTCGATCCTCATCTGCGGCGCTTCTCCATGCACCCGCTCCAGACCTTCTCGCGCGCGCGGGGACCGGAGCAGCTCGACGGAGCCTGGGCCGGGGTGACTGCGGAAGGGGAAGAGGCCAGGGCCGCGGGGTACTGGTTGGCGGAAACCCTCGGCCTGAAGCCGTTCGAGCTCGGCGACGATGCACGTCCCCTCTACCACGCAGGCGCCGCGATCGCATCGAACTACCTCGTCACGCTGCATGCAGTGGCGTCCGAGCTCTTTTGCGCCGCCGGTGCACCTCCCGAAGCGCTGGTCCCGCTGATGCGCAGGACGATCGACAACGGCTTCGAGCTCACCGGGCCCATCGAGCGCGGTGACTGGGAGACGGTGGAGGCGCACCGGCGTGCGATCCGGGCCGCCAGGCCCGAGCTCGAGCCCCTGTACGACGTGCTCGCAGAAGCGACGGCAAAGTGAAGACCCTGCGGACGATCCGAGAAGTGCGCAGGGAGCTTGCCCGCGGCGGGCGCGTCGGGCTCGTGCCGACGATGGGCGCTTTCCACGAAGGGCACCTCGCCCTGTTCCGCGCCGCGCGCGAAGATTGCGACGTCGTCGTCGCCTCCCTCTTCGTCAACCCGACCCAGTTCGGCGCGAATGAAGACCTGACGCGCTATCCGCGCGACGAGGCACACGACGTGAAGCTGGCGGAGGCAGCGGGCGTCGACATCCTGTTCATGCCGTCCCTCAAGGAGATGTACCCGGAGGGGTACGCAACCTGGGTCGACGTCGAAGAGACCGGAGCTGAGGGCAATGCGCGCCCGGCCCACTTCAGGGGGGTTGCCACGGTGTGCCTGAAGCTCTTCAACATCGTGCGGCCACAGATCGCGTACTTCGGCCAGAAGGACGCCCAGCAGGCTGCCGTCTTGCGCCGGATGATCCGCGACCTGGACGCCGATCTCGTCCTGCGCGTCGTGCCGACTGTTCGTGACGTGGACGGCCTGGCCCTGTCGTCCCGGAACGCCTGCCTCTCAGAGCAAGAACGGCACCAGGCACTGGCGCTGCCACGGGCGCTCCAAGCCGGCCGTTCGGCACACGTCCTGGGGTCTGACCCCGTGGCTGCGGCACGCGCCGCCCTCAACGGCCTCGAGCCCGAATACGTGGAAGTGCTCGACCTCGGCAACGTGACGGTGCTCGCAGCTGCCGCGCGCATCGGCACGACACGCCTCATCGACAACGTCGTCCTGGAAGGAGACCTGAAGTGAGAGCCGGGAAGTTGACGCTGACGCACCTCGCCGACCTGAAGGCCCGCGGCGAGAAGATCGTCATGGTCACCGCGTACGACGCGCCGGGCGCGCGCTTTGCCGAACAGGCGGGCATCGATGTCCTGCTGGTGGGTGACACCGCGGGCATGGTCGTGCTCGGTCACGACGGGACCGTCCCGGTGACGATGGAAGAGATGCTCTTCCTCACACGCTCCGTGTCCGGAGCCGTCGAGCGACCGCTGATCGTCGGCGACATGCCGTTCGGGAGCTACCACGTCTCCGACGAGGACGCCGTGCGCAATGCGATCAGGTTCATGAAGGAAGCCGGCGCTGACGTCGTCAAGCTCGAGGGTGCCGGGCCCTCGCTCTCGCGCGTGAGCGCGATCGTCTCCGCCGGCATCGGCGTGATGGGGCACGTCGGCCTGACACCGCAGTCGGAAACGATCCTCGGCGGGTTCAAGACACAGGGCAGGACGGCCGCGAAGGCACAGCAGCTTCTGGCCGACGCTCTGGCGCTCGAGGCGGCCGGCTGCTTTGCGATCGTGCTCGAAGCCGTCCCGGTGCCCGTCGCCGCGCGCATCACCGAGTCGCTCACGGTGCCGACGATCGGGATCGGCGCAGGCCCCGAGTGCGATGGTCAGGTGCTCGTGTACCACGACCTCCTGGGCCTCACCGAGGGGCGGGCACCGCGCTTCGTCAAGCGCTACGCCAATCTCGCGGACGAGATACGTGGAGCGCTCAGGACGTACGCCGAAGAAGTTCGCGGCGGCGTCTATCCCGCGCCGGAGCACACGTACGCGATGTCAGAGGAAGAGCTCGAGTTGTTCTCAGCTCGCCGCGTAGAGCAGCGTCAGGGCGACGGCTAGCCCTGCGCCGATCGCGGCGGCCCAGGCAACGCCGGCGATCGAACGCGCCCAGGTCCACCCGTGCACGGTGCGGACACCAATCACGAGCAGGATCAGCGCCCAGACGAGGAACACGTAAAAGATCCAGGCGAACACCGTCCCGGTCGTGCCACCGTCCGAGCCGTCGAACCTGAAGAGATCCTCGCCGTAAATCGCGACCCGGACTGGCCAGTAGATGAAGAGCGCAAGTGCGACGGGGGCCGCCGCAAAAGCGAGCAGGTGACGTGCGCGCCGGAAGGTACCCCGGCTACCGAGCCGACGGAGCGCAACGTGCAAGACCTTCCCGAGGAAGAAGTACAGCGTGAAGCCGGACAGCCCTCCTCCGAGAAACGCCCAGACGACGAGAACGAGCCAATCACGCGCCGGGTCGTCGAGCAGCGTGCTCGCAACGGTGGTCGCCAGCACCGCTGCGATGCCGGCCAGCCAGATGATCGCCCCCGCCGCATCCTGTCGCGCCTCGGCGGCCTCGTCGGAGTCGTCGCGAAGCGCCGCGAAGACCGGCCGCGGGCTCAAGAGCACGAGCAGCGCGCGTAGAAACCACGCCTTCTCGTCGTTGCGCGCGGCGGCGGGTGCGGCTGCCTCAGGCAGCAGCGACCGCAGCCTTGGGCAGCACGTGCCGGAGGAACTGCCCGGTCGCCGACTCGTCCACCTCGGCGATCTGCTCCGGCGTCCCCGTCGCGATGATCTCGCCGCCGGCCTCGCCGCCTTCGGGGCCGAGGTCGATGATCCAGTCGGCTTGCTTGATCACATCGAGATTGTGCTCGATCACGAGAACCGTGTTCCCCGAGTCGACCAGTCGCTGCAGGACGTCGAGCAGCTTCTCGATGTCCGCGAAGTGCAGCCCGGTTGTCGGCTCGTCGAGGATGTAGAGGGTCTTTCCGGTCGCGATCTTCGAGAGCTCCGATGAGAGCTTGACGCGCTGCGCCTCGCCGCCGGAGAGCGTCGTCGCGGGCTGTCCCAGCTTGATGTAGTCGAGCCCGACATCGTGCAGCGTCTGCAGACGCCGACGCAGCTTGGGGATCTTGGCGAAGAACTGCAACGCTTCCTCGACCGACATCTCGAGCACGTCCGCGATCGACTTCCCCTTGAAGCGCACTTCCAGGGTCTCGCGGTTGTAGCGCGCGCCCTTGCAGGTCTCGCACGGGACGTACACGTCAGGCAGGAAGTGCATCTCGATCTTGATCTGGCCGTCGCCCTTGCAGGTCTCGCACCGGCCGCCGCGCACGTTGAACGAAAACCGCCCCGGCTTGTAGCCACGTACCTTCGCTTCGGGCGTCATCGAGTAGAGCTCGCGGATGTGATCGAAGAGCTTGGTGTAGGTGGCCGGGTTCGACCGTGGGGTACGCCCGATCGGCGACTGGTCGACTTCGATCACCTTGTCGAAGACCTCGATGCCTTCGACCGAGTGATGGTCGCCCGGCTTCGTCCGGTGCCTGTGCAGCTTGTTCGCCAGCGCCTTGTGGACGATCTCGTTCACGAGCGTCGACTTGCCGGAGCCTGATACGCCGGTGACGACGACGAACTTCCCGACCGGGAACTCGACGTCGAGGTCCTTCAGGTTGTGCTGAGTGGCGCCGCGCACCCAGAAGGAGCCGTTGTCCTCCGCGCGGCGCTGGGGCACCGGGATCACGCGCGCACCCGAGAGGAACTGCCCGGTGACCGAATTCTTGGTGCGCTCGACCTTGGTCGCGGTCCCCTCGGCGACGACATGACCCCCGTGCTCCCCCGCGCCCGGGCCCATGTCTACGAGCCAGTCGGACGAACGCATCATCTGCTCGTCGTGTTCGACCACGAGCACGGTGTTGCCGAGGTCGCGCAGGCGCTCGAGTGTGCCGATCAGCTTGTCGTTGTCCCGCTGATGAAGGCCGATCGAGGGCTCGTCCAGGATGTAGAGCACGCCGACGAGCTGCGAGCCGATCTGCGTCGCGAGCCGGAGCCGCTGTGCTTCCCCGCCCGACAGCGTCGCCGAGGCACGGTCGAGCTGCAGGTAGCCGACGCCGACGTTGTCGAGGAACAGCAGGCGCTCGCGGATCTCCTTCACGATGCGCGCGCCGATGAGCTGCTCGGTTTCCGTGAGCTTGAGCTCGTCCAGAAACTCGAGGGCGCGGGTGACGGACATCTGCGTGAAGTCGTGGATGTTCTTGCCGTCGACTATGACCGCGAGCACCTCCGGCTTCAGGCGGGCGCCGTTGCAGACCGGGCACGGCCGGAAGGACATGTACTCCTCGATGCGCTCGCGCTGCGTGGCGGAGTCCGTCTCGCGGTAGCGCCGCTCGAGGCTCGGGATGATGCCTTCGAAGGCGAGCATGTAGGAGCGGCGACGGTTCATCCGGTTGCGGTAGCTGACGTAGACGCGCTCGCCCTCGGTGCCGTAGAGGAAGAGATCCTCCTCCTCCTCGGACAGGTTCTCCCACGGCTCGTCGAGCGGGATCTCGTAGCGCTCGGCGATCGCCTGGATGACCGACTCGTAGAAGCCCGAATTACCCACGGACCACGGCACGAGCGCGCCCTCGGAGATCGAGAGGCTCGTATCGGGAACGAGCAGGTCCGGGTCGATCTCCTGCTGCGAGCCCAGACCGGTGCAGCGCGGACACGCGCCGTGGGGGGAGTTGAAGGAGAAGATCCGCGGCTGCAGCTCAGGGAGCGAGACACCGTGGTCGGGACAGGCGAACTTCTCACTGAAGAGCAGCGTGCGGTCCTCGCCGACGAGGTCGATTGCGACGAGCCCCTCCGCCAGTTGTGCGGCGGTCTCGACGGACTGCGCGAGCCGCGTGCGTAGATCGGGCTTCATCGTGAGCCGGTCGACGACCACCTCGATCGTGTGCTTGAACTTCTTGTCGAGTGAGATTTCTTCCTCGAGCAGGCGCTGCTCGCCGTCCACCTTCACGCGCGTGAACCCCTCGTTGCGAAGCTCCTCGAAGACGTCCTTGTACTCGCCCTTGCGGTCACGGACGACCGGGGCGTTGACGGTGAACTTCGTCCCCTCCGGCAGCTGGAGGATCTGGTCGACGATCGACTCCTGGCTCTGGCCCGTGATCGGCTTGCCGCAGACCGGGCAGTGCGGCCGGCCGACCCGCGCGTAGAGAAGGCGCAGGTAGTCGTAGATCTCGGTCACCGTGCCCACCGTCGAGCGCGGGTTCCGTGACGTCGTCTTCTGGTCGATCGAGATCGCCGGCGAGAGCCCTTCGATCGAGTCGACGTCGGGCTTCTCCATCATCTGGAGGAACTGGCGCGCGTAAGCCGAGAGGCTCTCGACGTAGCGCCGCTGGCCCTCCGCATAGATCGTGTCGAAGGCCAGAGACGACTTGCCGGAGCCCGAGAGCCCGGTGATGCAGATCAGTTTGTTCCGGGGCAGCCGGACGTCGATGTCCTTGAGGTTGTGCTCCCGGGCGCCGTGGACGACGAGCTCTTCTTGGGCCATAACCGGGCCCAGTTTAGCGAGGCGGATCGGATCGAACAAGTGTTCGTTTCGAGGCCGGCAAACCCGCTAGTGGAGCCGGAAAGGAGTCAGCCGCTAAGACGCTCGACCAGGCCATACACCCGGCGTGGCTCCGGCACGTACTCGATCTCGAGGTCGCCGGCGACGATCGTCCCGTAACCCAGCAGCCGCCCCACCAGGCTCTGCTCGATCTCAACTGCCCCGAGTCGCGAAAGGCGTACGGCCGCCGCGCGACGGCGGAACGTCCCGTGCACGACGAACAGCTTCTCGGTGGTCAGTATGACGCGCGTTCGCTCCCACTTCCACACCGCCCGAAGCGCGATGCCCGCGCCTCCCACCTGCAGCAGAACGCCCGCGATCGAGGCCGGCCAACCGATTGCCATGCAGCCGATGCCGACGACGGCAAGCCCGAGCGCGCGCAGGAAGGGACCGGCCAGCACGACCACGTGTCGCCGCTCATCGAGACAGACGCGCTCTCCGTTGGAGGTAATCATCGCGTTTGCGGCTTTCGCCAGACGGCGAAAGATCCCTGTCATGAAGGAAACAGCGCAGCGCGTCGCCCTCTCGACTCTGGTCGTCATAGCGATCGTCGCAGTGGCCCTGGCGCTCTGGGAACTGAAGCTCGTTCTCGCACTCGTCTTTCTCGCATTCATCCTGGCCGCAGCGCTTCGCCCGGGGATCGAGAGGCTCGCGCGGGCCGGGATCCCGCGAGGGATCGGCCTCCTCATCCACTACGTGGCACTGATCGGCCTCATCGCCCTTGCCCTCTGGATCGTCGTGCCGCGGGCGGTGGATCAGGTCCAGAACGCCCTGGGCGGAACGACGCAGGCACAGATCCACGAGGAGGCGAAGCAGTCCAAGGGGATCAAGCACGACATCCTCACGGCAATCGACAAGCGCCTCCGCGAAGTGCCCAAAGCCAGCCAGCTCCTGAACCCCGCCGTGGAATTGACCCTCAAGGTCTTCGAGGTCGTGCTCGGGATCTTCTTCGTCCTCGCGACGGCCGCGTACTGGATCTTCGAGCGTGCTCGCGCCGTCGACTTCGTCGCGTCGCTCTTACCACGCCCGAAGCGGAAGAAGCTCCGCGACACCTGGGACCTGATCGACCTCAAGCTCGGTGCGTTCGTGCGCGGCCAGGCGCTTCTGATCGTGCTCGTCGGAACCGTATTGTCGCTCGCATTCTGGGCGATCGGCTTGCCGTACTTCATCCTGATCGGAGCCTTTGCCGGCGTGGTCGAGATCGTGCCGGTCATCGGCCCGATCGCCGCGGGCGCGCTTGCGGTTGGTGTCGGGGCGACCGACTCGTGGCATGTGGCGCTCGCCGCCGGAATCTGCGTCCTGGTCGTTCGGCTGATCGAGGACTACCTGATCGTGCCGCGCGTGCTCGGCGACGCGGTCGGCCTGTCGCCGCTCCTCGTCCTCGTCTCCGTCACCGCGGTGGGAATCCTCTTCGGCGGGTTCGCGGTCGTGCTCGCGGTTCCGCTCGTCGCGGTCCTCGTCACGGTGCTCGACGTCGTCGTGCGCGAGGTCGACCCGGCCGAAGAAGACGTGCCAACCGTGCTCTTCCCCGCGAAGGACGCCGAGACGTAGGACTTAGTGGCTCAGAGCCACTAAGTCAGCGCGCCAGCGCCGAGACGATCGCGGCTTCGAGCTCACGCAGCCGGAAAGGCTTGATGAGGTGCGCTACCGGGCTGAGGGCGCAGCTCTCATCGGTCGGCGGGAAGATGCTTGCGCAGATGATCGGGAGATCCTCCAGCCGGCCACGAAGCTGGGTCGCCGCCGCGAGACCGTCAGCAGAGGCGGGCTCGAGAATCATCGCCGCGGGGGCGCCTTCGCCGATGAGCTGGCCTCGGCCGACCGGTTCGTTGCCGGTCCTCCTGACGACAGCCTCAATTAGGACTCTCAGATCAGGATGCGGCTCACTGATAAGGATCCGTGCCATGCCTCCTTACTGTCGGCCGGGGTGGTAGGGAACATGCCTCGGATTCAGTATGAGAACGGTATGACTTCCGCCCGGGTGCTCGTAATCGACGATGACGCGGATATCCGAGGTCTCGTCGCCGAGCTGCTGGGGCGGGCTGGGCTCTCCGTGGAGCAAGCGGAGGACGGGCGCTCGGGTCTGCGGGCCCTGCACGAGACTCCTCCCGACCTCGTCGTGCTCGATGTATCGATGCCGGAAATGGATGGCTGGCAGACACTCGAGCGGATCCGGGACGTGAGTGAAGTACCGGTGCTGATGCTGACCGCGCGAGGCGGGGAGCTCGAGCGAGTTCGCGGTCTGAAGGCGGGCGCCGACGACTACGTCGTCAAGCCGTTCGGCAGCCAGGAGCTCGTCGCGCGCGTCGAAGCTTTGCTCCGGCGCGCTCCCGCTTCGGGCACCGCCGTGCCACAAGAGCGTTACGACGACGATCGCCTGACGATCGACTTCGCCCGGCGGGAGGTGACCTTCGACGACGCCGAGGTCTCGCTCACACCCCTCGAGTTCAAGCTCCTCGCGGCCTTCGTCCGTCATCCGCGGCAAGTCCTGTCACGCGATCAGCTCCTGGAGCTCGTCTGGGGCGACGCGCATGGTGTCTCGGGCGACCAGGTGAAGCTCTACGTCGGTTACCTGCGGCGCAAGCTCGCGCCGAAAGATCCCGCCGGTGTCCCGATCGAGACGGTTCGCGGCTTCGGCTATCGCTACGGCATCTAGCGCCGGGAGCTCGGAGACGGCTGCCGGCAACGCCACGGAGAAGGACGCGCCCTCACCCGGCTCGCTGCGGACCGTGATGGAGCCGCCGTGGGCTTCGACGATCGCGCGCGCGATGTAGAGGCCGAGCCCGGTACCGGGGAACTGCTGGTCGGCAACAGTCGAGGTCCGGAAGAACCGCTCGAACAGCCGTTCCTGATCGTCGGCGGCGATCCCGATGCCCGTATCCGTGACCTCGAGCCACACAACACCGTCCGCGTGTGACACGGAAACCCGGACGTCACCACCTGCCGGGGTGAACTTGATCGCGTTCGAAAGGAGGTTGCCGACAGTTCGGAACATCCGCCCCTTGTTGGCCTGCAGCGGCACCGCAACGTCCGCGTCAACCGTCAGCGTGATGTCGCTCGCCGCAGCACTCGGCTGCGCGTCGGCCACCGCCTGGCGCGCGACCGCGGCGAGATCGAGCTCGCCCCGACGAACCTCGAGCTGCCCTGCCTCGAGTTGCGCGACGAAGAGCAGGTCGTCCACCAGCCGCAGGAGGCGGTCGGCGTTGTGGTCTACGACGTCGAGATAGCCACGTTGCTCTTCGGTCAGGTTGCCGTCGTCCAGCGTCAGCTCGAGATAGCCGATGATCGAGGTCAACGGCGTGCGCAGCTCGTGCGAGATGAGCGCCACGAACTCGTCCATGAGCCTGTCCGCCTCGCGCATCATTTGGTGTCGCTGTAGATCAGGGTCGTGACGGCGCTCGTGTTGCCGGCGGCGTCGGTTGCCGTGATCGTGTAGGTGACGCTGATGGGTGTCGAGACCTTGCCGTTCACCGTGGCCACCGTGACGGTGTACGCACCGGCGCCGGTCGCCGTGGTCGAGTACGACCCGGTCGGGACGGGGGCCGTTTTCGTGACCGTGACCGCGGCGTTCGCCTGGGCCGCGCCCGTGATGACGTCCGCGGCGTTGTTGTTGTCCGTGTAGGCCGCCGTCGGTGCGCCGGGCGCGACCGTGTCCTTCGTGAACGTGGCAGTGCGAATCGTCGAGACGTTGCCCGCGAGGTCCGTCGAGATGACCGTGACCGTCAGGGTGCCGTCGCCGAGACCCGCGACGTTGATGCCGTTGAACGGGACGGTGCCTGCGCCTGCCGATCCCGCACGCGTTGTCGTCACGTTGCCACCGAGAGTGGCGGTCAACTGCACGACATCGGTTGCGAGCGAGCCCGCGGGCAGCGCGACCGAGAGCGAGATACTGGAGGCGTTCGCTACATTGACGTAGACCCCGCCGTTGCCCCCGCCGTTTGCAAGGGTGATCGATGTGGCCTGACCGGGAGCCGTCGCATCTGCCGTGACACCCACGGTCGCGCTGTCGAGACTGTCGAGCACCGGCGTCCCGCTCGAGACGGCATGAATCTTGTACGTGTAGGCCGTTCCGTCCACCGTTGCGATGTCGCTATAGGTCAGCGCTATCTGCGGAGTCGCCGTGAGCTTGGTGTAGGCGCCCCCGCTGGAGCGGTAGACGTCGTAGCCGGCGAGATTCGTGGTCGTGGACGACGCGCCCCACGAAAGGTCGATGCGGCCGGCCGGCTTCTGCGTCCCGAGCGGGGCGCCCGGCGCCTGGGGTGCCTCGTCGACGTGGAACGAGTAGTCGCGGTAGAGCCAGCTCGTCCCGGCGAGGCCAAGCCGGAGCAAGCCCCAGCCGCGACCCGCAACGCTTGCCGACGTCGTGACCGTCAAATTCGTCGAGGCGCCTGCCGCAAGCGTGGCCGAAGTGCCTCCGCTGGACGCAAAGACGGCCGACGCGACCTGTGGGACCGACGAGAGGGTCAGCGTCGCGGTTCTGCTCGCGCCACTGACATTCGTGATCCGGAAGACGCTCGAGAAGGTTCGTGCCGAGGGGACGGTGCCGAGGTCGATCGAGAGGCCGTCCACGTTCCCGCCGGCAACAGCGGTCGCCGTGCCGGGCTGTACGTCTGAGCCCGCTGAGACCGAAAAGTAGTTCCGCAACGCATCTGCCGTGATGTTGTTCGAGGGGAGGGCGCTCGCGCCCGTGAACGCGGCCGAGCTGAGCTGCGTGAAGCCACCCACAGCAGCGAGGCAGAGACAGGCGATGACGACGAACTTGCGCATCGGGCTTACGCGCCGAGAGGCGCGATCGCCTCCTTCCGCCAGATCCAGCGCAGCATTGCGAACGCCAGGGCGAGAGCTGCCACGCAAATCAGAGCGCCGCGCACTTCGCGGGTATGTGCGTAGAACAAGATGTAGCCCACGACCGGCACGCTGAACGAGACGCGGCCGACCTGGCCGGCGAGGCGAATCGTCCAGGGATCGCGCCCGGGATTCGCATCGCCCTTCGTGCGATAGGCGAGCCCGCGGGGCGTCTGCAGAATGTCGATGACGCGGTGCGTGACGAGGCGACCCTTCACGTACGGATCGGAGAACGTGATCACGTCGCCGACAGCGACGTCGCTCGCCGGAATCTCGCCGTCGAGCGCGAGGCTCCCGACGGGAATCGTCGGCTCCATCGAGCCTGAGTAGACGGCCACCGGCTTGTAGCCGACAACGGCCAGGGCGGCGTAGGCGACGGCGAAGGCGACGGTCGACCCCGAGATGAGGCCTACCGTCACCTTGCTTGCCGTCTTGATGAAACGCCGCATTCGTCCTACGCCTGAGTCGCCGACCACGTGAACGTCGTGCTGACGGCGAGGCCCTGAAGGACGTTGTCGCCCGCGTCCGTCCCGGTCGTCGGGAAGGTGACGTGGAAGTAGAAGACGTGCGCCTCGCCGGCCAAAGAGGTTCCGAGTGAGGCCGAGGTCATGCTGCCCAGCGAACCGTCGTAGAGAGCTGTGCCCCCATCGACGTCCTTGTAGACCTTCAGGTTGAGCTGGCTTGCGAGAGGAGCGCTACCGGTGGTGGAGCCTGCCAGTGAGTACACGCCGGCCAGAGTTCCGGAGTTCGTGATCGTGACCGAGCCGGTGACCGAGTCGCCGATCTTCATCGTCGAAGCAGTGAAGATGGCACCCGAGCCCGAGCGGGTCATCGAGAGCGTGCCCGAGGCGAAGGCGTCGGATGCGATCGTGGTCGGGGTCGCCGTGAAGTTGGCGAAGGTCCCCCCCACTGCCGCGACGGCAAGCACAGAAACCGCCGCGAGGCTGAGGAGGATCTTCGACAGTGGGAGGTTCTTGAGCATTGAGCGGTCAGTCCTTTCGGTTTGGTTGACACGCTCACCTTCGGCTCCCCCAGAATGGGGAGAGGCCCTACGTCGGAATGAATCCGGTAGGAACGTTCCGGGGCGAAAGCTGCGCTTTCACCCCGGCTTTAGGGACGCCGCTTCGCGGGGAACGTGCACGGGCAGAGCCCGTGCACTCTCATCTGGTCCCCTGGGGGCGATTGCGCTCAACCGCCCGGGCACGGGCGCGTAGCCGCGTCCGCGCCCGCGTGAGTCCGGCCTGCGCTTAGCGTCGCTGACGCTCCCGCTAACCTCCGGCCCCTGAGCGCAGGGCCACTCGGAAGGCTTTTCCGTACTGACGCCGGCCCGGCGCCCAAAGGCCGGAGGCTAAGCAACGCGCAGCGGCTTAGCCGCAGGCGTACTGATGCGGGCGCGGACGCCTTTGGCGCCCGTGCCCGCACAGTTGAGACCAACCGGCAAGCGTCAACACCAATGAGAGTGCGCGGGCTTCGCCCGCGCACGTTCCGCGCGAAGCGCCGTACCTAAAGCCGCGCGAAAGCGCAGCTTTCGCGCGGGGTCAAACTTTGCGCCAGCGGCCGAAGATCAAGCCGCCGAGGGTGAAGCCCAGGCCGAAGGTGCCGATGGCGAAGCCACCGATTGCGAGGGACTTGCGCCAGGTCGAGAGTCGTTGCCAGCGGCCGAGCGCCTCGCGCTCTTCCGTCGTCAGCGGCTCGCCTCGGCGTTGTTTCCGGATCGCGCCGCCCGCCCGGAGACCGAGGTAGAGGTCGTCGAAAATCTCGGCAGACTCTTCGGTCACGCGGGTCACAATATAGCCTCCACCGGCTGTGCTCACACGTGTTTTACACCTGTCTGACCTCCATTACGGAGCAGGCGACGACAAGGCGATCGAGCGGGGCGCACCCGTCCTGATCGACCGGTTTCAGCCCGAACTCGTGATCGCGAGCGGCGATCTCAGCCACCGAGGCCAGGCGGATCAGCTTGCCGATTCAGCTCGCTTCCTCCGGCGCCTCGGCCATCCTGTCCTGGCAATACCTGGGAATCACGACATCCCCTATACGTTCCCTGCACGCTTCACGCGCTCGTTCCGGGCCTTCGAGAACGAATGGGAAACGACCGAGCCGACGTATTCCTCCCCGTCGCTCCATGTGATCGGGCTCAACTCCGTGCGGCCGTGGCGCCACCAGTCCGGCGGCATCCGAACGCATCAGCTCGAGCGCGCCGAGGAGCGCCTGCGGACCGCGGCGGCAGACGCCTACAGCATCGTCGTGCTTCACCATCACCTGATCGGGGCACCGTGGCGCTCGCGCAAGAAGCCGGTCGCACGTCGCAATCACGTTCTTGGCTCGCTGGTGACGGCCGGCGCCGACCTGATCCTGGCGGGACATATCCACCAGGCGGCGGTCAGCGAGAGGCACGAGTTCGAAATCTCGCGAGGCGGGGAACGCGGAGTGGTCGTGTCGGTCGCGCCAGGTTTGGGCCAGCCTCGGCCCAAGCGACAGGGCGAGGCGCGAGGCGTCCATCTCTACGAGATCGAGGAGAAGTGCCTTCGCATCCAGACCTACATCTGGCGCGACACGGACTGGGGCCTCACGGCCGAGCGGACGTTTCCGCGCGGCCGTGAGACCCTTGAGTCTGAACCGGCCTAAACCCTGGCCGGGGTCGCTCGTCGGCCGCCGTAGAACCGGCTGATGAGTGCAACGAGAATCACCGCAACGATGACTCCGATGATGAACACTAGAGCCCCGTTGAAGATGATGTTTGCGAGCACGAGAGAGGCGATGCCGACAAGGATGGTCAGGATCCAGCCCATCGGGTCAACACCCGGATGGAAGAGCCTTCCCAGCGCCCCGACGACTGCGCCCACGATGATTACCCATATCCAGTACATGGCACCTGGATTCCCACCACGGCAGGGAGCAAACGTCTAGACGCTGCCCTGCAGCTGGGCCTTTTTCACTTCGTACTCCTCGTCCGTGAGGATCCCGGCGTCGTGAAGGTCGCTGAGCTTCCGGAGGTTCGAGTCGGCCGCGCTCTCGACGCGCGCGTCCTGCGCCTGCCCCTGTGCCTGCCGCACCAGATCCTCCATCTTCGTGCGCCGATCCTGGAGCTTGTCGATCCCGATGCCGCGTTCGGGGAACTTGAGCGCGTCGGGGCCTGTGAGCGGGCGCTTCTGGACGAAACGCCGGTAGGCGACCACGAGCAGCACTGCGCCAAGGAAGGAGAGGAGTCCGATCGCCTGCGTTCCCCTGCCCCAGATCGCGATCGCGATCGCCCCGCCGGCCGCCGAGCCCACCAGGCCGATCGCAACCGTGAGCCACACCGGCATCGGGTCGGGACCCGGAACGGCCAGCCGAGCCAGGCCGCCTGTGATGAAGCCGAAGAACATGACGAGGATGATCGAGCCGAGCACGCGCGCAGAAGTCTAGTGCCCGTGCTGGCTAAGCCGAGGCCGAGGCCCGGGCCGCTGCCATCAGCTCGCGGCGGAGCTCCTTGATCTCGTCGCGAAGCTTGGCGGCATACTCGAAACGGAGCTCCTCCGCCGCCGTGAACATCTCCTCCTCGAGCTCGATGACGAGCTTCTCGAGGTCGGTCGGCGTCAGCCCTTCGAGGTCCTTGCGTCCCCGGCGGCGCTTGGAGCTGGGAACGGTCGGCGAGTCGAGCGTCAGGAACTCCGCGATGTCGGACACTCCCTTGACGATCGATTCAGGTGTGATCCCGTGCTCCTCGTTGTAGGCGAGCTGCACCGCGCGGCGCCGGTTCGTCTCGCCCAGCGCGCCTTCGATCGCTTCCGTGCGTTTGTCGGCGTACATCAGCACCTTGCCGTTGATGTGGCGGGCGGCGCGGCCGATCGTCTGGATCAGAGCCGTCTTGCCGCGCAGGAAGCCCTCCTTGTCGGCGTCGAGAATCGCGACGAGTGACACCTCCGGGAGGTCGAGCCCCTCGCGCAGGAGGTTCACGCCGACCAGTACGTCGTAGTCGCCGAGCCGGAGCTCACGAATGATCTGAATTCGCTCGAGCGTGTCGATCTCCGAGTGGAGGTAGCGCGCCTTGACGCCGGACTCGAGCAGATAGTCCGTCAGGTCCTCCGCCATCTTCTTCGTCAGCGTCGTGACCAGCACGCGCTCGCCGACCTCCTCACGACGCCGGATCTCGTTGAGCAGATCGTCGATCTGGTTTTGGGTTGCGCGGAGCTCCACCTCGGGATCGACGACACCCGTCGGTCTGATCAACTGCTCGGCCACGCGGGTGGCGTGGCGACCCTCGAAGGGCCCCGGCGTCGCAGAGACGAACACGAGCTGCGGCACCTTCTCGAGGAACTCGTCGAAGCGAAGCGGCCGGTTGTCGAGCGCCGACGGCAGCCGGAAACCGTAATCGACGAGAGTCTGCTTGCGGGAGCGGTCGCCCTCGTGCATGCCGCCGATCTGCGGGATGGTCTGGTGCGACTCGTCGACGAAAACGACGAAGTCCTTCGGGAAGTAGTCGAGCAGCGTGAACGGGTGGGTTCCAGGCGCGCGACCCTCGAGGATGCGCGAGTAGTTCTCGATCCCGTTGCAGAAGCCAAGCTCTTTCATCATCTCGAGGTCGTATTCCGTGCGCTGCCGCAGCCGGTGGGCCTCGAGCATCTTCCCTTCGATCTCCAGCCGCTTGACGCTCTCTTCCAGCTCGTGCCTGATTTCGGAGACCGCTCGCTCGATCGTCGGCCGCGAGGTCACGTACTCGGTCGCGGGCCAGATCGCGATGTTGTCGAGCTTCGCGTAGATCTCACCCGTGATCGGGTCGAAGTGGCTGATCTGCTCGACCTCGTCGCCGAAGAACGAGATCCGGTAGGCGGTCTCCTGGTTCGCGGGCTGAACCTCGACCACGTCGCCTTTCACCCGGAAGCGGCCGCGCCCGAGCACGGCGTCATTGCGGACGTACTGCGAGTCGATGAGCTTCCGCAGCATCAGATCGCGGTCGTGCTCCGCACCCACCTCGAGGATGATCACGCGCTCGCGCCATTCCTCCGGCGATCCCAGGCCGTAGATGCACGAAACCGACGCGACCACCACAACGTCACGCCTCGTGAAGAGCGCCGACGTCGCCGCGAGCCGGAGGCGCGCGATGTCATCGTTCTGGGAAGAGTCCTTCTCGATGTAGAGGTCGGCCTGCGGGACGTAGGCCTCGGGCTGGTAGTAGTCGTAATAGGAGACGAAATACTCCACGGCGTTCTCTGGGAAGAACTCTCTGAACTCGTTGCAGAGCTGCGCCGCCAAGGTCTTGTTGTGCGCGATCACCAAAGCAGGGCGGCCGATCTTCTCGATCGTCCAGGCCATCGTCGCCGTCTTGCCGGTGCCGGTGGCTCCGAGCAGCGTCTGGTACCGGTCACCGGCCTCCAACCCTTCGGCCAGCGTCGCTACCGCCGTGGGCTGGTCGCCTGTCGGGACGTAGGACGCGGTTGTTTTGAACTCGGCCATTCAGGCCAAGGGTAGCCTCCACGGACGTCGTGACGAAACGACCTACAGCACCTCCGCCCTACCACGCGTACGCGACGATCACGGGCGTCCTCGTCGCCGGGCTCGCGCTGTCCGGTGGCATCGCGCGCCTACTCGGACGGGACCCGCGTGAGCAAACCTGGCTCGATCTGGCCACTCTGGCCGCGGCCACCTTCAAGGCGTCGCGAACGATCGCACGCGATGACGTGACGAGCTTCCTCCGCGAGCCCTTCGTCGAGGGTAGTCCCCGTGACTCGGAGGACGAGCACCCCGTTCAGACGGGCGGCATCGAGCAGGCGATCGGCGAGCTCGTCACGTGCAGCCGGTGCGTCGGCACCTGGGTGGCCGCAGGCCTGGCTACCACGCAGGTTCTCGCGCCACGCTTCGGCCGCATGCTCACCTGGACGCTCGCCGGTGCGGGAATCAACGATTTTCTCCAGGCGACCTTCACGGCGCTGACGCGGAAGGCGAATGAGCTCGAGCCCTAAGGCTTAGCCCGAACGCAGCCGCCGCTTCGCGGGTCCGAGCAGCTCGTCGATGCCGCCACAGATTTCGCAGCGATACAGGCGAATTGCCGAACGGTGCGAAGGTGTTCGCCGCAGGAGCGTTCACCCTCGCCGGGAGGGCTTGGATGCCGGCCGTCAAACAGGTGCTGGAGAATCTGTGGATCCGACTCGCCGACGGGGAGGCCGCGCCGGGGCCCGTTGGCAACGTCAGCTCCCCAGGCTAACCTTGGCCGGCTGTCTTTCGTCTTACGACCCGTGCGCTTTCGAATCCTCCTCCTGACCTTCGGTCTGGCCCTGTGCGCGAGCGCGACGGCGTCGGCCTACCCGTGGCCGCTCAAGCCTTTTCACAAGCAGCATCCGATTCGGGCGAACTTCGGCGATCCGCGCACGCGCTTCCTCAACACGATGCTCACAGACGGCCTGCAAGGGCCGGGCACCTTCCTCTTCCACAACGGCATCGACATCGCCGCGCCGCAAGGAACGCCTGTGTATCCGGTCATCTCGGGGAAGGTGCGCTACATCGATGACGCTGCCGTCTCTGTGAAAACCAAAGGCCGCGGCGTCTTCCAGTACTTCCATCTGGCCGTGACGGTCGCGAACGGAGAGCACGTCGTTGCCGGACGAACCGTCCTCGGCTATGTGATGCACGCCTACGACCACGTCCACCTGTCTGAGATTCGCGGGGGCCGCGTCTGGAATCCGGTCGCACAAGGCAGCATTGCCCCGTACCGCGACCGCACCGTCCCCCAGGTGCGCGCCATCAACGTCCGCCCCGCCGGGTCGCTGCTGCCGTTCGATTCCTCGACCGTATGCGGCACCGTCTCGCTCGTGGCCGCCGCGGACGACGCCGCGCCGATGGCGGTCCCGGGAGTGTTCGCCGGCTTTCCGCTTTCCCCCGCGTTGATGACCTGGTCACTCGCGAAGGTGGGCGGCAGCACCTACGTCCGTGACGTCCCTGCGGCGGACTTCCGCACGACGCTGCCGGTGTCGAGAAATTTCTGGAGCATCTATGCGCGTGGCAGTTACCAGAACGCGCCGAGGTTCTCGAACCGCCAGTACTTCATGCCCGGGCGGTTCCTCTACAGGCTTGCGAGCTCGCTCGACACGCGCGCGTTCCCGAACGGCCTTTATGAGGCGACCGTTGACGTCAGTGACATGCGCGGGAACAGCTCAGAAGCCGCGCTGCAGTTCAAGATCGAGAACCACGCCGACACCGGCTGTCCGGCTCACGCGCCGAGCTCGACACCGTAAGCCCGGCGGTAGATCCGCTTCAGCTCCTCGACGCGGACGACGTAGGCCCGCGTCTCCGCGAACTGGATGCCCTTGCCGGCGCGGCGCCAGCGGTCGACGTTGTCCTGGCCTGCGTTGTAGGCAGCCAGGGCATCGCGCTCGTCGTGGTACTTCAGCAGGAGGTGCTGGAGGTACCAGGCGCCGTAGCGGACGTTGATCTCGGGGTCGTAGAGATCCTCGACCCTGAACCGCGAGCCGCCGGTGTGGAGGGCGATTCCTTTGGCGGTGTCCGGAAGGAGCTGCATCAGGCCGATCGCGCCCGAGGTCGAGCGGGCATCGGCCTTGAACTTCGACTCCTGATAGATGACCGCCGCCAGGAGCGCCGGGTCGAGGTCGTAGTTGTGCGCGTGGCCGCGCACGATCTGCTGGTACGAGAGCGGATACCACAGTCGCTCCCACCAGCCCCGCTTCGACGACTGCAGCGTGGCAAACGTTGCGAGCAACGCCCCGACGAGCAGGACGAGGCCGAGGGCCCGTTTCACGTCCCGAGGTCTGCCATCACACCGGCAACGAACGCATCCAGATCCGCCAGCGTTCCGTCGTTGACGTACGCGTAGTCCGCCCGCCGGACCTTCTCGTCCTCCGGGAGCAGGCGCCGCTCCCGCTCGTCGCCAATCGGCGGCCTGCGTTCCGCGCGTACGTCCGGCGGCGCCGTGATCACGACGACGATGTCGAAACGCTTGTCGCCGTCGGTCTCGTACAGGAGCGGCACCTCGGTCACGGTCACCGCGGGAGGGTCCGGGCCCTCGATCAGCTGCCGGCGCCAGGCCGAGTGTTCCTGCACGACCCTCGGGTGGAGCAGTTCCTCGAGCCAGTCGAGCTGCTC
>JBBRZA010000010.1:0-62864 GCA_038237145.1 Gaiellales bacterium
GCCGCCGGCGTCGACGACTCCGGCCTCGCGCAGCACCTCGAGCTGCTCCGGCGTCCGCGCGACAGCCTCCTCGCCACGCTTGACGATCCTGGCCAGAAGCTCCAGCTTCGTAAGGCCGTCGTTCTCGGCACTCTCCCCTTCCTCGGCCATCTCGCGGATGACGGAGAGCATCGTTCCCTCGACCGGCTGGCGCACCGCGCGATAGGCAGCGTCACTCGCCGAACGGAACGCGCGCGCGAGCGTGTGCGTGTCCACCTCGCCGTCCGTGCGCAGCGTCTCGGCCGCGCCGCGGATGATCTGCGAGAGGATGACGCCGGAGTTGCCGCGCGCGCCCATCAACGCGGCACGAGTGACCTCCTTGACCAGACCCGCGCGATCCTCGGTCGTCGTACGGTCGAGCTCGTCGACCACCGCGCGCGCCGTCATCGTCAGGTTCGTTCCCGTGTCGCCGTCGGGCACGGGATAGACGTTGAGATCGTCGATGCGCTGGCGATTGCGCTCGAGCGAGGCGAGTGCTCCGTGCGCGAGCTCCTGCACGCGCTCTCGATCGCTCATCATGCTGTCGACTTCTTGACGTCCTGGATGCGCACTTCGACCTCGGCCACGGGAAGTCCGGTGAGGCGCTCCACTTCGTACTGCACACGGTTCCGTAGCGTCGAAGCCACCTCGGCGAGGTTCAGGCCGTACTCGACGACCACGTGGAGCTCGATCGTGACTCCCTCCTCGGCGCTGCCGCCGACGGTGATCCCCTGGCGCAGCCGGTCGCGAGTCAGCAGCTTCTCGCGCGGAGTGCGCGCTGCCATCCCGACGACGCCGTAGGCCTCGGCCGCGACGCAACCGACGATATGAGCCACCGCCTCGTGGGAGATCGAGATCCGTCCCAGCGGAGACGACAGCGAGGGAGCTGCCTCCACGGGAGGATTAGACCACGACGAGCCGCTGGAAGTTGCTGCTCAGATGGCCTTTTGCACCTTGCCGCCCTTGAGGCAGCGGGTGCAGACGTATGCCCGGGTCGCCTTGCCCTTGAGGAGCACGCGAACGCGCTGGAGGTTGGGGTTGAAGCGGCGCTTCGTGGCCACCATCGAGTGGCTTCGGTTGTTACCGAAGCCGGGCTTCTTCCCACAGACTGCGCAGACCTTGGACATCGGCCGGGCAGTGTAGCCGAGAGCCGTCAGCGGGAAGCTGAAGCCCGCAACTGCGCGAATGCGTCGGCCATCTCGAGCGCGGTGCGCACGGCTTCTGCGCCCTTCGAGACTCGGGCCTCCGCCTGTTCGATCATGTCCACCGTCAGAACACCAAACGCGACCGGGACGCCCGTCTCCAATGCAGCCAGCTGGAGGCCGCTCGCCGCCTCCGACGCGATGAAATCGAAATGCGGCGTCTCACCGCGGACAACGCAGCCCAGCGCCACCACGCACGCGAAGCGCCGCGTTTTCGCGAGCGCCATTGCGGCCAGCGGTAGCTCGAACGCGCCGGGTACGGGCATGATCGTGATCGCGTCGCGCCGCACGCCGGCTTCGTCGAGCTCCTCCAGGGCCGACTCGAGCAGCTTGTTCACGATCTCGCCGTTGAACCGCGCGGCGACGATCGCGACGCCGCGGCGCGTCCCGTCCGGCTCGCCCTCGATCAGGTTGACGTCGTCGGGAATGTCGAGGTCGCCGTACGCATGCTGCTGCTCGTCCGGCGCGCGGAGCTGCGGCACCTCGGCCGCTTCGACCTCCTCGGCGGGAAGCTCCTCGTCGAGCACCGCGTCCTCTACCTTGCCGTCCTCCGGTTCGTCCAGCTTTGTCGGTTGGCTCGGCCAGCGCTCGCTCATTCGCCCTCCAGGGGCTCGTACTTCAGGTCCTGGTGATGAAGCTTGTGGCCGAGCTTGTCACGTTTGGTGGCCAGATAGCGCGCGTTCTCGGCGGTGGGCTTGGTCTCGATCGGCACCTGCTCGACCACCTGGAGCCCGAAGCCCTCGATGCCGGTGATCTTCTTCGGGTTGTTCGTGAGGATGCGAATCGTCGTCAGGCCGAGCTCGGCGAGGATCTGGTTGCCGATCCCGTAATCGCGCATGTCCGGCTGGAACCCGAGCTCGAGGTTCGCCTCCACGGTGTCGTAGCCGTTCTCCTGCAGCTCGTAGGCACGCAGCTTGTTGAGCAGGCCGATACCGCGTCCTTCCTGCGCCATGTAGAGCAGCACGCCGCGATCCTCGGCGGCAATCCGCTCGAGTGCCTGCTCGAGCTGCTCGCCGCAGTCGCAGCGCAACGAATGGAACACATCGCCGGTCAGACACTCGGAGTGCACGCGCACGAGCACGTCCTCGGCGCCCTCGACCTCTCCCTTCACGAGCGCGACGTGGTGCTTGCCGGTCAGTGTCTCGCGGAACGCGACAGCTGTGAAGTCGCCGTACACGGTCGGCATCGCGACCGTTGTCATGCGCTCGACGAGCCGCTCGTGCCGCCGCCTGTATTCGATCAGGGCCGCGGTGGTGATCAGCTTCAGCCCGTGGCGCTCACAGTACGGAATCAGGTCCGGGACGCGGGCCATCGTGCCGTCCTCGTTCATGATCTCGCAGACGACGCCCGCGGGAATCAGGCCGGCGAGCCGTGCCAGGTCGACCGCAGCCTCGGTCTGGCCTGCGCGCTCCAGCACGCCGCCTGGGCGCGCGCGGAGCGGGAAGACGTGGCCCGGCTGGACAAGATCGTCGTGCTTTGCGTCGGGATCGACGGCAACCTGAATCGTGCGCGAGCGATCGGGCGCGGAGATTCCCGTTGTGACGCCCTCACGCGCCTCGACCGAGACGGTGAACGCGGTGCCGTACGGCGTCTCGTTTCGCTCGGTCATCTGGCGGAGGCCGAGCTCGTCACAGCGGTCCTGGGTGAGGCAGAGGCAGATCAACCCGCGCGCCTCCTTGGTCATGAAGTTGACGGCCTCGGGCGTGGCGAACTGCGCTGCGATCGTCAGGTCGCCCTCGTTCTCCCGGTCGGCCGCGTCGACGACCACCACGAACTTGCCCTGGCGGATGTCCTCGATCGCCTCCTCGATGGTCGCGAAGGCGCTCTTTTCTTCGACTTTCATTCCGAGGATCGTAGCCCCGGGAGCAGCCGCTCCACGTACTTCGCCAGGACGTCTGTCTCCAGGTTGACCTCGTCGCCGGGCGCCAGGTTGCCAAGAGTCGTGGCGGCGAGCGTGTGCTGCACGAGCGCGACGGCGAACCCGTCGTCCGCCAGCCCTGCAACCGTCAGCGAAACGCCCTCGACGGTGATCGAGCCCTTTTCGACGAGATAACGCATCAGCTCCGGCGCGGCGTCGATCCAGACACGCTTGCCCTCGCCCTCGGGCTCGATGGAACGCACGCTGCCAACACCGTCCACGTGACCCTGGACGTAGTGCCCGCCGAGCGGGTCGCCGGCCCGCAACGCGGGCTCGAGGTTCACCTGCGGCCCGAAGAGCTTCGCGCGATTCAGCGTCTCCATCATCACGTCGAACACGAGAGTCCCTTCCTGGGCGTCGGCGACCGTCAGGCAGACGCCGTCCACGGAGACGGAGTCTCCGACCTCGGCTTCGATCCGGCTCTCGATCACGAGCCGGCCTCCGTCGAACGACGCCACCTGGCCGCGCTCTTGGACGATCCCGGTGAACATGCCATGAAGGCTACTCGGCAGACAGTGAAGCGGGCCCGTCTCCGGACCCGCTCCGAACGATGCTTAGCCAGGTGTCTAGGTGCTTGCGAGCCCCGTTGGCCGAGAGCGGAACCGTCGGCCGAGGACGACTGCCAGCAGCAGCATCAGTGCTGCACCGAAGGCGACCGAGGCGCCGATGCCTGCGTCGCTCCAGTTGAAGCCGTCGGACGTTGTGGTCTGGACTACCGACACCGGGTACGCGGAGTGCTTCGCGTTGCTCAGCGCGGCTCCCGCGGCGGTGATGCCGGGCGAATTCTCATAGGCCTTTGCCATTGCCTGCCAGCGCAGTCCCTCGACCTGCAGCTGGGGAACTCCCGACTGAACAGAGATCTCGGAAGCGATCGGCTGCTGTGTCACCGTCGTGTACGACGGAATAGGCGGAGCCCCCCCGCCGATGTCGACGACCGCCTGGGCCGTCGGTACGACGAACGCTGCGGCTGCGAACGCGAGACCGAGAACCATTCTCTTGAGCCTGAAGTGCTTGCGGATCATGGTGTTTCTCCTTCCCCCACTTCGTTTGCCGATGGCCTGAAAGATTGCCCCTGCCGGTAATGAGAACGTCACGAGGGACCCACCTCCGCCCATCGCTCGGTAACGGTGTAGGTTCAGCCGGAGCCGCGATGGACTACCGCATCCTCGGGCCGCTCGAGGCGTATGACCGGGAGCGACAGCTCCCGCTCGGCGGCGCGAGGCAGCGCGCCGTGCTGGCGCTCCTGCTCCTACACGGGAACGAGACCCTGACGCGTGACGTCATCGTCGACGAGCTCTGGGGCGAGAACCCCCCACCGACCGCCGCCAAGGTGCTCCAGAACTGCGTTTCGGCGTTACGGAAGGAGCTGCCGCCCGACACCATCCGGACGGTTGCCGGCGCGTACGGCCTCGCGCTGGAGGCCGACGAGCTCGACCGCGACCGCTTCGAGCGGCTGGTCGCGGAGGGCCGGGCCGCACTCGAAGAGGGTGACCACGCGGAGGCATTGGAGCAGCTCCGGCGCGCACTCGAGCTCTGGCGGGGAGCCCCGCTGTCGGATCTGTCGTACGAGCGCTTCGCCCAGGACGAGATCAAGCGCCTCGAAGAGCTGCACATCGGCGCCTTCGAAGACAGGATCGAGGCGGAGCTCGCACTCGGCCGACACGACGAGCTCGTGCCGGAGCTGGAAGGGCTCGTCTCGAGGCACCCGCTGCGGGAACGGCTCCGCGCCCAGCTCATGCTCGCGCTGTACCGCGCCGGCCGGCAGGCCGAGGCACTCGAGGCCTACCGCTCCGCTCGGCGGACGCTCCTCGCCGAGCTCGGGATCGAGCCGGGGCGGGCGCTGCGCGAGCTCGAGCACGCAATCCTCGAGCAGGATCCGGCGATCGACGTCGCGGCGCGGCAGCGGCAGCAACAGCCGGCTCGCCCGGGCCGGGCAGCCGCGCCGACGTTCGAAGGGCGAAGCGACGAGCTCGCGTTGCTCGAAGCCGGCCTCGACGATGCGCTTGCGGGCCGGGGCCGGCTCTTCGTCGTCGTCGGCGACGCCGGCACGGGCAAGACGCGGCTCGCGGACGAGCTCGCGAGTAGCGCGAAGCAGCACGGCACACGGATCCTCTGGGGTCGCGGCTGGGCCGGCGGCGGCGCCCCGGCCTACTGGCCCTGGACGCAGGCTCTGGGCGACGCTTTGCCGGACGCGAGCTCCGACGAGCCGGAAGCGCGGTTCCGCTTCTTCGAAGCTGTGACTGGGGCGCTCCGCAACCAAGCTGCGGCGGAACCGCTGCTGCTCGTGCTCGACGACCTGCAGGCAGCCGACGAAGGGTCGATCCTGCTGCTGGAGTTCGTCGCAACAGCGCTGCCGGAGATGTCAGCGCTCGTCGTGGCACTCGGACGCCCGGAGACTGCACGCCTCGATGAGCTCGAGCGCCACGCCACACGAATAGTGCGCCTCTAACCCAGCGCTACTGCCTCCAGCGTTTCGCGCACGACCATCTCGAGGTCGCCGCGGCCGTTCGTCGAGACCACCTCCTCGCGCAGCTCCTGGACCGCCTCGGCCTGGGCAGGGCTGAGCGCCGACATGTCGACCGCCTCCAGCTCGCGCAGCAGCCCCGCGTTGTCGACGTGCCGCGCCAACCAGTGCGACAGCACGTTCACGAGATGGTTCTCAGGGCTCGTGGACATAGCCGCTCAGCAAGAGGTCGTCACCGACCGGCTCGGCGGTCAAACGTCGCAGCCCTGCCGGTGCGGGCAGAGCGGGCGCAAACGAGGGACCGCGGCCGGCGATCTGCGGTGCGACGAACAGCAGGACCTTGTCGACGAGATCCGCCCGCAAGAAGCCCTCGGCAAGAGTTGGGCCGCCCTCCAGCAGCAGCGACTGCACTCCCTCTGCTGCCAATGCGGCGAGCTCGTCCTCGAGCCCATCGGTGCGCAACTCCAGCTCCGACCCGTCCGGGAGCGGCCCACGGCCGAACGCGAGCCGCCGCGGCTGTTGCGCTGTCCCGACGTCCCGCGCGGTCAGCTGCGGATCGTCCGCGCGCACCGTCCCCATCCCGACTGCGATCGCATCGACCTGCGCACGCAGCTCGTGCACGCGCAGGCGCGACTCCTCGCCTGTCACCCAGCGCGTCCCCGGCACGGCCACCCGCCCGTCGAGTGTCAGCGCGAGCTTGAGGATCACGAACGGGCGCTTCGCGGCGACCCAGACCCGCCACGCCTCGTTCTGGCTGCGTGCGGCCGCCGAGTCCACGTTCTCCGTCTCGACCCCCGCAGCGCGCAGCACGTCGAGCCCGCCGCCGGCCTCGGGATTGGGATCGAGCGAGCCCGCGACGACCTTCGCCACTCCCGCGGCGAGCACCGCGTCCGTGCACGGCGGCGTCGAGCCGTGATGTGCGCACGGCTCCATCGTCACGAAGAGCGTTGCGCCCTTCGCGCGCTCGCCGGCCGCCTCGAGCGCGATCACCTCGGCATGCGCCTCGCCCTTGCGCCGATGCCAGCCCTCGCCGACCACTTCGCCGTCACGCACGACGACCGCCCCGACGACCGGATTCGGATACGTGGTGCCGCGGCCGCGCTCCGCGAGTTCGAGCGCGCGTTCCAGACTCACTTCAACTCTTCGAGGAGCCTGCGGTACGCACGCGGGAGGTCCTCGCGGCCGAAGATCGACGTGCCCGCCACGAAGAGCGATGCGCCTGCGTCGCGCACCGCCTTGATGTTCTCCGGACCGATGCCGCCGTCGACCTGCACGTGCACGTGCGCCGGCAGAACGGACCGCACGGTGCGGATCCGGTCGAGCGCCGCCGGCATGAATTCCTGACCCGAGTACCCCGGCTCGATGCTCATGCAGAGCACGATGTCCACGCCCGACGAGATCGCCGCGTGCGCTGCGTACGCCGCGCTCGTCTCCGGCTTGAACGCGAGGCCGATTTGCAGATCGAGTGCACGCGCCTCGAGCACGACGGATGCCAGGTCGGGACCAGCCTCGTAGTGCACCGTGACACTGTCTCCACCGGCCCTCTTGATCGAGGCGAAGTGCTTCTCGGGCGTCTCCGTCATGAGGTGACAGTCGATGTACGCGCCGCCCGCGTGAATGATCGGTGCGATCCACTGGAGGACGATCGGGCCGATCGTGATCGGCTCGACGAAATGCCCGTCGCCAACGTCGAAGTGGAACACGCGCGCACCGGCCCGCAGCAGTACGTCGATCTGCTCGCCGAGGCGGGAGAAGTCGGCCGCGTAGAGCGACGGCTCTACCTCGACAGTCCTGATCCAGTCGTTCCAGCCCATGCTCCGTGCGAGTCTAGGTTCTGAGGCGGGCGATGAAGAAGCCCGCTGTCCCGTGCACGTGCGGCTGCGTGAGCAGGAACTCCGGCCGGTGCGGGTGCCGGAACTGCGGCCACTCCTCCCCGAGCTGCTCGACCTGGAGGCCGGAGGCGTCGACGATCGCCTCGTTCTCCTCCGGGTTCAGCGTGCAGACCGAGTAGACGATCGTCCCGCCGGGTGAGACACGCTCCGCAGCGACCCGCAAAAGGTCGGCCTGCAGCTCGGGCAGCGGGCGCGAGCGCCAGCGCAGGTCGGGCCGTGCCGCGAGCACGCCGAGACCCGAGCACGGAGCGTCGACGAGCACTCGGTCGAAGCCCGTGAGCTGCAGTGGGAGCTTGGTCGCGTCGGCGGTCACGACCCTGACGTTGTCCGCGCCGAGCACCCGGCAGTTCTCCTCGAGCTCGCGCGCGCGGCCGGGATGAAGCTCGACCGCGACCACGTCGCCCTCGAGTTGGGTCGCCTTGCCACCCGGAGCCGCGCAGAGGTCGAGCGTGCGCTCCCCCAGCCGAGACGCCACGACGAGCCCGGCGAGCTGGGAGCCACGGCTCTGCGGCCAGATCAGGCCGGCGTGAATGGCGTCCTCGTCGATCCGCTCGACGTGCAACGCATCCGGCAAATCCGGATCAGGGCGACCTTCGACCTGCCCGGCCTTCCTTCGGTTCAAGCGGACGACGCGTTCCGGCGGCTCGTTCTGCGCGCGCATCAGGGCGAGCGCCTCCTCCTGGCCGAGCACCTCCCACCACAGCTCGGCGACCCAGTCGGGGTAGGAGTGCTTGAGCGCCGCGGCATGCGGATTGTCCTCGGGCAAAGCGGCGAGCAAAGGCGCCACACCTTCGGAAAGCCTGCGCATGACCGCGTTCGTGAATGGCACCGCTCGCTCGAGGCGTGCGGAGCGCACAAGCTCGACCGTCTCGTTCACCGCCGCGTGCGGCGGCACGTCCGTGTAGCCGAGTTGATACGCGCCGAGTCGTAGCGCAGCGCGCACCGGCGGGTCGAGCTTGCGCACCGGCCGCTTCCCGAGCTTCTCGATCGCGTGATCGAGGGTGCGTGCTCGCTGCACCGTCCCGAACGCGATTCGCTGCGCGAGTGCGTGGTCGCGGCCGTCGAGATCCTTCGCGGCACTGCGCAAAACACGGTCCGCATACGCGTCCTCCTCGAACACGCGCAGGACGACTTGGTACGCCGCCTGTCGCGCGGTCATCGCAGTCCGCGCAGGAATTCGTCGTACGTCATGCGCCGCTTTCCGTCCGGCTGCACCTCGAGCGGCTCGAGCCTCGCGCCGGCGATCCGCGCCTTCCAGATCGTCACGGGGCGGCCGTCCAACTCGGCGCGGGCGCCGATGTGCGGCGACAACGCGCGGATGCGGTTCAGGAGCTCGTCGGGGGAGGCGCTCCAGTCAAGCTCACGATCGGCGGCGGTGATCTTCTCCGCGTACGTCACGCCCTCCTCGTCCTGCGGCGTGAACTCCGGTTCGGGCAAGACGGCGTCGAGGAGCTCCACGGCGAGTGCGGCCGACTTCTCGTAGACGCTTCCCGCGTCGTCCTGCTCACCGATCGGGAACGAGCGCTGCGCCGCGATCGGTCCGGCGTCCAGCTTCTTGACGGTGCGATGGATCGTCACCCCCGTCTCCGTGTCGCCGGCCATGATCATGCGCTCGACCGGTGCTGCTCCCCGCCACCGTGGCAGCAGCGACGGGTGCACGTTGAGCCAGAGCCCTTCCTCGAGCACGTCCTCGGGGATCAGCAGCCCGTAGGCGGCGACGACGATCGTGTCGGCGCCGAGATCGAGACCTGGTTCTGGGCGCGCCGGCTGCAGCACGCGAATGTCGAGGCGCTCCGCCGTCTCTTTCGCAGGTGGTGCGCCGGTCTTCTGCCCGCGCCCACGTGGCGCATCGGGCCTCGTCAGCAGCGCGGTGATCTCGTGACGGGCGGCGAGACGCTCGAGCACGTCCGCTCCGAACGGCGCCGTCGCTGCGACGGCCAACTTCATCTAACGAATGACGAGTCGGGGCCGCAACGCTGCGAGCGCTTCGCGGCGGGCCTCCGGCGTCGTGCGGTCCAGGATCATCGTTCCGTCGAGATGGTCGAGCTCGTGCTGCACGATGCGCGCGGGGGTTCCTTCGAGGTCGTACGCGACCTCCTCCCCGTTCGCGTCGCGCCCCTCGATCCGCACCGAGGTGTCCCGCTCGACAGGCATCGTCACCCCTTGAATGGAAAGGCAGCCTTCTTCGTCCACCTCGGCTTCGTCGCCGCGGCGGACAATCTCAGGATTGACGAGCACGGCCACCTCATCCTCATCCCGGGCGAAGACGAACACGCGGCGGAGCACTCCGACCTGAGTGGCGGCGAGCCCGACGCCGTTCGCGTCCTTCATCAGCTCGCCCAGGCGCGTGACGAGCCGCTTCAGGTCGTCGTCGAACGTCTCCACGGGAGGCGCCTGCATCCGCAGGACGGAGTCGGGGTACTGGCGGATCTGGGCAAGCGCGAGTTGCCGCCTGGCCTCCCGCTCGGCCTCCCGCTCGGCGTCGAGCTCTTCGTCCCTGATCTCTCCTTCTACCTCGGTCACGCGGGCACGATAGCGGCGTAGTGCAGACTTAGGGCATGGACTCCCTCGCGGGCCACTTCCTGATCGCCTCGCCGGCGATCATGGACCCGAATTTCGAGCGCGCCGTCGTGCTGATCACCGCGCACACGGACCAGGGCGCGATCGGGCTGATCCTCAATCGCTGCTCGGAAGCGACCGTCGGCGAGGCGGTGCCGCAGCTCGCGCCGGTCATCGACATGGACGAACCCGTGTTTGTCGGAGGCCCCGTCAATCCGGACGGCGTTGCGGTGCTTGCGGAGTTCGAGGATCCCGGCGAGGCGGGCATCGTCGTGATGGATGACGTCGGCTTCGTCGCAATCGAGGAGGCGCTCGAAGAGCATCCACCCGACCTGCAGCGCACGCGCGTCTTCGCCGGCGTGGCGGGTTGGGGCCCGGAGCAGCTGGAGGATGAGCTCGACCGCGACGACTGGATCATCGAGCCTGCGGACGCGGACGCGATCTTTACCGACGATCCGGACCGGCTGTGGAGCGAGGTGCTGCGCCGCAAGGGCGGGCGCTACGAGCTCGTGTCCCGCATGCCGCTCGATCCCTCTCTGAACTAGTAGCTCTAGAGGCTCTGCGGATCGACGTCAACCACGGCTGTCAGGCCGGCGCGGCGCATCGCGGGTGCGCCCGCGCTGAGGAGCCTGCTCGCCTGTGCGGCGAGACGGCGTGGCTGGTCGGTCTTCGCAACGAGCTGCGCTCGATAGCGGCCGCGTAGCCGGAGGAGCGGTGCAGGCCCGAGCAGGTTGCCCGTCAGGCCTTCTTTCAGTTCGAGCAGGGCCTGCAACGGCGCATCTGGCTCAGGCCCGGCGACGACGATGCGCACGAGATGGCTGAAGGGCGGGTAGCCGAGCACGCGCCGGCGCTCGAGCTCGCTGTCGAGGAAGCGGGAGACGTCATGCCGCGCGGCGAGCTCGATCGCGCGCGAGTCGGGCTGGAACGTCTGCACCAGCACGCGTCCGGGTGCGTCGCGTCCGCTGCGCCCGGCGAGCTGTGTCAGGAGCTGAAAGGTGCGCTCCTCGGCGCGGAAGTCGGGCATGCCGAGCCCCGTGTCCGCGTCCACGACGGCGGCGAGCGCGACGCCGGAAAAGTGGTGGCCCTTGGCGACCATCTGCGTTCCGACGAGAACGACCCGGTCCGCGGCGGCGAAGCGCTTGAGCGCGGCCGCGAGTGCGCCCGGCTTCTCGACGGCATCGGCGTCGAGCCGGATGCGTTCAAGTTCTGGCAGCTTCGCCTCGAGCTCGCGCTCGAGCTTCTGCGTGCCCGCGCCGAGCCGCGCCAGCTCCGTGGAGTGGCAGGCGGGGCACGTCTCAGGCTTCGGCTCCGTGTGTCCGCAGTGATGGCAGCGCAGAAGGCCGTCGCCGTGGAGGACGAGCGCGACGTCGCAGTTGACGCAGCGCAAGGTCAGCCCGCACGCACGGCAGTGCAGCGCGGGCGCGACACCGCGGCGGTTGAGCAGCAGGATCGCTTTGCCGCCGTGTTCCTCGATCGCTCCGAGCGCGGCGAGCAAGGGCGCGGAGAGCGGATAGCCCGCTTCGCGGCGCAGGTCGACGACGAGCACCGGCGGTAGTGGACCGGAGAGCCGTCCGCCGAGATCGAGCCGCTCGAGCTTCCCCCAGCTCTCGGGGCGCGGAGTCGCACTGCCGAAGACGGCGACTGCGTTTTCGAGCGCCGCACGCTTCGCCGCAACGGTGCGCGCGTCGTAACGCGGATCCGACTCCTGCTTGTAGGACGCGTCGTGTTCCTCGTCCACACAGATGACGCCGAGCCGCGGCACGGGTGCGAAGACCGCGGAGCGCGCGCCGACGACGATCGGCGCGTCGCCGCTCGCGATGCGCGCGCGCTCGTCACGTCGCTCCGCTTCCGTCAGCGAGGAATGGAGCACTGCGATGCGCTCGCCGAAGCGCGCGCGGAAGCGGCCGACGGTCTGCGGCGTGAGGGCGATCTCCGGAACGAGCACGATCGCCCCGCGCCCGCGCTCGAGCGCAACGGCGCAGGCCTGCAGGTAGACCTCGGTCTTACCGCTCCCCGTTGCGCCGTAGAGGAGAAAGTTGGCGCTCTCCCCCGTGTCGAGTGCGCCGACGATGCGGTCGAGAGCCGCTCGCTGCGAGGCGCTGAGCTCGGCCGGCTCCGCCTCCCCCGGCAGCGAGTCGCGCTCCGCCGGCTGCGGCCGCTCGCCGCGGGCCTTCCGCTGTACGGGCGCGATCATCGCGAGCGCACGTCCCGGCGTGGATCCGTAGTACTCCGCAATCCAGAGGGCGAGCTCGACGAGGGGCTTCGGCAGCTCCTCGACGACACGTTCTATCTGCGAAGTGTCGATGCCTTTCGGCGGCGCGACGTCGACCTTCGTCACGACACCCCGTCGCTTCGCGTTGCCGAAACGCACCTCGACCACCGCGCCTGGCTGAACCTCGTCCCCGACCTCGTACGTGAACTCGCGCGCGAGCGCGCGAGCCGTTACGAGCGGATACACAGAGGCATAGCGGGCCACCCGCCCAGCCTAGAGCCGGGCCGAGACGCTAGACCCCGGCGGCTACGAGGATGAAGTCGGTGCCGAAGCCGAGGAAGAGGCCGAACAGGACGCCCCACGTCACGAGCGTCTTCGAGGCGAGGCCGCGGCCGACGTTCAGGAGCTCCATCACGACGTAGAGGATCGAGCCGGCGGCGAGCGCGAGGAACAGAATCGACACGCTCTCGTTCACCCACACCTGCCCCAACAGCGTCCCGAAGAAGGTCGGGGCCCCGCCGATTAGGCCGAGCAGACCCAGGAAGCCCCAACTCGGCCGCTCTTTGTCACCGGTGAGCGGTGCGCAGATCCCGAGCCCCTCCGTTGCGTTGTGCAGCCCGAAGCCGATGATGAGGACGATCGCGAGGCTGACCTGATCCGAGGCGGCCGACTGCCCGATCGCCAGGCCTTCGGAGAAGTTGTGCAGGCCGATGCCGGTCGCGATGAAGATCGCGAGCCAACGCGCCGGCGACATCCCGGTGAAGTGATGGTCGTGCTCGAACTCCGCGGTGGACGCGGCGCCCGGCCCGAGGAAAGCGCGGCGGCGTCGGCGCTTCATCCAGGTGTCGTAGTAGACGAGGCTCATCAGGCCGGTGAAGAAGCCGGCGGTGAGCAGGAACGCGAGCCAACCGAACCGACCGCCCCGGCCTTCCTCGAGGGCGGTCTCGACCGGGCCCACTGCCCCGCTCATGATGTCCCAGAAGAGGAAGATCAGGATGCCGGTCGCGGTCGCGGCGAGAAACGCCTTGGTCGCCGGGCTGACGTTCTGCATGCGGCCGATCGGCAGGCCGAGGAAGATCGTGAAGCCGGCGATCGCGCCGAGCACGAGGGTCTGGGCGGTGCTCATGTAAGGGTCACCTTACAGGCTACGATCAGCCGGATGGCACAGGGACATTCAGTCGACGAGTACCTCGAGACGATCTACTTCCTCGCCTTTCCGATCGGCGAGTACCGGCCGCTCGGCACCGGGTCTCCGACGCTCGCGTCCCGGGTGGCGGAGATGCTCGGCGTCTCGCGTGCGTCGGCCGGCGAGATGCTGAAGCGGCTCGAGGGCGAAGGGCTGATCGAGCGCGGCGAGCACAAGGAAGCGCTCCTGACCGGGAAAGGTCGCAAACGTGCGGAGCGTGTCGTCCGCAAGCACCGGATCATCGAGCGGCTTCTGACCGACTTCATGGGCTACACGGCCGCCGAGGCCCACGTGCAGGCCGACCTGCTCGGGGACACATTCACCGAAGACATGGTTGAGCGGATCGAGGAGCGGCTCGGGAATCCGGACCGCTGCCCACACGGGTGGCCCGTCGATCCCGATGTCGAGCAGGCCGAGAACCGCAACCTCGCGCCGCTGTCGGACCTGAAGGCCGGCGCGCGCGCGACGATCGTGCGACTGGCGGAGCACGACGGCGACCTCCTGCACTGGTTCTACGACGAAGGCCTCGTGCCGGGTAGCGAGATCGAGGTCCGAGATGCCCAACCGGCGGCGGGCCAGGTCACGGTGAAGCTGAACGGCGAGGAACGAGCGATCGGCGAAAAAGCCGCCGCAGGCCTCTTCGTCCGACCCGCCTAGTCCGAGTACCCGGCTCCACCGGACCCGTTGGGGACTGTCCCCACCATGGCCAGCCCCGCCATGGCCCGCGCTGGTCGAACGGGACATGGAGTTCGCACCGAAAGTGTGACTTTTTCTCCACCAGGGGCTTCGGGCTGGCTCAACCATGCGACTCTGCGACGCGGGGGCCGCGCTTTTCGCCGTGGGACATGTCCGCGGCGGCCGGCAACGTCCTTCGCTCCCGTGCGGCCTCAGAGCCCCGTCTACCGGGCGCGCCCCTGGGCGCCGATACGAACCGTGTGAGCGCCGTTCCGACTACGGCTGCCCGAACTGCGGCCAGGCCCTTCACCGTCTCGCGCGTTCTCGCGCGCCGGTTGGCACTGCCTGCGCTCTTCGTCCTCGCCGCCGCCTACCACGCCTGGCAGTCGCTCGGGCACGTCACGCCAATGGTCTTCGACGACGAGCTCCTCTACGGCAAGCTCTCCCAGTCCATCGCCGCCGGACACGGCCTCTCGATCCGCGGCGAGCCGTTCTTCTTCCCCGCTCCGCTCGGCCCGCTCGTGCAGTCACCGGTCTGGCTCCTGAGCTCGATGACCGACGCATACACCGCGGCGAAGATCCTCAACGCGGCCGTGATGTCCGCCGCGGTCTTTCCGGCCTACTGGCTCGCGCGGCGCATCGTCCGCCCGTCGTTCGCCTTGCTCACCGCCGCGGCGGCCGTCGCCACACCGGCGATGGTCTACCACGCGTTCCTCATGTCCGAGGCGCTCGCGTATCCGGTCTTCCTGCTCACGGTCGCCGTCCTCGCCAAAGCGCTCGCCGAACCATCGCGCCGCATGGCGAGCGCGGTGCCCGCGGTCAGTCTCGTCGCAGTCACGACACGCGTGCAATTCCTGATCCTCCCCCTGGTGTATGTCGCCGCAGTCGCTCTGTGCGGCCGCGGGAACTACCGGCGTCACGCACTTCCCGCAGCGCTCGGCTCCCTACTCGTCGGCGCACTCCTCTTCATCCCTGGCGCACTCGGCACGTACGGAGGCGCAACGCACCTGCGTCCGTCGCTCGGGCCGCTTGCGCATTGGACGCTCGTCAACGGGACGCTGTTCCCGTACGCGCTCGGCCTGGCGGTCGTCCCAGGCGCAATCCTCGGCCTCGGCTACATGCTCGTAAAACCGCGCAGCAAGATCGACCGCGCCGTGGCAGCCCTGACCGTCGGCTCCCTGGCACTCTTCATCGGCCAGGCCGCGCTGGTGTCGACCGCGGAGGCGCACCGGCCCCTCGAGCGCTACCTCTTCTACTGCACCCCGCTCGTCTTCCTCGCGTTCTTCTCCTACGTGGAGCGCGGCGCGCCGCGTCGGTTCTTGTATGTCGCGATCGGGCTCGTCGGCGCGCTCGCGCTGTCGAGATTCCAGCTGACCGGCCTGACGGGAACGACGGCGTACTTCTTCGACGGCATCACGCTGACGGGCTTCGCGCGCGTCGCGTACCTGATCGGCTTGACGAACGCGGCGCTCCTCTACGCGCTCATCCCACTCGCGCTCGCGCTGCTCGCGTTGGCACTGCCGTTACGGAAACGCGGCGTGCCGGAGCTCTTCGCCTCTCTCGCGATCGGACTGTCGCTCGCCGCCGGTGTCGGCGTGTACGCGACCGACAGCCTCGCCACCAGCTGGGCGGCGCGAACTTTCGGGTCGAAGCAGATGGACTGGCTCGACCGCTCCGACCTGGGTCCCGCCCGCCAGCTCATCCTGCCGAGATCCAACATCTTCGCCCGCGCAAGCCTCGAAACCTGGAACCGCAACTTCAGCGGCGTCGTAGTCCTCGCGACCGACGCGCCGGACCGCCTGCCCGAGGCAGTCGCGCGGATCCGCAGCGACGGCACCCTGGAGATCGACGGCGCGGTCGCAGGCGCGCAGACGCTCGTCGCCAACATCGCGGGAACCGCGATCGACCTCGAAGGCAAGATCGTCGCGCGTCCTCGCGTCGACCTCGTCGCCTACCGCATCCCCGCCGGCGCGCACGTGCGCTCGCTCACCTGGGGTCTCGAGCCGGACCGCTGGATGGGCACCGAGCTGCGCTTCCGCGCCTGGCCCGGCAGCACGTCGACGACCGGACGCTATGAGCTCACCCTCACCCTGCCGAAGGACAAGCTGCCGCGCATAGGAGAACTCACGCTCGGTGGCAAGCAGTTGCGCAAGCTTCGCTTCCTCCCCGGCCAGACGCTCCATCTCAGCATCCCCGCGAGCGGCTCACCGACCGAGGCGCTCGGCCTCTCCATCGGCGTCCCCGAGACGCCGCTCGACGGACGGGTGCTCGGCCTGAAGGTTGTCGAACTGCGCTACGTAACGGGCAAGCGCACGTTCGACGCGCTACACCGAAGCGGCTGACGCAACCCCGGCCGCCTCGCGCAACGCGTCGGCCTTGTCGGTGCGTTCCCACGTGAAGTCGCGGTCTTCGCGACCGAAGTGGCCGTACGCAGCGGTCTTCGTGAAGATCGGCCGCCGCAGATCGAGATCGCGCAGGATCGCGGCCGGGCGCAGGTCGAAGTGCTCGCGCACAAGCGCTTCCAGCTGGTCGGTCGGGATGTGCTCCGTGTTGAACGTCTGCACCGCGATCGAGACCGGGTGCGCGACGCCGATCGCGTACGCGACGTTGACCTCGCAGCGATCCGCCAGTCCTGCCGCAACGATGTTCTTCGCGACATAACGGGCGGCATACGCCGCCGAGCGGTCGACCTTCGTCGGATCCTTGCCCGAGAACGCACCGCCGCCGTGCCGTGCAGCGCCACCGTAGGTGTCCACGATGATCTTCCGGCCCGTGAGACCGGTGTCCCCCATCGGGCCGCCGAGCACGAACTTTCCGGTCGGGTTCACGAACACGAAGTCACGGTCGTCCATCAACCGCCTCTCGTCGTACAAGTCCGCAGGCAGGATGGGACGAAGGACACGCTCGACGATGTCGGGCTTGATCAAGTCCTCCGAGGAGATCCCGTCGGAGTGTTGCGTTGACACGAGCACGCGCTCAATCTCGACAGGACGCTGCCGTCCGTCGTCGTCGATCTCATAACGGACCGTCACCTGCGCCTTGCCGTCGGGCCGCAGGTAGGGCAGCTCGCCCGCCTTGCGCACCTCGGCGAGCCGCTTGCAGATCTTGTGCGCGAGCATGATCGGAAGGGGCATCAGCTCCTTCGTCTCGTTCGACGCGTACCCGAACATCATTCCCTGGTCGCCGGCGCCGATGCGATCGAGCGGATCGTCGTCGCCCGGGTCGTGCTGCACCTCGTATGAAGAATCCACGCCCTGCGCGATGTCGGGCGACTGCTCGTCGAGCGCAACGACGACGCCACAAGTTGTCGCGTCGAAGCCCCACTCGGAGTGCGTGTAGCCGATCTCCGAGATCCGTTCCCGCACGAGCTTGGGAATGTCGACGTAGATGTCGGTCGAGATCTCACCGGCGACGACGACGAGCCCGGTGGTGATCAATGTCTCGCAGGCAACGCGCCCATTGGGATCCTCCGCCAGAACGGCGTCGAGGACCGTGTCGGAGATCTGGTCGGCGACCTTGTCGGGGTGCCCTTCGGTGACTGACTCCGAGGTGAACAGGAACTCGCGCGCGGCCATGGGGCCACAGGCTACACAGAACGCCCGACTACTTGATGCGCAAGAAGAAGGAGATCTGCAGCTCGTGGAAGTGGCTCACGGCGTATTCGATCACGGAGCGCAGCGGCTTCAGGTTCCGCTGCACCTCGGCCGGGATCCGCGCACCGCCGAACCTGTCGATCGCCGGGATCGTGCTGTGGATGTCGACGTAGAGCACGACCTGCGGCGAGGCCGGGAGGCCCGAGCTCTTGGCGGCGTCCTGGTACTCCTGGCTGTCAGCCAAAGTCTTGCCGCCGTTCTTCGCGAACACGATCCCCGCCGGAAGGTCGGTGATGACGAGCCTGCCCTTGACGTTTGCGTAGCGCACCGCGACCGGCCCCGCGCCGATCACGCGGGCGGGCAAGCCTGCGATCGTCGTCCGCTTCGGCCGCGCGCCCAGCTCTTTCGCGAAGCGGTTCAGGATGCGGTCCAGGGCTGCTGCGCCGTCCAGGCCACCCGCGGGGGCAGCGATGAACGTCACCTCAGGCACATCTTTCGTACCGGCAGCGCGGACGTAGAGCGCGTTCTCGCCCTCGAGGATCTTGCCGAACTGCTGAAACGCGTCGCCGAGGTCCTTGGCGCCGAACTGTTGCAGGATCGGGTTGTCGCCCAGCCCGCCGAGCATCCCCTTCGAGCCGTGAAACGCGAGATAGAGGAGCGCATCCTTCGGCACGACCTTCTGCAGGCTGCCGTTCGAGGCGCGCGAATAGACGTTCTTGAACGCCTTGCCCGGCGTCCCGTGCACGGTCGTGTCCCACGCGATCCCGTCGGACTTCGCGCGCAGCGTCATCAGCAGCCAGTCGAGCGTGCCGAGCTTCTTGAAGTAGGACCCGGCATCCGGGCCCATGAAGTTCTTCGCCGCGGCCATCACGCTTGCGCCGTTCACGTAGGCGCGCAAGATGCCGTCACCCGCTTTGCTCATCGCCGCCGAGAAATTCTTGTCATCCGAGAGCATGCGCTTCCCGGCGTCGCTCGCCTGTTTGAATGCGTCGATCGCAGTTTGCTTGTCGGACATCAGCGTCCAGCCGTGGAACTTCTCGTAGACGAGCTTGCTCGAGGGATCGCCGGCGTTGCCCTTCTTCACGGCTCGCTCGAACGCGCCCTCGTCCTTCGCCTGCATCAGGGCGACGGTCTCGCCGGGATGTGCGAGATCGAGCGTCACCACATCGATCTCCGGACCGAGTGCCGGCTTGAGGTCACGGTCCCAATCGAGTCCCTTCTTGAGCAGTTGCTGGTTGATCGAGTCGATCGCCTTCTGCTTGTCCGGGAACTTGCTCGCGAGGTCGTCCACCGCCTGCCACTGGGCGGAGCTCAGGTCGGTATCCAGCGAGACGAATAGAGGAACCGAGGCCGGGACGATGTCGCCGGCGCCGGCGCTGGGATTCGTCGTGCCGCCGCAGCCCGCAAGCAGAAGCGCGAGCGCGGCGAGAAGGAGGCTGAGCCTCCGTACTACCGAGTCGTCAGTCGGACCTCGACCCTGCTCGTCGCACCGGAACGGGCGCCGAACGCGACGACCGTCCCGAACTTCTCGAGCTTCGGGGTAGCGGACGGCTTGGACTGGCCCGGTCCCGTCAGCGAGGCGAGTGCCTGCAGGATTGGGGCGAGCCGCTGGATGTCTGCGTATGCCAACCATGTGACCTCGGTGGGTACATCGGCCGCGGCGAACGCGTCCTTGACCGGCTGATCCTCGAGGAGGGATCCGCTTCCGGGGCTGGTCCCGGCCGCCGCGTTGGTCAGGAGAACGTTATTCCCATGCCGTTCGACTCGCAACGGCAGCAGCTTCGCGGCCTGCGCTGCGAGGGTGCGGAGCGACTTCGCCGCCGCCGCGGGATCATGAGCCTGAATCTCGAGGGTGATCACCGGCAGCAGCGTGCCCGGCTGGAGAAACAGCACGCCTTCGCCGCCGAGCGACCTCAAACCGTTGAGGAACGGTGGCAGCGATGCGCGCAGCGTGGGCTCGGCCTGGATCCGTGCGAACAGCTGATTCACGTCCTTGAACGAGACCGCGAGGATCGCGCCCGAGGGAACGTCGTTGAGCAGCGCCGGCCTGTATGCCGCCGGTGTCGACGCGCCGGCGGCGCGCACGTCGAGATGAAGCGCGCTCTTGTCCGCAGTGACGCCCGCGGCGACCCAGCGCGGCGAGCCTGCGACCCGTACGAGCGCGCGCAGCTTGGCCGGCAGCTGCTCCACTCCGGAACCCGACGCGTACGCGGTCGCGAACGAACTGCCGCCGACCTGCGACATCGCGCTCTTGAAGTCGGCGTTGTCGGCGAGCGAGCTGCCGGTGTTGGCGTCGCGAACGGACTGGAAAGCCGCCGCGGAATCTGCGACGACCGACCAGCCGCCGATGCTCTCCACGGTGTAGTGCTCGGTCCCTCGGTCGAACTTCTTGGCGAGCGCCTGCAACTTCGCCACGTCCGTCGGCTTCACGATCGCGACGGCCTCGGGCTTGCCGTCCTCGACGCCCAGCACCGCAAGGTTCACGCGGTCGCCGAGCGCTGGCTGGATGTCCCGTTTGTAGTCGGCGCCGGTTCCCGCGATCGGGCCGAGGAGGTCGGTGACGATCTGCCAGGACTCCGAGTCGAGATTCGCGTCCGCGCTGACGTATGCGAGCGCGCTCGCCGGAACGAGACTCGCTGCATCGGTGCCTGAGGACGTTCCCGTTGCGGCGCTGCTGTTACCGCAGCCGGCTGCTACGAGCAGGAGACCGAGTGCGAGCGCTGCGGCGGCGGCACGCATCCCCCAATGGTAGCCCTCACTCGTTGGTCGGCTGGCGTCCCATCAGGCTGGCGAGCAGCGCGTCGAGGCTTTCGCCGCCCAGAACGCGGCAGACGCCCTCGGTGATCGGCAGCTCGACGCCGACCCTGTGTGAGAGATCTCTGAGAACGGGCGCTGTCGTGAGGCCCTCCACCACTTGTCCGATCTGCGCCGCGGCCTCGTCCGCGGTGGCGCCACGTGCGATTAGCTCCCCCGCGCGGCGATTGCGCCCGAAGCCCGAGTAGCAGGTGACGTTCAGATCGCCCATGCCGGCGAGCCCGGAGAAGGTCTCGGGCTCTCCCCCGCACGCTTCGCCGAGCCGCGCCATCTCGGCCAGGCCGCGCGTGATCAGGCTCGCCTTGGCGTTGTCGCCGAGCCCGAGCCCGTCCACTCCGCCCGCCGCGAGCGCGATCACGTTCTTCGCGGCCGCGCAGATCTCGACGCCCACCAGATCGTCGTTCACGTACACGCGGAAGACCATGGAGTTGATGGCTTCCTGCAACCGCTCCGCGAGCTCGCGATCCTCGCTTGCGATCACGGTCGCCGTCGGCAGGCCCTGCGCGATCTCTTCCGCCATGTTCGGCCCCGACAGCACCGCGACCGGGCGGCCCAACACGCGTGTCGACAACCGGCTTCCCGTTCCCGGGTCGAGGCCTTTCGTCAGGATCAGCACCGGCGCATCGCCCGGCAACGCCGCCGCAACGTCGGCGAAGGCGCGACTCGGAACCGCGAGCACGATCAGCTCCGCCTCGGCGATCGGCGCGTTCTCGACCGTCACCGGTTTGACACCACGAAGGTCTGTCGTCGTGAGGTACCGAGGGTTGTGGCCCGTCTCTTCGATGGCGCGCACCTGCTCGGGGTCGCGGCACGCGAGCGTGACGTCGTGGCCGCGGTCGCGCAGGAGGGCCGCAAACGCGGTTCCCCACGATCCACCTCCCACGACGACGATCTTCACCCGGCTCCTTCTCTAGGATCGCGCCATCCTAGGACGGATCCAGGAAGCGCTTCGTCACCACGCGCCGCGTGGCCGCGAGACCGAACGAATCGGCCCGTTCCTCGCGACCTTCACCGGCGACACGACCAACCCTTTCCTCAATTACGCCATCCCGGATGACGCCGGCATCGCCTCCCCCGCCGACGTCGAGTCGCTCGTCGCCGCCTACCAGGCCCGCGAGCGAAAGCCGCGGCTCGAGTACATCCCATCCGTCGCTCCCGCAATCGAAGCCGTGCTCCTCGCAACCGGGTTCGAGATCGAAGGGCGACTCCCGCTGATGACCTGCGAGACGCCCATTTTCGTGGCGCCCACGGGCATCGAGTTCGTTGCGCCGTCGACCGAGGGCGAGTTCCGCGGCGTCGCGGAGGTTCAGTGGGAGGCGTACGAGGAACGCGACCCCATTTCGGAGAGCGCGGTCGCAGGGCTCCACCGCACGGCCGACACGGGCGGTGTCGTCGTACTCGCCCGGGATGCGGAGACCGGAGAGGCTGCCGGTGCAGGTCTCTGCGTCGCGCCGTATCACGGCGTGACGGAGCTGGCCGCGATCGGCGTCCGCGAACAGTTCAGGCGTCGGGGCATCGCGGCGGCGATGGCGGGCTGGCTCACCGATGCGGCGCTCGCCAAGGGCATGACTCTTGTCTTCCTGATGGCTCACGGCGCCGACGAGGCGCGGATCTATGCGCGCGCAGGCTTCGTCGAGCAGGGAGAGGTGCTCCACATCTCGCTTCGAAGGACGGCCGCGCGGGCGTAGCCCACACGGCCTCTCTGCGGCGCCGCCGAGTCGGCGCCTAACGCGGAACGAAGTCGATCGTGACCGGCACCCCTTCGAGCTCGAACCGCTCGCGCACCTGGTTCTCGACCCAGTAGCCGTAGTCGCGAGTGACCAGAGACTGGTCGTTGACCGAGAACCGGAAGCGCGGTGGCCGAGCGGACACCTGCGCCCCGTAGAGCAGGTTCAGGCTCCGGCCCTCGCGCGACGGGGGCTGGCGCTTCTCGCGAAGCTCGGCGAGGAAACGGTTGAGCTCGGCGGTCGGCACCCGCGATGTGTGCTTGTCGTAGAGCTTCTCGATCGCGTCCAGCAGCCGCTCGACCCCGCGCCCCGTCTTGGCGGATACGGCGACGTGCGGAGGGCGCTGTTTCAGCCGGCGCTCCAGCTCGGGCCTGATGTCTTCGATGCCGAGCGTCGTCACATCCCACTTGGACAGCACGACGATCGTCGAATCCTGCGCCTTGCGCGCGATGTCGGCGACAGTGAGATCGTGGTCGACGAGCCCCTCTGAGGTGTCGACGAGAATGAGGGCGATGTCCGCACGCTCGGCCGCCTCGCGTGCTCGTAGCTCCGAGTAGTACTCGATGCCCTGGCGATGCCGTCGCTTGCGGCGGATGCCCGCAGTGTCGACGAAAACGAAGGTGCGATCTCCGCGTTTGAAGACGGTGTCGATCGAGTCACGGGTCGTGCCCGGCGTCTCCGAAACGATCACGCGGTCGTGGCCGAGGATTGCGTTCAGCAGCGACGACTTGCCGACGTTCGGCCGCCCGAGGATCGCGACGCGAACCGCGTCGTCGGGGATCTCCTCTCGCCCGGCGCCGGGAAGCTGTTCGACGATCACGTCGAGGAGATCTCCGCTTCCGTTCCCGTGCAGCGCGGAGACGGGCCGCGGTTCGCCGAGTCCCAGGCGGTGCAGGTCGAGCGCCAGGCTCTCCTGCGCGGGATCGTCGATCTTGTTCGCGATCAGCAAAACGGGTTTGCGTGCGCGCCGCAGGATGTCCGCGACCTCTTCGTCCCCGGGCGTCACTCCAGCTTTCGCGTCGACGACGAAGAGGACGAGATCCGCTTCCCCGACCGCCAGCTGGGCCTGCGCTGCGATCGACTTCGTCATCGGCGACTGATCGGCGATGTCGACACCGCCTGTGTCGATGAGGAGGAAGCGCTTCCCGTTCCACTCGCCGATGAGCTCTTTGCGATCTCGTGTCACGCCCGAGGTCTCGTGCACGACCGCCGCGCGCGACCCGGTGAGCCTGTTGATCAGCGTCGACTTGCCGACGTTCGGGAAGCCGACGATCGCGACTGTCCCGTGCAGCGGCGGCTCCGGCGTCGTGTCCGGCGTTGTGTCCGTCACGCCGGCGGCGTCGCGTTGCGCGGCCGGCCCTGCTCGTGCGTGGTGACGAGAAACTTCCACAGCCGTCTGAGCTCCTGCTCGATGTCGACCGCCGCCGCGCGGTACCCCTTGGAGTTGCGCGGATGGTGACTCACGTCGAACGGCTCGCCAAATGCGACCGAGACCGGATGGAAGTTGCCGAGGCGCCAGTCCTGCGAGCCGTGAATGGCGCCGCAGACAACGGGGGCGCCCTCCTGCACGGCGACCATCGCGGCTCCGGGCTGGACGGGGCCGGGCTCGCGCTCCTGCCGCGTGCCTTCGGGAAACATCCCCAGCGCGTCGCCGCGGTGCACGATGTCGCGCATGATGCGCACCGCTTCGCGGTCCGACTCACCTCGGCGCACCGCGATGGTGCCGAAGGTGCGGATCAACGGGCCGATGATCGGGTTGTCGTGCGCCTCCTGCTTGGCGACGTAGTAGAGCGTGCGCGGCACGTAGGAGCCGATCGCCCAGGGGTCGAGCCACGAGAAGTGGTTGAAGCACAGAACGAGCCCCCCGTTAGCGGGGATGCGGTCTCGGCCGTATACGCGCAGCGGCGTGACGAGCCGCACCGCCCCCGCGAAGAACGGCCGCCCCAGCACCTGGGCGATCTGCGTGCGGTTCATCGCTGGGACGCTGCGAGCCGCTCTTGCACGAGCTGCTCGATCCGGGTCACGACGTCGTCGACCTGGAGGTCGGTCGTGTCGATCCGCTCCGCGTCGGGAGCCGGTTGCATGCGGACCGCATCGCTCTCGTCACGGAGGCGGAGGTCGGTCGCGAGTGCATCGCCGCCGATGTCCGGCCGTTCCGCCTGGCGGCGGCGTGCGCGCGTGCCCGAGTCGGCGTTGAGATAGATCTTCACCTCGGCATCCGGCGCGACGACCGTGCCGATGTCCCGTCCTTCGATGACGACGTTGCCCTGGTGGCCGAGCTCGCGCTGGCGCTCGCGCATCACCGCGCGGACGGCAGGGTGTCGCGCCACGGCGGGGACGTTGCGGTCAATGTTCGATCGGCGGATCACGGAGGTCACGTCTATCCCGGCGATCGAGACGCGGCCTGCTTCGTCGAAGGTGACTGGATTCGCCGCGGCGAGCTCTCCGAGCGGCTCGCCGTCCCCGAGCGGAAGGCTGCGTTGCATCGCGAGCCACGTCAGCGCGCGGTACATCGCCCCGGTATCGAGGTAGCGGAAGCCGAGCCGCTCGGCGAGTCGCCGTGCGACCGTGCTCTTCCCTGCCCCTGCGGGCCCGTCTATGGCAACGATCATCGTCTGGAAACCGAGTTGAGGAGGTCGAAAAACCCGGGGAAGCTTATAGCCACTGCATCGGCGCCCTCGACCTCCACGCCGTCGCGGGAGACAACGCCCGTGACCGCCCCGAGCATTGCGATCCGGTGGTCTCCATCCGAGGGCATCCGGCCGCCGTTCGGACGTGTCGGTACGCCTCTCACCTCGAAACCATCGTCGCGCGACTGGATGCGGACGCCCATTGTCTTCAGCCCTTCCGTCACAGTTTCGATGCGGTCCGACTCCTTGAGCCGGAGCTCGCCGGCTCCGGTCACGTGGCTGACGCCGCGCGCGACTCCAGCGGCCAGGGCGAAAAGCGGCAGTTCGTCGACGAGCCGAGGCACCTCCTCTTCGATCACGTCCGTCGCCGTCAGCTCCGCGGAGTGCACCTCGAGGTCTCCGATCAGCTCTCCGCCGACCTTCCGGCGGTTGAAGACGATGACGCGCGCACCCATGCGTTCCAGCACGTCCAGCAGGCCGGTGCGACGTGGATTCAGCCCGACGTCGTGGATCGTCAGCTCGGACCCCGCGATGAGCGTCGCGGCGACGATGAACGGAGCCGCTGCGGAGAAGTCCCCGGGGACGATGACCTCGGGGAGGTGGAGCTGCCCCGCGGGCTCGATCGAGACCGAAACCGGTCGGCGGCGGACGCGCGCTCCTGCCGCCTCGAGCATCACCTCGGTGTGGTCACGGGTCGGTGCGGGCTCGACCACGGTGGTCGTGCTGTTCGCGTTGAGCCCTGCCAGGAGGATCGCGGACTTCACCTGCGCGCTGGCCATCGGGAGCACGTATTCGATTCCCTTCAGCGCATCCGTTCCATCGATCGTGACGGGCGGTCGGCCGTTCGTCGTCTCGATGCGCGCGCCCATTCGTTTCAGCGGCTCGGCGACGCGGTCCATCGGTCGTGAGCGAAGCGACTCGTCGCCGGTGAGCTCGAAGCGCCCTTCCTGTCCGGCGAGGATCCCTGGGAGCAGCCGCATCAGCGTGCCCGCGTTGCCGGCGTCGATCGGAGCGTCGGGAGCCTGCAGGCCGCGCAGCCCGGCGCCGTGCACGACGAGCTCATCCTCGGCGACCTCGTCGACTTGGACGCCGAGCGCGCGCACGGCGTCGATCGTCGACTGCGTGTCGGCCGAGCGTCCGAAGCCGCGCACGTGCGTCTCGCCGTCTGACAGCGCGCCGATGAGCACGGCGCGGTGCGAGATCGACTTGTCGCCGGGCACGGCGATGTGCCCCACCAGCGACCCGGCAGGTTCGACTCGTGTCACGCCCGCGTCACAGTTTCGTACCCGTGCCTGGCACCGGTACGTTCACGGAAAGCGTCACGCCTTGCGGGGAACCCGCCATGCCGGCGTCACAGTTTCGTACCCGTGCCTGGCACCGGTACGCCGTCATTCGAGGACGGGTGAGATCACGACGTGGTAGCCCTGCGCCTCGAGGATCTTCGCCGCTCGCTCGGCTTCGTCTTCGCCGCCGACCAGGAGCGTGAGCGTGCCGCCTCGCTCGCGCGAAAGATGTTGCAGCTCGAAGTCTTCGATGTTGATCCGCTCCGCGCCGAGCGCCTGCGTGATCCCCGCGAGGACGCCGGGGCGGTCGGGCACGTGCACGCGGATCCGTTGCAGCATGCCCGGCTCCTCGTACGCATCGGCGAGCATGCGGCGCCGGTTGTCCGACGCCTCGCCGATCCAACGCGCGAGGAAGCCGGCATCGCCCTCCCCCAGCGCACGCTCGACCTGCTCGATCCGGCGGCGATGCTCCGCGAGCGCGGCTGCGAGAGCCTCGGCGTTGTCGAGGAAGATGTCGACCCAGATCCGCGGATTCGCTCCCGCAACGCGCGTCATGTCACGAAGCGAGCCACCTGCGGCGGCTAGCGGCTCGTGTCCGTCGACCCGCGACGCACCCGCCTGATTGAGAAGCACGTTCGCGAGCGCATGCGGAAGATGACTTGTGAGCGCGACGAGCCGGTCGTGCGCCTCCGGGTCGACCGCGACCGGTACCGCGCCGAGCGACGCGACGAAACCGTGCAGCATCCGGTAGCGCTCCGGGTCAGTCGTCGTGTCCGGCGTCAGGAACCAGGTCGCCCCGCGAAACAGTCCGCCGCTCGCATGCGCAGGGCCGTGCGTTTCCGAGCCGCAGACCGGATGCCCGCCGATGAAACGGGCGTCGCTCACCGCCCGCGTGAGCGGTGTCTTCGTCGAACCGACGTCCGACACGGTGGTCCCGTCGCTCGTCGCGTCGAGCACCGCCGCGACCTGCGCCGGCAGCGCTGCCACCGGTGCCGCGACGATCACCAGCTCAGCGCCTGAGACCGCGGCACCGAGAGAATCGGCAGCGTCGACCGCTTCGCGCTCGACCGCAATGGCCAGCGCGGCCGGATCGACGTCCCACCCGCGAACGTCCCCCACTCCTGCAGCGCGCGCCGCGAGCCCCACCGAGGCGCCGATGAGCCCGGTGCCGACAATCGCAAGTCGCTCGACCACAGCCATGGAAGTCAGGATACTTTTGTCCGTCCAATGCGGATCTTCAGCGGCATCCAGCCCAGCGGCGACCCCCACATCGGCAACTTCAGTGGGGGCTTCCGCCAGTACGCCCAGACACAGGAGCGCGGCGAGGGCTTCTTCTGCATCGTCGACCTTCACGCGATCACGATCACCCATGATCCGGCCGCGCTGCTCGACGGCACGCTGGACATCACGGCGATGCTTTTCGCCACCGGCCTCGACCCAGAACGCTCGACGGTTTTCGTCCAGAGCCACGTCACCGCCCATGCCGAGGCGGCCTGGCTGCTGTCGTCGGTGACGGGCTACGGCCAACTCGGGCGAATGACGCAGTTCAAGGAGAGGGTCGCGGAGGAGGAGTTCGTCTCGGCTGCGCTCTTCACCTATCCCGTACTGATGGCAGGCGACATTCTGCTCTACCGAACCGACATCGTCCCGATCGGGGAAGACCAGCGGCAGCACCTCGAGCTCACGCGCGACGTTGCGCAGCGGTTCAATACTCGCTACGGCGAGACCTTTGTCATACCGGAAGGAGTCTTCCCGGAGACCGGCGGTCGTGTGATGAACCTGCAGGAGCCGACCGTGAAGATGTCCAAGTCGCGCGGGTCGGAAAGCGGAACCGTGCTGATGCTCGACTCACCGGACACGATTCGCAAGAAGCTCAAGACCGCGGTCACCGATTCCGGCTCGGACGTGCGCTACGAACCCGACAAGAAGCCGGGCATCTCGAACCTGATCGAGTTGGTGACCGTCGTCACGGGGAAGTCGATTCAGGACGTCGAGGCGACGTACGACGGCACCGGCTACGGACGCTTCAAGGAGGAGATCGCCGAAGGGATCATCGGGCTACTCGAGCCGATTCAATCGCGCTACCGCGAACTGCGCGCCGACCCGGCCGAGCTGCACCGCCTGCTGGCGGTGGGAGCCGAGAAGGCCCGCGCCTCCTCGGCTCCCACTCTTGCGCTCATGTACGAGCGTATGGGCTTCGCCCAGCCGTAACCGCTTGTTCGCGAGCAGCAGGCGAAGGACTGGATCACGAGGGCCGAGCAACTGCTCAACGCTGCGGCTGCAGCAGCGTCCTAAGTCGCGTTACTTCGGAGGGTTCGAGCTCGCGCCACGCGCCGGGCTCGAGCCCTTCGAGGGTTAATCCTGCGTATCCGGTTCGATGTAGGCGCCGCACGGGATGACCGACGGTCTCGCACATGAGCTTCACCTGATGCTTGCGGCCCTCGTGCAGCGTCAACTCCAGCTTCGACGGGCCGAGCAGGCGAACACCTGCGGGAGCGGTACGGCCGTCGTCGAGGTCGATTCCTTCTGCGAGCAGCTGCAGCGCCGCATCGTCCGGCTCGCCCTCGACCTCGACCCCGTAGACCTTCTCGACGCCGTAACGCGGATGCGCGAGCCGGTGCGCGAGTGGGCCGTCGTTCGTGAGGAGCAATGCGCCCGTCGTGTCGGCATCGAGCCGGCCCACGGGGACAACTCGTTCCGGAATCTCCGCGACCAGGTCGACGACGGTCGGACGGCCCTGCGGGTCGCGGGCGGTCGTCACGGTCGCAGCGGGCTTGTTGAGGAGCACGTACCTGAGCGCCTGCGCCGTGACCGGTTTCCCGTCGACCTCCACCCGATCGCCGGTGTGGACGTAGGTGTTCAGCGCGCCGGGCACGTCGTTGACCTTGACGCGGCCGGCCTTGATCAGGTCGTCCGAGCCGCGCCGGGAGGCGATTCCGGCCCTCGCGAGATAGGCGTTCAGGCGCATGAGTCATATATTCGCTCCATGGCCCACTACGTGACTCTGATGCGCTTTACGACACAGGGCTTTGCCGGCCTGCCGAAGTGGCGCGAACGCATCGAGGAGGGCGAGCGGATCATCGCCGAGGCGGGCGGAAGCATCGTCGGCGTCTACGTCACGCTCGGCCGTTACGACGTGGTCGAGATCTTCGAGGCGCCCGATGACGGCACCGCGATGGAGATCCTGATGAAATTGAATCGCTACGGCGCGGAGCACACGGAGACGCTCCGCGCGTTCACCCGCGAGGAAGCAGAGGAGATCGTGCGCAAGCTATGAGTGGATACGCATTCAGTTCTGTGGATGAACTCGGCGAGGGCTTCGGCTTTCGCAAAGTCCGGGGGGCGCTTGGCGTGACCGCGTTCGGCGTCAATGCCATCGTGTACCCGCCGGGCTACGTGGGCTTCAAGCACTGGCACGACGAACAGGACGAGCTCTACTTCGTTCACCGCGGGCGAGCCCGCGTCGAGGTCGGCGACGAGGTGCGAGAGCTCGGAGAGGGCGGCCTCCTCCACGTCGAGTCGACCACCCCGCGCCTGGTGTCGAACGCGAGCGATTCCGAGGACCTCGTCTTGCTCGTCGTCGGCGGCAAGGACGGCTACGTGTCGCGCGACGGGCACCTCGTCGACGTGGAGCGTGATTTGCCGCGCCGTCAGAGCTTTGGAAGCTAGCGGCCCTTCGGTCGCAGATCTCGAGCACTCCCGCTACTTCCTGACGGAGTGGATGCCTCCGCTCCTGCGCGAAACAGCGGAGCGATCGCCGCCGCGCGTCCTGGCGGATCTCGGCGCGGGCGATGGCGGGACGTTGTGGCCGCTCGATCACGCGGGTCTTGTCGGCGAGACGATCTACGCGGTCGACATCTCGGCAGAGCACGTCGCATTGTGCGAGCGGCTGTCGCCGAAGGTGCACGGGATCGTGTCCGACGTCGCGCGGGTCGACGAGTTGGCGGACGCTTCTGTGGATGCCGTGATCTCGTCGCAGGTCATCGAGCACCTGACGGATGACCGCGTGCTTGCGCCGGAGATCGCGCGCCTGCTCAAGCCCGGCGGGTGGTTCTACGTCGCGAGCGTGATCCGCGGACAGCATGCGTTCTGGCTCTACAAGGGGAAACCGCCGGCGCCCGAGCGGTGGCAGCTCGATCCGACGCACATGCGCGAGTACGAATCGGAGGGGCATTTCCGCTCGGTGCTCGAGCATCCCGAGTTGGAGCTCGACGTCGTGCGCTCCTCGCAGCTGAAGTTTCCGCTGACGGATCCGCTGTTCCGAATCGCCGCGGCGGCGCATCTGATCAAGCGGGCGCAGCTGCCGGAGATCTATCTACGCCTGCCGCGCCGGCTCCGTGGCGCCCGCCGCGCACTCGGCGTCCCGATTCTCGGGTATCGCTGGGTCGAGGCAACCGGGCGCAAGCGCCCGCTTTAGTTACACACACTGGACCTCATTCAGTGCCAGTACTCCTGTCGGCCGCGTGCCAGCTCTGTTGCCGTCCCGTCGCAGTGCTGAGACGATGGTCGCTTGCGCCGATTCTCCGCCTGGCCGTGGTTGATCGCAGCCGCCGCAGCGGCACTCGCGACGTTCGCTGTGGTTCTGAGCGTGCTGGCGGGCTCCCACGGCGACCCGTGGTGGCAGTACGTCCTCGCGTTGAGCGCCGTGGGGGCCTCGGTCGGGGTCGGCCTGCTGATCGCCGTTCGGCGGCCGGGGCACGCAATCGGATGGTTGCTGCTGGCGAACGGTGCGATCATGGCCGGCGCCGGCGTCGCGCAGGGATATGCGCAGTACGCCATCCAGGAACGTCCCGGCGCGCTTCCGGGAGCCGAGTGGGCGGTGTTGTGGGATCAGGCCGCCTGGCCGCTGCTGTTTGGGCTGCTCACGGCGATCGCCCTTGTCTTCCCCGACGGCAACCTGTCGACGCCCCGCTTGCGCAGAGTGGCCATCGGTGCGGTGGCGGCGTTCGCGCTGCTCCTGCTCCTCGGGTTCTTCGACTCGGAGCCGTTCGAGGCGCCGTACCAGAATGTGGAGAGGCCTCTGCCGAGCCTGCCCGGATGGTTTGCCGCGCTCTGGCCGGTTGCATTCCTAGGCGTGCTCGGAAGCATCGTGGCGAGCGCAATCGCCATGCGCGGCCGGTTCCGCAACGCGACAGGCGTCGAGCGGCTGCAGCTCAGATGGCTTACGTACACCGCTTTTCTTGTTCCCCTGACGCTGCTCATCTGCCTGGCTGGAGCGATCGCCACCCACAGCTCCGATGAACTCGACATCTTCAACGCGCTCTTCTTCTTCATGTTGGGAGCGATCCCCGCGTCGATAGGAGTAGCTGTCCTGCGCTACCGGTTGTACGAGATCGACCGGCTGATCAACCGCACGCTGGTCTACGGCGTGCTGACAATCCTGCTCGCAGCCGCCTATGCGATTACGGCTCTCGTGCTCGGTACAGCGCTCGGCAGCGGGTCGGCTTGGGTGACCGCCGGCGCGACACTGACGGTCGCGGTCGCCTTCCGACCGCTGCGAGCACGTGTCCAGGACGCGGTCGACCGCCGCTTCCGCCGGGCCCGCTTCGACGCATTGCGCCGGACCGGTGACTTCCTCGAGGATTTGCGTGCCGGCCGGGCGGCTCCGGAACTTGTCGAGCCACTCCTACGCGATGTGCTCTCCGACCCCGCTCTCGAGCTCCGGTTCTGGCTGCCCGAGAGCGAGCTCTACGTCGACCCGCGTGGCAGGGCCGTGATCGACGCACCGAACGACCAGCGCGAGCGAACCCCCGTCGAGCGTGCCGGCGTGCCGCTCGGCGTGGTTCTGCATAGCCCGGTGGATCCAACACAGACCAGGTTGCTGGAGGAGGTCGTCGAAGCGGCCGGGCTCGCACTGGAGATCGCGCGGCTCCGGGTCGAGCTACGGCGCCAGCTCGACGAGGTCGAGGCATCTCGCGCGCGGATCGTGTCGGCCGGGTACGAGGAGCGGCGCCGGATCGAGCGTGACCTACATGACGGCGCCCAGCAGCGACTCGTCTCGATCGGCCTGGCCCTGCGCCATGCCCAGCACGAGCTGAGCCCCTCTGCGAACGGCACGGCGGCGACGCTCGACGGCGCGCTCGGCGAGATCACGCTCGCCATCGAGGAGCTGCGTGAGCTCGCGCGGGGCGTACGTCCCAGCCAGCTCGACGACGGACTGGCCCCGGCGCTGCGGGAACTCGCCGGCCGGGCCCCGCTTGCGGTCGAGGTGAGTGCGTGCACGGATCGCTTTCCTCCGCACATCGAAGCGGCGGCCTACTTCATCGCAAGCGAAGGCCTCACGAACGCGGTCAAGCACGCCGCCGCGACGAAGGTCACGCTGAGCGCGAAGAACGAGGCGGGAAGCCTCGTGGTCTACGTCACCGACGACGGCAAGGGCGGTGCCGAGCCGGCCCACGGCTCGGGGTTGCGCGGGCTCGCGGACCGGGTCGAGGCGCATGGCGGCAGCCTGCTCATCAAGAGCGCCCGGGACACGGGGACCACGCTGAGGGCGGAGTTGCCGTGCGCGTCGTAATCGCCGAGGACCAGGCCCTGCTGCGCCAGGGCCTCGCGTTGCTCTTCGAAGACGGTGGTCACGAGGTGGTCGCTTCCCTCGGCGACGCCGAGCGCTTGCTGCCGACGATCGCAACGCACCGCCCGGACCTCGTTGTCCTCGACGTGCGCATGCCCCCGACCTTCACCGACGAGGGCACGCGGGTGGCGCGGGCGATAAAAGCCGAACATCCAGACCTCGGCGTGCTCATTCTCTCCCAGCACATCGAGACGAGCCACGCTGTCGAGCTCGTGTCGCTCGGGGGTTTCGGTTACCTGCTGAAAGACCGCGTCCTCGAGGTCGGCGACTTCCTCGACGCCGCCGCGCGAGTCGCTCACGGCGGCTCGGCCCTCGACCCGCAGGTCGTCGCGAGACTCGTCTCCTCGGCGGACGGCGACACCCCTCTTCCGGAGCTCTCGGGTCGCGAGCGCGAAGTGCTCGAGTTGATGGCCGAAGGCCTCACCAACGCCGGTATCGCGAGGCGCCTGTATCTGAGCGAGCGCACAGTGGAGGCACACGTTCGCCACGTCCTGATGAAGCTCGAGTTGGCGGACGGCGAGGACGGGCACCGGCGAGTGCTCGCAGTCCTCGCCTACCTCGGCGCGGCTCAGCATTAGTACTAGCGCTGAGCGAGGTCGAGTGGTCGTCCCGATGTTCGTGCGGCCGCACGCCCGTAGCGTCGTTGGTGTCAAGCCAACGACTGGAGGAACATATGACCAGCGGTACCGCAAGACCCGCAGTTGAACTCGCGCCCTCGGCTCCCGCGCGGCCCAAGCTGGCGCTCGCACTCGCGCTCATCTCCGTTCCCGGCGTCACCATCGCGTGGGACATCGCAGACGCTCTGGGCTGGGCGGGCGTTGCGGTAGCGATCGCCGCGATCGCCGTCGGCCTCCAGGCCCGCAGCCGCCTCCAGGGAGGCCGGGGCAGGATGATGGCGTCAGCAGCAGTCGTCATCGCCAGCCTCGCCGCGCTGTCGGTGATCGTCTTCCTCATCATCGGCGCGCCGGACTGACCCAAAGAGCGGGCCCCGCACTTGCGGGGCCCGCTGCTTGACGGGTTAAGCGCTGCGCTGCTCGGCGACCGCGTGCAACCGCTCACGCAGATCGTCGACGTCGCCGGGGAGGTCGTCGAGCCGCGGCAACTGCGACAGGCTCTCGAGACCGAACACGCGCTCGAACATCGGCGTCGTCTTGTACTTCACTGCGCCACCGAGGGCACCATCCTCGCGGCCCGCTTCGGTGATCAGTCCTCGTTCGGTCAGCCCTGCAACAGCGGAGTCCGCGGCCACGCCGCGGATGCGCGCGATCTCCGGTCGCGTGCAGGGCCCGAGGTAGGCAACGATCGCCAGTGTCTCCAAAGAGGCCTGCGACAGTCCGCGCTGCACCGGCCGCTCGAACAACCGACCGCAGGCCTCCGCCGCGTCACGAGACGCGCGGAAAGCCCAGCCGCCGGCCACTTGCTCCAGCACGATGCCGCTGCGACCCTCGTGATAGCGCTCCGCCAGCAACCCGAGTGCGAGCTCGACCCGCTCGCGATCGTCGTCCGCCGCAGCGACCAGCTCCTCCACGGGTAGCGGCGCGCTCGCTACGACGAGCAGTGCCTCGAGCGTCCGCGCGAGCTGATCGAGCGGATTGGCGGCGACTAGGCGGAGCGGACGTTCCAAGAGTGGGTCCTTTCGTTCACGACGGCGCTTTCCTGCTCCACCCTACTGACACGAATGGGAGCAAAAGGAGCCGCCTGGCTGATCCTGATCTCGTCCGAACGACGCAGATCCAACAAGGCCAAGAAAGCGATCGCCTGCTCGGCACGCGACAGCCCGTCGAGCTCGGCATCGAAATCGAAAACTGAACGTCGCGCGAGCAACGCGCGGAAACGTTCGAGGAACTGTGCCACCGGCGGGAACCGCAACTCCATGTGCGCCAGGGAAACCGTAGGCGGCTCCGCGGCGAGCAGCCGCACGACGTTCGCGAGCTGTTCCGGATCCTGTGGCGCGAGCCGCCGTTCCGGCTGGGGCGCCAGCGGCGCCGGCCCGACCCGGAAGAACCGGTCGCGCTCCGACGACAGCCGCTCCGCCAGCCAGCCCGCCGCCTCCTTCATGCGCCGGTACTCGGCGAGGCGCCGTGCCAGCTCCTCCGCAGCTTCCTCGGGCTCGAGTTCGGACAGCTCCGCCGCCTCGTCCTCGAAGAGCCCGCGCGCCTTCAGTTCCAGCAGCGCGGCGACCAGGACGAGGAACTCACCGCAGGCATCCAGATCGAGCGCGTCCCGCTCGGCGAGCCGCTCGAGGAAACGCACGACGATCCCGGCGACGTCCACGTCCGCAAGGTCGACTTCCTCCTTGAGGACGAGCGTCAGCAGCAGGTCGAAGGGGCCTTCGAAGGCGTCCAGGTCCAGGTCGAGCTCACGCACGATCATCGTGCGCCAACCTAGCGTCCGGAGCGGACGCGGCCCTTGGGGACGGACATCGCCGGGCCCGTGGGCACGATCGTCCTGGTCGCGCGCGGCCGGTCGTCACTGCTCGGCGTCCTGATGAACTGCCACCAGATGAAGAACGCCGTCGAGAGGATGAACACCGCGATCGAGACCCACGCGTTGAGGCGCAGGCCGAGGAACTCGTGCGCGGGATCGACGCGCAGCAACTCCTCGAAGAAGCGCCCGAAGCAGTAGTAGGAGACGTAGAGGGCGAAGAGCGCCGGGCGCCGGATGTTGAAGCGGCGATCGATCCAGAGCAGGATCGCCACCCCGATCAGGTCGTAGGTGAGCTCGTAAAGGAACGTCGGGTGGAACGTGGCGTGGTCGAAGTAGCCGGGCGGCCGGTGCTGCGGATCGATCTCCAGTCCCCACGGCAGGTCGGTCGGCTTGCCGAACAGCTCCTGGTTGAACCAGTTGCCGATGCGGCCGATTCCTTGCGCCAGGAGCAGCCCCGGTGCGACGGCGTCCATGAAGAGCCGCACGCTCTGGCCGGAGCGGTGCACGATCCACGCGCCCGCCAGGACTCCGAAGAGGATTCCGCCCCAGACGCCGAGCCCGCCCTGCCAGACGGCGAACGGCCCCCACCACTGGTCGGGCACCTCGTTCCAGCTCGTGACGTCGTGGTAGAGGCGCGCACCGACGATGCCGAACGCAACTCCCCACACGGCGACGCGGAAGACGAGATCCCAGTCGCCGCCCCACTTGACCCAGCGATAACCGGTGAGCGCGCAGCAGGCCGCAATCGCGAGCAGCAACATCAGCCCGTACATGTGGATCGTGAACGGCCCGAGGTCGATCGTGCCGCTCGAGGGCGACGGTATGGACGCAAGGAAGGTCACAGGGCAGGGAATTCTGCCCGTAGCCGCAGGGGCCTGCTTGCTAGAGCAGGATCTGAGCGGCCAGCTCGGCCGAGCAACCCGACGAGAGCAGATCGATCGCGAGGTGCAGGTCGATGTCCTGCCGCATCGCTATCTCTGCCGCCGTCTGGGCCCCGTAGCCCGCCATCTCGAGCTGCTCGGCCCGCCAGGCCTCGACCAGCTCGATCTCTTCCCTGATCTCTGTTTCCGCCACAGTCATCGCTTCCTTATTCGGAAGAAGCGGCGCTGCGGTTCCCCCCTTATCGGGTGATCTGTCGCCCGAGCTCTAACATCTGGCCCCTGCTCAAGTCGCCCTCGAGACGGAAGGTGCGGCCGCCTTCGGCCCAGATCAGGACGTTTCCCGCGAGCCGCGGCTCGATTTGCCGAACCTCCCCAGACCCGGTCTCCCAGATCAGGACGTGTCGGCCGCCCTCGAGCCAGAGGCCGAACGAGCCGATGGGCGCAGGCTCGACCCTGGTCTCGGGGCCGGCGAGCTTCTTCACGATTCCCGTCTGGTCAGCCTGCAGCTCCGCGAGGAGCACCGGCTTCCCGCGGTAGTTGAGCAGCGTCGCGATCAGCCCGGGCTGCGCATAGAAGCGCTGCGGCCGCTGCCCGTTGAGGACGAGCGACACGCCGGATCTTGTCTCTGCCGCGTGCAGCGACAGCGCCGGCCCGAGTCCGGCGGTGAGCGGGCGTTCGCGCGCGGCGGGCAGCGTCTCGACTCGCTCGATCGTGACCGCGCCGATGTGGAGGAAGCGCAGGATCGCGCTGCGGGCGTCCGGGACCGCGAATGCGATGCCGAGTGCGACGAGGAGCGCCAACGCCGGCACGAGTGCGCGCCGGTAGCGCGATCGCGGTTCGATCCGCTCTCGTACGCGGGAGCGCAGATCCGGCTCCGACGGGAGGTCCAGCTCGCGTCCGAGCTGCACGAGTGCGCGTTCGAGCTCAGTCATACGACTCCCTCAGCCGCTCGAGCGCACGGGCGCTCCGTGACTTCACCGTTCCAGTGGGGAGCTTCAGGGCGTCGGCAACCTCCTGCTCGGACAGTCCGACGAAGAACCGCAGCGCGATGACGGTGCGCTGATCCTCCGGCAGCTCGTTCACCGCGGCGAGCAGCGTCTCGCGCGTTTCCGCGGACAGCAATGACGCCTCGGGGGACGGAGCCGCGTCCCCCGAGGGCTCCTCCGTCGCCGCCCGCAGCGCCAGGTGCGCGCGTCGCCCCGCTGAGCGGCGGCGGTTGCGGGCCTCGTTGGCGACGATTTGCAGCAGCCAGGGACGGAAGGGCGCGCCTTCGCGGAAGCGTCCAAGCGCGCGCCAGGCTTTGACGAACCCGTCCTGTGCGGCTTCCTCCGCATCGGCGGCGTTGCCCGCGATGACGTAGGCGGTGCGGAAGGCGATGCCCTGGTGTGCGTACACGAGTTCCTCGTAGGCGTGAGTGTCGCCGCGCTTCGCGCGGCCGATCAGGTCGGTTTCGTCGAGTGGTCGGCCCACCACCGGTTGCTTCTACACCGTTCGGAGGTCCCGAGTTCCCGCAGCCCGGCCCCGCGCGTCTACGCTGAGGTCATGCCGAAGCTCGTGGGCATGAACCACATCGCGCTCGAGGTCGACGACATCGACGAGGCGCTTGCCTTCTGGGAGTCGATCTTCGGTCCGCTGGAGCTACGGGGCAGAGGCAGGCAGATGGCGTTCATCGACATGGGCGATCAGTTCATCGCGCTGGCGCGGGGACGAACGCAGCCGCCCGATCAGGAGCGCCACTTCGGCCTCGTCGTCGACGACAAGGAGGCGGTGCGCGAGCGGCTGCACGAGCTCGGCATCCCTGTGTCCGGCCGCGGTCTAGATTTTCGCGACCCGTGGGGCAACCTGATCCAGGTCGTCGACTACCGCGACGTCCAGTTCACGAAGACGGACGAGGTGCTGCGCGCGATGGACATCGAGGGCCTCGAGAAGTCCGAGAGCGCGGTTGCGGAGCTCCGCGCCAAGGGCATCTCGCACTGAGTGAGACGCCGCTACGAGCGGATGTAGACCGGCGTCCCAAGCGGCAGGATCTTCGCGAGTCGCCGCACGGCACCGTTCCGTAGCCTGATGCAGCCGTGACTGACATCTGACCCGATCAGGCCCGGCTGATTCGTCCCGTGCAGTCCCACACGGCCGTCGCCGCCGGCGAAACGCTTCAGCACATTCGAGTGCGCCGACAGCCCGAACGAGAACGGCCCGTACGTACCGTTTGCCTTGTTCGGCTGTAACAGCTCCACGACGTAGTAGAGCCCACGCGGCGTCGGCGTCGAACGCGTGCCGAGCGCCACCGGATACCTGGCCAGCAAGCGCTCGCCGCGCCACAGCCGCAGCTCGTTGCTTCGCAGCCGTACGACCAGGCGGTAGCCGTTCGTGTACACCCGGACGGCCTGGCGCTTCACCCAGCCCTGGCTCCCGTTCGGCCGAGTCGGCAGGAACACGCGCACCCAGTTGCCCTTCGTCGCGCGGACGAGGAACGTCCGCGGCGTCCCGTTCGCGTCACGCTTCCCGAGCACGAGCGACGCACGCTTCGCGCGCGGCGATCGATAGATCGCGATGTGCCGGACGCGCACGTGCGCGACTTCGGTCAACCCGTCCTGCCGCCACGGCAGCAGGCGCTGTCCCTGCTCCGGCTTGGACACCCGCTGCTGACGTGACGGCTTCGTCTTCTTCCGCACCGCGGCCGGCGACTGCGCCACCTTCTTCACCTTCGTCGCAGCAGCCGGCCGCGCCTCCGGCTTCGCAGCGACCGGCCCCTGCTTCTGCACGGTCCGAGGCGCGGGCCTCGCCGCACGATCGCCTGAGCCGCCGGCGCAGCCGGCGGCCAGGATCGGGACGAGGATCCAGCTAGCTGCTCGAACTGTCGCCAACAGCTAACCCGTGAACTTCGGCTCCGCCTTCGTCGGCGTCGCAGCCGGCGCCGTGCCACCGCCACCGCTGTCCTCGGTGGTCGTCGTCGTGTCGGTGGAAGTCGTGTCGCTGGACGTCGTGTCCGTCCCAGTCGAGCTCGACGTGGAGTCCGGCGTGGTGGTCGTGATCGTGGTCACCACGGTCGTGCTGCCGGTCGTGATCGTCGTGACGATCGTCGTCGTCGCCTGCGACCCAAACGGCGCCGCGCCCGCGGTGAATGCGGCTGTCGCCGCGCCGAGTGTGATCAGCGTGGCGAAAGCGGCCCCCCAAACCGCGTACTTCCTGTACTGCCTCCTCATACCCTCTCCTTTTTCCTGGACTACGAGGAGGTCTACCCACCTGACGGATACCTATTCCAGGTTGACGGGCACCAAAGGCTCGATGAAGCCGGGAAGCGGCTTTCCTTCCTGTTCAACGGGCTCCAGATACGTGCGCGACCAGGCGACCCGGCCGGCCTGGACGCCGAAGATGATCACCCCGCGGAGCTCCAGCATCGCCCCGCTCAGTGCGGTCCCGAAGACCCGCCATTCGCTCCAGATCGTGTCGCCCTCCTGAAGCGCGGCCGGAATCTCGACGCGCAGGTCGGGAACGTCGCGGATCATCTCCGCCCAGTTGCCGCGCACCTCTTCCCGATCGATAGCCCGCGAGCCGGGATGACGAGGGCGCTCGCCCGCGTAGTCCTCGTGGAAGAAGTCGACGAACGCGTCGACGTCGTGCGCGTCTAACGCAGCGCGCATCTGTTCGACGAGCAAGGGTGCGACAGCCATCAGGCCGTCAGCTTGCCCAAAAAGCGGCGGCGACGCTGATCACCGCTGTCCGACGGTGTTTGCATCCTGACGTGAGTGGCTTCGGCCGACCCTGATCGCCTGCGCGCTGCAGTGCGCGAGGCCCGTGACGACGCGGCGCCATTCGCGCTGGCAGCCGCGGTCATTCTCGTTGCGTTAGCGCTCGTAAGCATGTATGCGAACTGGGAGTTGATCGGGCACCGGCTCTGGTGGATCTGGCTGGTCGCCGCGGCTCCGTACGTCTTGCTCTCCGCGACGCTGCTGTTCGGCCTGAGCCGCCTCACCGTGCATGACCGCAGGCGGGAGATTGTGATCGGGCTACTCGGTCTCGTCTGGTTCTTCAACGTCGTGGGTGTCGGGGTGCTCGTGATCTCGTTGGTGTCTCACTCGGCGGTCCACATCACGGGAAGGCAGCTACTGCTCAGCGGCGGCGTCGTGTGGCTCACCAGCGTGATCGCGTTCGGTCTTGCTTTCTGGGAACTGGACTCGGGCGGACCCGTTGCCCGTGCACTCGCGACAGCTCGGAGCAAACCCGACTTCCAGTTTCCCCAGGACGAGAACCCTCAACTAGCGCGGGAAGGTTGGTCGCCACGCCTGTGGGATTACTTCTACATCTCGCTGACGAATGCGATGGCGTTCAGCCCGACCGACGCGATGCCCTTGACACGACCGGCCAAGACGATCATGGCGGCCGAGTCCACACTCTCGGCGATCACCGTTCTCCTGGTCGCGGCACGCGCAGTGAACATCCTTTAGTCGCTGTAGCCGGGCGTGACGAGCCCGCTCTCGTACGCGTAGATCACCGTTTGCACGCGGTCGCGAAGGTCGAGCTTCTGGAGGATGCGGGCGACGTGGGTCTTCGCGGCCGCCTCGCTGACGTACCACCTCGGGCCGCCGGTGGCGAGTCGCCGCCGCCGGAGGTGACTAGGCGAGGGAGTGAAGGAACAAACGGACTTCGTCGTTGAAGCGATTCGGCTGCTCGAGGTTCGCCTGGTGACCGGCGCCGGCGAGCCAGACCAGCTCTGATCCGCGAATCGAGCCGTGGAGCTGCTCTGCGATGTCCCGCGGGGAACGTTGATCGGCGTCGCCGTACAACAGCAAGGTCGGAACCCGGATCGATGGCAACACGTCACGCAGGTCCGCCTCGGCGAAAGCGTTGGCCATGGCGCGCATCCCCGCCGGATGGAAGTCGCGCATGATCTCGGCCACCTCCTCGCGGACGTCGGACGGTACCGAGCTGCTGAAGAGGGTCGGCAGCCATTCGGCGACCACCTGATCCGCCGGCAGCTCGGCCTGGCGCCGCACCTGTCGCAGACGCGCCTCGACAACATCGGCGGGAAGCGAGCCCGCCCAACCCGCGTAGGCGGAGGCGAGCACGAGGCTTGCCGGCAGGCGTGGATGACGGCGGTACAGCTCGAGCGCGAGGCCTGCGCCGAATGAGAGCCCGGCGACGTGCGGCCGGCCGAGCTCGAGTGTTTGGATGAAGCCGGCGAGCGCGTCGGCGTAGCCGTGCAGACCGAATGTCTCCGGCGGATCGGACGAGCCGCCACAGCCTGGAGCGTCCCAGGCGACGACTTCGAACTCATCAGAAAGAGCGTCGAGCTGCCGGCGCCACTCGCGGCTGTCGCTGAGGCCACCGTGGAGAAGGACAAGCGCTGAGCCCTGCCCGGCGCGGCGGTATGCGATCCGCAGCCCGCCTACGTCGACATGGTTCAAGCGTGGGCTCGCGCCAGGATCTCCTGGACGACCTGCGACTTCGCGTCGGCGTAGTTCTGGACGTACTTCCACTCCTTTGCGGCAAGCTCACACTTGGTGCGTTCGTAGAGCTCACGGTCTGCGGCGGTCGTGCGCAGCCAGTCGCGGAAGACGAGCATGCGTTCGACCTCTTCGCACCCGGGCGGGAAGACGTGCAGGTTCACCGGAGGATCCTGTCCACGCAACAGCCGGTGCTCGTACCAGTCCGGCTCGCGGACGCGCAGGACATACCCGAGCGCTTCCAGGTCCGGGGCATAGGCATCCTCGTCAGTCGTGTCGGCGACGACGAGGTTCACGTCGATGAGCGGCTTCGCCGCCAGCCCCGGCACGGAGGTCGAGCCCACGTGGTCGACCTGCAGGGCAGCCTCGCCGAGCGCGCCGCGAACCTGCGCCGCAGCCCTCGCGAACCACTTCGGCCACTCGGGGTCGTAGTCAACAAGCACGACCTCGCGGAAAGTCGGCGGCGGCTCGCCGACCGACGCAGCGAGGATCTGCTCTTCGTCCACGTCCTTAGAGTACGGCCCGTTCAGTCGCCGAAATCGAAGCGGAACGCCTGAGTCCCGCGCACGCACCGCCACTGGCCGCCCTCAGGAACGCCGGAGACGCGGGTGCAAACGAACCGCCCGGGGGTGCGGAACCGCCGGAAGATCTGTCCGCGATAACGCTTCATCTCCGTCACGGCGGCCTTGCAGGTCATGTTTCGCGCCGAGCTGATGAGCGTGTTCGGATAGTCGGCCCACACGTGACAGTCACGGACGACCGCGGGCGCGCCCTGCGCGCCTCCGGCAGTCAAAGCCAACCCGAGGGCGGCGAGAAGCAAGATGCGACGCGCCATCTAGAGAACGGCGGCTTCGCCGAGCAGCATCTTCGCTTCGGCGAAGAAGTCCGGTACCGGCTTGACCTTGTACTGCGGGCCGAGGACGAACTGCTTCGTCCCCTCGGACATCTCCAGCAGCAGGTTCACGCGCGAATCACCGGGATAATCTTTAACGAGCAGCGCCAAGTCGCGCACGATACCTGCGCGCGCTCGGCGAGCGTCGATCTTGATCGTCACTTCTTTGCGCTCCGCCACAGCCTCGAACGGCGCCACCTCCATCGCCAGCAGCTTCGTCTCGCCCTCCTGCTTGTGGTCGATCCGGCCCTTCACGATCAGGATGCGATCCATCACGCACAGCTCGCGCGCGTGCGCGTACACCGAGTTGAACACGACCACCTCGGCGCCGCCGGTGACGTCGTCGAGCCGCATGAAGACCATCGGCTCGCCCTTCTTCGTCGTCAGGTGCTTCAACGCCGACACGATCCCGCCCACTGTCACCATCTCGCCGTCACGGCGCCGCTCGACGTCCGCGAGCGGGCAGTCCGTCTTACGCCGCAGCTGGTCGCGCACCGAATGCAACGGATGCTCAGACACGTAGAGCCCGAGGACTTCCTTCTCCAGCCGCAGCAGCTCGCCCTTCTCGAACTCCTCGGTGCCGATCGGGACGTCGTCGAGCTTCTCCTCCTCGCCGAAGAGCGAGCTCTGGCCGAGGAGCCGGTCGGTCTGTGCCCGGGCGCCGCGTGACAGCGCCGACTCCAGTGCGTCGAGCATCCCTTTGCGCGTCGCTCCGGTCGAGTCGAGCGCGCCGCACTTCACCAGCGACTCCAGCGCCCGCTTGTTCGACGCCTGCGGATCGACCCGCTCGCAGAACTCCCAGATGGACGTAAACGGCCCGCCCTCCTCGCGCCCTCGGATGATCGCGCGAGCCGCGGGCTCACCCACGTTCTTCACCGCCGACAAGCCGAACCGGATCTTCCCCTCGACGACCGCGAAGTCGAGCTGCGATTCGTTCACGTCCGGCGGCAGCACCTCGATTCCCATCTCGTCGCACGCGTTGACGTAAAACGGCACGCGGTCCTTCGTGCTCATCACGGAGGAGATCAGCGAGGCCATGTACTCGCGAGCGTGGTGCGCACGCATGTACGCAGTGCGGTAGGCGATCAGCGCGTAGCAGGCCGCGTGCGATTTGTTGAAGGAGTAGTCCTGCGACGCTTCGGTGTCCTTCCACAGCTGCTGCGCGACACCCGCCGCAACGCCGTTCTGCGCACAGCCCTCGAGGAACTTGTCCTTGAGTGACGCCATCAACTTGTGGATCTTCTTGCCGATCGCCTTGCGCAGGTCGTCCGCTTCCGCGGGTGTGAACCCGGCGAGTTGTTTTGCGATCTCCATGTACTGCTCCTGGTAAATCGCGATCCCGTAGGTCATGCCCGTGATCGGCTTCAGACGAGGGTCGATGAACGAGACCGGTTCCTGGCCGTTCTTCCGCCGCGCGTACACCGGGATGTACTGCATCGGTCCCGGCCGGTACAGCGCGACGAGTGCGATCAGGTCCTCGAACACCGTCGGCCTCACCTGGCGGAGCGCCTCGCGCATGCCGGACGACTCGAACTGGAAGACGCCGATCGCCTCGCCCTTCGCGAGCATGGCGTAGACCCTTTTGTCGTCGAGCGGCAGCTTCCCGTAGTCGAGGCCGTTGCCGACGAGCGCTTTGGCCTTGTCGAGCACGTCGAGGTTACGCAGGCCGAGAAAGTCGATCTTCAGGAGGCCGAGGGACTCGACGTCCCCCATCGCGAACTGCGTCACGACCTCCTGGTCGGTTCCCTTCTGCTGCAGCGGGACGTACTCCGTCAGGGGCTTGTCGCCGATCACGACGCCGGCGGCGTGGATCGAGTCCGCGCGAACGAGCCCTTCCAAAGGCCGCGCCAGGTCGACGATCTCGCGCGCGACCGGATCGGCGTCGTAGGCCGCCTTGAGCTCCTGCCCCGGCTTGAGGCAGGCGTCGAGAGTCTGGCCCGGCCCTTCGGGAATCGACTTCGCGATCTTGTCGACGACGCCGTAGGCGACCTCGAGCACGCGGCCTGCGTCGCGCACCGCCGCGCGCGCCGCCATGGTCGAGAAGGTGATGATCTGTGCGACGCGGTCGCGGCCGTATTTCTCGGCGACGTAGTTGATGACGCGGTCGCGTCCTTCGACGGCGAAGTCGATGTCCATGTCCGGCATCGACTTGCGGCCCGGGTTCAAGAACCGCTCGAAGAGCAAGTCGTACTTGATCGGATCGATGTCGGTGATCTCGAGGCAGTAGGCGACCAGCGAGCCGGCGGCGGAACCACGCCCGGGCCCGACCTGGATGCCGTTCTTCTTCGCGAAGGCGATGAAGTCCCAGACGATCAGGAAGTAGTCGGCGAAGCCCATCTCCCGGATCGTCTTGAGCTCGAACTTGAGCCGGTCGTTGAGCTCGTCGGTCGCCTTTTCGTAGCGCTTTTGCAGGCCTTTCTCGGTCAGCTCGACGAGATAGTCGAAGCCGTCGCGCTCGTCGGGCGTCGGGAACTTCGGCAGCAGGATCCCGCCGAGCTCCATCGTGACGCTGCAGCGTTCGGCGACCTCGAGCGTTCGGCGAAGCGCGTGCTCGTAGCCGGGGAAGTCGAGCGCCATCTCCTCCGGCGACTTGAAGTAGAAGTGGTCGGTGTCGAACTTCCAGTGCTGCGGGTTCTTGAGCGAGTCGCCGGACTGGATGCAGAGCAGCGCCTCGTGCGCGCGCGCGTCCTCGTGCTTCAGGTAGTGGACGTCACCGGTCGCGACGAGCCCGAGCCCGGTGCCCTCGGCCATCTTCGCAAGTAGCGGGTTGATTCGTTGTTGCGGCTCGAGGTGCGCGTTCTGCATCTCGACGTAGGTCGAGTCCTGGCCGAAGATCTGGACGAGCCGATCGAGCTCGGCAGCAGCGTCGGCGGGCCGGGCCTCTTCGAGCGCCCTGGAGACGCGTCCGGAGAGGCAGCCGGAGAGCGCGATCAGCCCCTGGGAGTGGGACGCGAGCAACTCCCAGTCGACGCGTGGCTTGTAGTAGTAGCCCTCGAGGTAGCCGGCGGAAGCAAGCTTGATCAGGTTGGAGTAGCCGGTGTTGTCCTCGGCGAGCAGCGTGAGGTGAGCGTTCCCTTTGGTCTGGGCGCGGCGGTCATCGCAGACGTAGATCTCGCAGCCGAGAATCGGCTTGACCCCGTGCTTACCGGCCTCGCGGTAGAGCTCGACGGCTCCTGCGAGCGAGCCGTGGTCGGTGAGTCCGACGGCCGGCATCTCGAATTCAGCGGCCCGAGCGGCGAGCGCCGGAATGCGGCAGGCCCCATCGAGGATGGAGTACTCGGAGTGGACGTGAAGGTGAACGAAGGGCGTTTCGGGCACGGGGAGGTCACAGTCTAGAAGCGGCACTGGACGCCCTCCCCTGCGCCGGCTAAGATATCTCCCAATGCCGAAGAGGATATCCAAACCAGACAAGACCTCAATGGTCATCGACCGCGCCAAGGCAGAAAAGGCACGCAAGGTGCTCGGAACCAAGACCCTCGCCGCGACCGTCGATGCCGCTCTCGACGAGGTGCTCAGGATCGACGCTGGCAGGCGACTGATGGATCGAATCCGCCGAGACGGTGGGATCGGCCCCTCGCCTGAAGAGGTTCGCCGGTTGCGCGCGCCGCGGATGCCACCTGTTTCTCGCTGACACCAGTTCGTGGCATCGCAGCGGCCAAGTCGCTGAACGCTGGGAGGCTCTCCTCAAAGCCGGCGAGCTCGCTCTGTGCACTCCGGTTCGGCTCGAGCTCCTGCTCTCGGCGCGCGGACCGGCCGATTATCGTGCGCTCGCCGCAGACCTCACTCAGCTCAGGCATTTCCGCCTTGACGAGCGGAGCGAAGCTGCCGCGACACGCACACAGGCTGCGCTCGCCGAGCGCAGCCAACATCGCGGGCCGACCCCAGTCGACCTCCTCATTGCCGCAATCGCAGAGGTGAACGGCGCCACCCTCCTCCACTACGATCGTCACTTCGACGCGATCGCCCGCGTGACCAGCCAGCCGATGGAGTGGCTGGCGCGACGCGGCAGCCTCGACTGACGCTTACGCCGCGACCGCCGCGAGAATCTGCGCCTGCTGCAGCGGGCCGAGCGAGTCCGCGAGGAGCAGCGCCGCGAGTTTCGCACGCAACCCCTCGTCGTACTCGAACGCGGCGCAGGCTTCCTCCAGCACCGCGGAGGCATTCGGCCTGTCTTCGAAAGGAAGCTGTGTGCGGAGACGCTCGACCAGCCGCTCGAGCCGCCGCTCGTGGCGCGGCGACCAGAGCCGCGCCGCCTCCTCCTGGACGGTGGCCGTCCAGACCACCTCATACGCCTCATCACTCATGGCATCCGGGATCTTCGCGACCACGTCCTCCGTCACGGTCGCTTCGGCGATGCTCCAGAGGTCGGTCGCGTCAAGCGCAAGGGCGAGCGCCTCGACCGGGTAGGTGCGAAGCACGTGGTCTCCGTCGATGAGGTCGAGCACGGCCGGATCCACGGTCCGCGCCTCGCCGAACGCCGCGACGATGGCGCCGACGAGAATCGTCCGCTCCGCCTCCGCCTCGTCGCCGAAGTCGTCGACAAGGCTGCGCCAGACGCCCGGGAACTCCTGCGCGTGCGTGCGCGCAATCCGCTCACGCTCCGCCTCCGGCAGGAGCGCGCCGGCCTCTTCGATCGACGCACGCGTCACCTCGACTTCCCATCGGGCGTCCAGCCACGCATCGAACGCGGGACAGTCGGGCCGGAGCAGGGGGAACATCGACGCCAGCCCCAAGAGCTCCTCGAGCGCGTCCGTCTTGCGCAAAAGCTCGCGCTCGCGGTCGAGGCAGCAGCGTTTGTACTTCAGCCCCGATCCACACGGGCAGGGCGCGTTGCGTGGCACGAGCGACATCGGCTGGAGGCTAGACCGTTGCCCGGATGACGAGTTAAGATCGCCGCGGGCGCGGGTGTCGTGCCCGAACCAAAGAGCGGGGCTAGGAGATGGGAGCCCGCCGCGCAGGTTTGCCCCCTCGCGGGGGCCACGAAAGACGCTCTCCATTGGCCAGCACCCGCGCCCCTACGGGCCGGCGCTTAAAACAGACCGAGCACGACCTTCAAGGCGTCGTCGACCGCGCGAAGCTCGGTCTGCGCGAGCGTGCCGACGCGCCGGCCGAGGCGGGATTGGTCGAGAGCGCGGGCCTGCTCGGTCAGGACGCGGGTTCGCCGGCCGGCGACCTCGACCTCGGGCCGAAAGACGGTCGGCAGCGCGCTCGTGGATGTCGGCGCGACGACAACGGTCGAGAGGTCGCCGAGAAAATCCGATTGGATGACGACCGCGTACCGCCGGCCTCGCTGCTTCTGCCCTCTGGGGCGAGACGGCAGAGCGAGCGCGTGGACGTCACCTCTCCTCACTCAGCTCTTCCATCAGAGCCTGAATCGCCGCGACCTCTCGCCGATCGTTCTCGTCGGCCCCGACGCGGGCAGCGTCGGCGGCAGCGATCTCGTAGACGCGACGGCGTGCGGTGTCGACAAGTGCTTCCCGAATCGCCTCGGAGCGGGTCTTCCCGCTACGCATCAGGAGCTCGAGGGCGCGCGCAGCCTCCTCGTCCAGCCGAAGCGAAATGGCCGGGTCTGTCACCTGTCCAATTGTATCACATCTGTCATACACTTCGCGTGCGTGGAGGCCAGGGCTCCCACCCCATTCGCAACAGGTCACCCCTGGCCCGAGCCGACAGGTCAGCCGCCAGCCGGCAGACGATCGCCCGAACCACCCGACTCCGAGGGCCCTGTGTTTTGATCGACGCGATCGCCTCGTCCGCGTTCGCCACACCGCGCTCGCGCGCACGCTGGAGCGCCAGTTGCACCGGCAGCGCGAGCCCTTCAGCCCAGAGATCGGCTGCAATGTGTGTGACCGACCCGGCCACTTTGCGCTCGTTACCGAAATCGAGCGCGAAGGACACGATGCTAAGGCAAGCGTGGCAGATCGCGATGTCGTCGACGTCGAGCTCGAGCGCAGCCGCGAGCGCGTCGGTCTCGGCCGGGGTCAGCGGAAGAAAGGCCGGCGGGACTGTCGGCGGAGCCATGGAGCAATCGAACCAGGCATCGTGTGACCTGCCTGTGCGGTCTCTGTGTCGAGTTAAAGGCGGAGCTCGGTGAAGCCGGCGGCGCCAAAGTCGCCGTCGAACGCGAACGCCTCGCGAATCCGGAGCGAGCGCATGAGAACGAAACTTGTCGCATCGACAAACGAGTACTCCCGCTCGTGCTGCCGCAGCCAGCGCAGCGCCTCCTCCTCCGATTCGCGGCTGACGAACTCGAGCCGGAGCCGTGTCGTCCGCTCGATACCGCCTAGGAACGAGACCGCGCTGCGGAAACCGCGCCGCCGGCGCAGAAGCGTCCACGTTTCGCCGCGGACGTGATTCGACGTCACCAGCCGCTCGCTCTCGTGCCGCGTGAAGAGTTCCACTGCGTTGGTGGTGGAGCGCCTCGTCGCTAGCCGTAAGCGCGGCCCAGAACGAGGTAGCGACGAAGATCACCGAGCGCGCTTCGGTCCATAGACGACGTCGTCGACGCTCATCGAGTCGTCAGGGCTCCCCTTATCCATACCGACGAGCTCCGAAAGCGGATCCTCCTCGAGCGGCGGCAGCGGCCGCAAGCGCTCCCCGACGTAGCGGCGGATCAGCGCGGCCTTCGAGACGCCCTCGGCTGCCGCCTGGCGGGCGAGAGCCGCATCGAGCTCCTCTTCGATCATGATCTGGAGCCGTTTCACGGGCAAACGTTACATCCGTCTGCCGAACTGATGTAACTCGCCCCAGTGTCCATTTCAGGCGATCTCGATCAGCGCGGTGTCTAGAGCAGTTGCGTTTTCGTGGAATCTGCGGGCGATCCAGAACGCGCAGTGTCTGGCGCGACGCGGCAGCCTGGACTGACGAGCGCTCAACGCTCGAGTTGCTCCAGGAACTCGCGAGGCGTGAAGATCGGCAGGCGGTCGCCGAGCGCTAGGACGTGCGCGTCCCCGGAAACGAGCGGCACGCGCTCGCGTGCGGCGAGAGCCAGCAGGTAGTCGTCCCCGGGATCGGACGAGCGAACCGGCGGCGGGCCTTCTGGGTCCAGCGCATGCTCGGCGAGCTCGCGAAGCACGCCGAGGAAGCGATCGGCGTCGGCGGCCGACACTCGCCGCCTGATCTTCGGCCGGGCCAAGGTTCTTCTCACCTCGCCGAGCAGCGTGTCGGAGACGACGAGCTCGAATTCGCCGGCGAGCCAGAGCGCGACGACACGCCCGGGGGCGCCCTCGCGTGCGATCAGAGCTGAGACGAAAACGTTTGCGTCGAGGACAGCCCGCACGCGCTACGCGCGCGCGCGCCGGCCCTCGTGCTGCGCCTTCACGGCGAGATCGACCGCCTCGTCCTCGCCGAGATCGGCGCTCTCCCAAGCCCGTTCGAGCAGATCGAGCCCGAGATCCCGCCTGAGCGCCTCCTCGATCACGTCGCTGTCACGACGGCCGCTGCGAGCCGCCTTCACACGGATGGCCCGAAGGACGCGTTCGTCAAGCGTCACCGTCGTTCTCGCCTTGGCCATCTCTGCATCATAGCATCAATATGCCGTGATGCGAAGCTCCCGAGACTCGGCCGAGAGTGAGTGTGCTTTCGCGTCCCGACGGCCGGCGCGCCCGGCACCGCCGAGATGCTTCGGCGTGCCCCGAGCCGCGGTGCCTGGTTCCGGTCTCGACGCGGATCCGCTCGATCGCGTCGGACGCGTCCACAGGAATGGCCTAGCTGGGGCCGCTATCGGCGTCCGTGCGCTCCGGTCCGATCAGGTGCTCCGGCGTGCCGCGCTCGCGCAGCAGGCGGGCCTTTTCGCGATCGCGCGGTCGTTCGCGTCGATAGTCGCCGAACGCCGTGCGAACCTGCTCGAGGTGCCTGCGCGCATCCTCGCGACCGCCAAGCCAATCGGTGAAGCGGATCCTCCTCATGGACAGATTATGGCTGCCTCTGCAGGCGTTTCGAGATTTCTTGCAGCTCGTGGGAGGGAACTCGCTCGCCGCGCCTCACGCGTTGCCTGATCCGTTCGAGCTCGACGAGCGCATTGCCGAGGCCTTCACTCTTCGCGCGTGCGATCAGCCTGGGATAGTCGAGCTCCACAGCAGCAAGCAATGCGACACCCTGCTCGACTACCTCGGAGTGGCCACCGGAAACGAATTGGTGCAGCCGATCGACGACGACGTCTTCGATGCTGAGGATCGGAACGAGGTAGCCGCTTCGAAGTTCTACCTCGACGACTTCTTCCTCGTCCGCCGGAAAGCTCGCTGGGGCCTCAACAAAGATCTCCGCGTCGGGCAGCACCCAGTGGCGGCCTTCTTTCCGGAAGCCGAGCTCCGCCAGGAGATCGTCGACGGCCGGGCCATGCGGCAGGTAGAGATCGATGTCGGTGGTCGCGTACGCACCGTGCGTCCAGAACTCGACCGCGAGGCCGCCGATCACGATCGCCCGCCACTCGATGAGCTGCACGAGCTGATCGATCAGCGAGACGACCGCGAGCTTGCGCTCGGTCTCGTTCTCGAGCGCAAGCGCAGCTTCGAGGTCATGGCGGCCCGGTCGCACCACGAACGATGCTAAGGCTTGCGTCATCGAGGAACATCCTGTTGTCCATTGCGGACACGGCTCGATGGTGCGACCCCTCCGAGGGTCAAATGCGCGAATCGGGATGATCATCGGGGTGACGACCTGCGCGGCGGCCCTCGCGGGAGCCGCGGAAACCGCGAGCTCGGGAGCCTTCACGCTGCGCGGCATGGTCACTCGGTTACCAGGAACTCGCGCACGGCTACGCGCGTGTGTAGGTATACGACCGCCCGTTCCTGCGCCTTGCCATATACAGGCGTGCCAAGCGAGCGGGACACAACCGCGCCGACAGCCTCTGGCGTGGCTGAGGTACGGCGCCTCCGTCGTTCAGTCGCTGCGCTGACGCCACTCGGAGACTCGACTCCGCCACCTGCGTCGTCCGGTCCGCACGCCGATGGAAAAGTTTGGGGGACCAGCGCGGTTGACCACCCCAGGGCGGCGGCGTAACGTCGGCTGCATGCCCCGAACCGTCATCTGTGTTTCTGGTACGGACGGCGCCGGCGGCGACGAGGTTGCGCGGCTCGTCGCGCGTCGGCTCGGACTTCCGTACATCGGAGAGGACATCGTCTCGGACGCGGCGCGCAGAGCCGGTGTCGGCCCAGCGGCGGTGGCCGACGTCGAACATCGGAAGTCTCTGATCCGGCGCGTGCTGGATGAGTTGGGCGAAGCCGGCACAGCTGCCATGGCCTTGGGAGGAGCTCCACCCACCCCTGTCGAAGCGCAGCCACCACGGAGCGACGAGTTGCGCGCCTTCATCCGTGACGCGATCGAGGCTGCGGCCGACACCGGATCCGTCGTCATCGGCGCCCACGCTGCGTCCTTCGCGCTCGCGGGGAAAGATGACCTGCTCCGGGTGCTCGTGACGGCGTCGGAGAAGACGAGAACGCAGCGGATCGCCGCGCAACGAGGAATCGACGAGGCGGAAGCGCAGCGTGAGATCCGGGAAGGGGATGCCGAGCGCGCCGACTATCTCCAGCGCTTCTACGGCGTCCGCACAGAGGTTCCGACGCAGTACGACCTCGTCGTCAACACCGACGTGCTCAGTCACGACGATGCGGCTCGCGTCGTCGCGCAAGCCGCGGCCTAGCACGCGGGGCCGCCGGCGGGATGCCGGCGGCCCTCGGCCGGCTTCAGCTCATCGCGGCCATCGCCTTCTTGCCGCGCTCCGTGATCTCCTCGGGCGTGAGGTCCTCCTTGTGCGTTGCGATCTGCCACTGGTGCCCGAACGGATCGGCGACGACGCCGTAGCGGTCGCCCCAGAACTGGTCCTCGACGGGCATCGTCACGGACCCACCCGCGTCGATGACCTGCCGAACAACCTCGTCGACGTCCTCGACGTACAGGAAGATGCCGACGCTCGTGCCGCCGAGCTGCTTCGGTGGCTTCACGCTCGACTGCGGCATCGGATCGGCGAGCATGAGCACGGAGTCCCCGATCTCGAGCTCGGCGTGACCGACCATGTCTCCCGGGCCAAGCATGCGCATGCGCTCCTTCGCGCCGAACGCATGCTTGTAGAACTCGATCGCCTTCGCCGCGTTGTCGACGGCGAGAGACGGGGTCAGGGCGTGATAGCCCTCGGGAATCGGCTTCGTCACGGTCATCCTCCTTCGGTAGCGATGGGAGGAGGGAGGCGACAGGCCCCCTCCTCGGCTTATCCAGCGCGAAATGCGCTGCCTAGCACCGCGACGGCGTTGCGAGCAGCGTCTCCGGCGAGATCTCGCGCAGGATGAACTCGTCGTAGCCGAAGAGCGTCGCCGCGATCGAGGAGATCACGCGCGCCCGGTCGAGCGGTGTCAGCTGCTGCTTCTCAACCGCAGTGCGGACCTCCTTCACAAGCCTGTCCGCAACCTGCCACTTTGGCTCGATCGTCGGCCCGAACTCGGTCGGCTTCATGACCGCGAACTGGTGGACGAGCGACTTGGTAACCGTTTCCGCCATACAACCACCCCCCTTGGGTCGGAGGAACGGATTACGAACGTCAGGGTGCCAAGCACGACTGGCTCCTGCGCCGGTCCTGCTCGCAATTTCCGAACTTCGAGCAGTTGCGTTTTCGTGGAATTTGCGGGAGAGCCAGACGGCCGATGCGAGCGCATCGGCGGCGCCGGATCTCGCAGGCGTCAGCTTCTGGGAGCTTGAGCCCCGGTCGGCCACCTAGTCCATTTGAGACGGCAGAGCTTCTCGAGGTCGTGAACGAAACGATCATGCCGTCGCCTCGGGTCTTCGACGGTGTCTTCCACGTAGAGGACATATCCGCGGGCGGTCTCCTTCTCCTTACTCTTCCGCAGGACTCGACCGAGCCGCTGAACACGCTGCCGCGTCACCGTCGTGCCAGCAACGAGGACTGCAAAATCAGCGTCCGGCACGTCAACGCCTTCTTCCAGAGTTCTTGGTGAACACAGAACGCGGATTCTTCCGCTCTGAAATCGAAAAAGCACACGTCGTCGTTCGTCGCGGCTGAGGGCTGAGTGATGGACCGCAGCAGCGAAACAGCGCAGCAAAACTTACCCACGGATACACACTCCAGCGACTACGCTCGGCATTTGCGCTTTCTGAGGATCACGACGGTCGAGACAAGACATGACTCCGTCGATGGGCGGCTAGCGGGGACTTTACGGTGAACTCGAAGCGCTCGGAAGTCGCAGTTTGGAGGTGACCGGTTCTTTTCTGGTCGAGCACTTCGCTACCTCCGGAGCCGCTCGGACGTGAAGGCGGCTCACCTAATTCGAATCGGGCTCCCTAACCCCAAGCTTTGGTGGAGCGGTAGCGCTCCCGGAGGATGATTTAGCCACTGAGATAGATAGAAGCGTGACTCCCGCTGATCGTCGTCGCGCGAGCGTCGAACGGTGACCTAGTAGCGCCCGAGCCCCGTCCCGTCAGCGGAATGGCCTGATAGAGCGCGAGCAGCGGTTGGCCCGGTGGCGGCTCTTCTTCGACCACGATCGCGACATCGGAGATGATGTCTTGAAGCTCGCGAGTGAGCGAGGCCACTGCATCCTCCTCCCGCTCGAAGTCGAGCTGACCGATCCCAACATCGACGCCCGCAGACATCCGTCGAGCGTAGCCCGAGCCATGACACCACCGCACGATCCGGCCGTGGTTAGCGCTCGAGCCCGGCGACCTGCCAGATCGGGGAGTGATGGGCGAACGTACGCCGAAGCCCCCGCTCGCCAAGTAGGCCGAGCATTGCCGACGGCGGATGGGCGAAGCTCCGATACTCCCTCCGGAGCAGCCTGAAAGCGAGGTTCTCCGTACCGACGAAAAGGCGTGAGAACGCGTTGCGCGGCGGATAGCTGAACACGAGCAGGCGCCGAGCGCGCTGCGCAGCCGCTCCCAGCAGGCGCTCGTAGTCCGGGTAACAGCAGACGACTCGGTGCAACACGACGATGTCGGCTGCTTCGACGCCGTCAGGTTCCACCGCGATGTCGTGGAGGCGGCGCTCTGCACGGTCCTCGAGCGCCAAGTCGCGCAGCAGCTGCTTCGCCTCCTCCTCGTACGCCGGCGAGAGCTCCAGGTTCACTGCGCGGGCCGCACCGCGCTTCAGCAACTCGATCTGGATCTCACCGACGCCGCCGCCGATCTCGAGGACCGTTGCGCCCTCTACCCCGCGCTGCTCGAGAAAATCGACCATCCGCCGCGCCGTTCGATCAAGTCCCCTCTCTCGATAGCGCTTCGCCATGCGACGAGCAAACCGCGGCGTGAAGAACGAGTCACAACCGCGCGGATTGCAGCACCCGGCCACGGCCGGGAAGCTTAGAGGATGCTTCGAAAACTGCCGGGCGGGCGAATGAAAGAATCGCCTTGTGTCGGAACGTGTCCTCTGCCCAACGCTGATCGGGCGACAGGAGCAGCTCTTCGCCCTCGAAGACGCCCTCCTGACGGCCCACCGCGGCGAGAGCCGCTTCGTCGCGCTCGGCGGCGAGGCCGGGATGGGCAAGACCCGACTCGCGACGGAGCTTGCGGCCCGCGCGCAACGGCTCGGCTGGGAGGTCCTCTGGGGCGGCTGCAGCGAAGCGGAGTTCTCCCTTCCCTATCTCCCCATCGTCGAGGCCCTCGGCAACTACCTCTCGCGGCAGGACACGGACAGGCTCGCTGAAGAGCTCGGCGCGGCACGACGGGAGTTGGCGCAGCTGTTCCCGCTACTCGGGCGCGACGAGCCGGTGTCACCTGTCGGCGACCCCGCTCAGGCGAAGCTGCGCCTCTTCGAAGCGATCGTCGCGCTGCTCTCCGTGCCGGCGCGAGAGCGAGGCCTGCTGCTCATCGTCGAGGACGTCCACTGGGCGGATGCGGCCACGCGAGAACTACTCGATCACGTCGCGCGGCGCCTGACGAACATGCGCGCACTCGTGCTCGTCACCTTCCGCAGCGACGAGCTCGACCGCCGCCATCCACTGGCGCCGCTGTTGCAAACGTGGCGACGCTCCCGCGTCGCCGAGCTGGTCACGCTGACTCCACTCGAGGGAACGGAGATCGCGGAAATGATCGCCGCGATTCTCGACTACGACGAGGTTGGACCGGAGTTCCGCGAACTGATGTACATGCGAACGGAGGGAAATCCGTTCGTGCTCGAGGAGATGCTCAGAGAAGCGATCGACCGCGGTGACGTCTTTCGCACAAACGACGGCTGGGAGCGCCGTGCCCTGAGGGACGTGCGAATTCCCGAGACTGTGCGCGACACGATCCTGTTGCGCTTCGCCCGGCTCGACCCGGCCGAAGCCGAGATCCTCGAGGCCGCAGCAGTCCTCGGCCGCTCGTTCGAGTACGCGACGCTCGTCGCAGTCGCCGAAGGTACCGCAACGACCGTCCAAAACGCGCTCGCCGTGGGGGTGGCACAGCAACTACTCGAAGAAGTGGGCAGCGGACAGGCCACGTATCGCTGGCGGCATGCGCTGACGCAGGAGGCGATCGCGGACGAGATCGTCCTGCCGCGACGCCAGGAGATCCATAGCCGCGCAGCGGAGGCTCTCGCCTCCTCCGGCGCAAGCGCGCTACAGGTTGCGCGGCACCTGCTCGGCGCCGCGCGCTTCGAGGAGGCCGTGCCTGCGTGCCTCGAGGCGGCGCAGGAGGCGGAGGCGTCACTCGCATTCGGCGAGGCGCTCGAGGTCCTCGAACGAGCCCTCCCCCACGTCCACGATCCCCTGCAGCGTTCCCGACTGCTCTGCCGAATGGGACGTGTCCTCTGGACCGACGGCAAGACGGCCGCGGCTGGTGCTGTGCTGGCGGAGGGCATCCTCGGCCTCGCCGCTGCAGGCGAGGAGCTCGAAGCCGCTCAGTACCGCCTCGTACTCGGGCGTTGTCACTGGGAGCAGAGCAGGCCGGCGGAGGCTCACATCGAGTTCGAAGAGGCACGACGTGTGCTCGAGACGGCCGGCCCATCGGCCGACCTCGCGATCGCCTACATGCGGATTTCCGGTCTGTACAAGTTCGAGTTCGCTGCCGACCGCAGCCTCGAGACCGCAGAGAAGGCGGTCGAGGTGGCAGAGGCGGCCGGAGCCGACTTCGAGCGCATTTGGGCGAGCTCCTGGCTGGCGTTCTCGCAAATCGACATCGGTCGCACCAGCGAAGGCATCAAGACACTCGACGATTCATTCGAGGAGGCGCGCCGCCGGGGCTACTTGTTCATCGCGCACAACATCGCCTACAACGACGCGTGGACGCGTCTGCACACCATGAGACCGGGCGTGGGCGACCGGATCGAGGAGCTCGCGTCCGAGCCCGGTCCCGAGGTGAACACGAACATGGTGGGAATCGCTGCGAGCTGGGCTCTCCGCACGAAAGGCGATCTTCTCGGGGCGCTCGACTCGATCGAACGCGCGGCTCTGGCCTCTCCGGCGAGTGCGAGCGAGAAGGTGCGTTGGCGGACGCGCGTGGAGTCCGCCGAGGTCCTGCTCGAGCTCGGGCGCCTGGACGAGGCCGCGGCACGAGTCCCTGCTCCGTCCGAGCGGGCGGAGCTGCAGGATGTCGTCTACGACTCTGCGGTGCAGATACGTCTGCGGCTGGCGACCGGGCGCGTCGCCGAGGCGGTCGACCTCGCGCGCGAGATCGCGCAACACGTTGCAGCCTTCGCGCCGTACTGGGACGTGGTGGCGCTTGCTGTCGAGGCGTTCGTGGCGGCGGGACTCGCCAACGAGGCGCAGGCGATCGTTGCGTCGGCGCGCTCGCACCAGGGCGAGCTGGGCCTGCCGTTCCTGGAGGAGGCAGAGGGCCGCGCACTATCTGCGCAGGAAGACTTCGCTCAGGCGCAGAAGCTCCTTGCTGCAGCGGCGCAAGAGGCCGCAGCGCGGGGTTTCCGACTCGTCGAGTGGCGCGCCCGGTTGCTGGCGGCCGAGGCGCTCGCCCGGCTGGGCTCGCAGGAGGAGGCCGCGCAGGAGCTCGCCGCCGTTGCCGGCGAGGCCCACTCGGCGAGCGCCGTCCTCATCTGCGACTCCGCCCGCGCAGCTGCGGCGCGGCTCGGTCTGCCCGTTCTGGAGCTCGCCGAGCCAGAGCGGGAGGGTGATGGCGCAGAGCCCGAGCTCGCGCAGACCGGAGAGCGTCTGGTCACGATGATGTTCGCCGACGTTCGCGGCTACACAGCGCTCTCGTCCGCCACGGCCCCGGCCGACCTCGCAGAACGAATCGGCACGCTCCATCGCTGGGCAGCTGCCGAAGTCGCCCGACATCACGGCTTCGTCGACAAGTTCGCCGGCGACGCCGTAATGGCGACGTTCAACGCAACCGGAACACGGCTCGACCACGCGCAGGAGACCCTGGAGGCGGCCCTCGCACTGAGCGGTAAGGCAGCGCTGCTCGATCTCGGTGTCGGAATCGGGATTGCAGTCGGTCCCGCCGTCGTCGGAAGAACCGTCGCCGGCGCGAACGTCTCAGTGCTCGGCCCGACGACGAACCTCGCCGCACGGTTACAGAGCGAGGCCAACGGAGGGGAGATCATCCTCAGCGAGGAGACGCACCGCCGCGTCGCCACCTGGCTCCAGGAGCGAGGGATCGAGGCGGTTCCACAGACGCTCGAGCTCAAAGGGTTCGACGGGCCGCAGCCGGCCTGGCGGATCTCCGGCGTCACGTAGCCGCACGCCGGACTGTCGATCCATAGGACCCCGCCGGACCGCAAACCTCAAGTCTATCGCCGATATGCTTGCAATCATCTCAGTTGAGGCATATGATTCTGTCGTGGTCAAGCGTACATCCCTCAACCTCGATCTAGAACTCGTCGCGGACGCCCGTTCCGTCCTCCACACGCGAGGCACCACCGACACGATCCACGAGGCCCTCGCCGAAGTCGTGCGGCGCGAGCGGCTGCGGGAGCTCGCGGAGCGGCGCTTCGAGGATCTGACGCCGGAGGCGCTGGCCAAGCTTCGCTCACCGCGCTGATGGAGCTCGCAGACACGAGCGCCTGGACGAATCGCCACAAGGATGCCGATGTCCTCGCGGACTTCACAGAACGGCTCGAAGCAGGTGACATCGCCACCTGCCCCATGGTCGAGCTCGAGCTGCTCTGGTCGGCCCATGACGAGCAGTCGTTCCACGCGTTGCGCGCGCAGATCGGCGCGCTCGAGCGTCTGCCGATCAACGACCCGGAGTGGCTGCGCGCACGGGAGGTGTTCGGCGAGCTCGCTGCCCAAGGCCCGCTGCACCACCGACAGGTAAAGCTTCCCGACCTACTGGTTGCCGCGGCTGCGGAGTCAGCCGGCGTCCCCGTCTGTCACTACGACGCCGACTTCGGTCTGATCGCCGAAGTGACGGGCCAATCCGTCCGATTGATCGCCCCGCTCGGATCGCTCTAGCGATCCCGCTCCCGGTTCGAGCGCCCGGCGGATCGCGGGGTCCGAGATGCCGGCCACCCAGATCTCCCGTTCCAGAGGGCAAGCAATAGCCGGATCACCGCGTTGGCAGCCGGGCCGCGAACATGCCGATCGTCTTCGCCCTCGACGGCGACACGCTCTACTCCGCGGTCGACCGCAAGCCGAAGCGACGACCGGGGCAGCAGCGGCGCTTCCGCCTGGCCCGGGATCTACTCTCTCATCGCCGCCGCGGTCGATGTTTCAGTCTAAATCGGCGGCGAACGTCCTATGTCGTCCGGTCCACGCGGGACCATTAAGGACGATGTCCTGGCCCCGAACCATGCGTTGCCGGGAGTGCGCCGACGAATCGCTCGATTCGCGCTGGTCGCCGCTCTGTCCCGTCTGCTACGAAAGCCTCCACCAGGAGCAGCGCCGCGTCGAAATCAGTCCGCCGGCACTCGAGGATCGGGGCTGGAGCGATCCCACGCGGCTCGAAGCCGCTTTCGACAGAGCCCTCGGCCCGGAGCTGCCGTGAGCATTGGACTCGCCATCTTTCTGCTCGTGCTCTTCGTGCTCGTCGCGCTCGCCTGCGCCTCGTTCTTCCGGCACACGGTAACGGCACTGTTCGTGCTCCTCGCGCTTCCGCTCGGTCTCGTCCTCCAGGCCCTCCTCGGCACCGGCTACACCGTCATCGCGATCGGAATGCTGTCTGCTGCAGGCGCCCTGGTCCACACCATCGCCGACACAGTCAGATTGCTGCGAGCTGCGAATCGCACAAGTCGAAGAACTTCGACGAGGCTCGCGCCACACCCAGAAGCGGCGCCGCAGCCCGACCGGTCACGCATCGCAGCCTGACTCGTGACGCCGCAGACCGTTTAGCTTCTGCCCCATCGAGCAGGAGGGGAGTCAATGCTCGTCGTCCTACTCATCATCATTCTGATTCTCGCCCTCGGTGGCGGAATCTTCATCAGCAAGTTTCTCTTCCTGATACTGCTCCTGCTGCTGCTGTTGCTCCTGTTCCGCGGCCGGTTCTAGTTCAGAGAGAAACGAGCTCGATCGGGCCGCCTGGCCCAGCTCGGCGTGCGCTGACCTCAGGACAGCGGCAGCCGGAAGTAGAGCGACGGCCCGAGCGGCCCCGACGCCAGCTTCCACGTCACGCGGTACCTGCCGGGAGAATGCACCGGATACTGGCGCGCGTAGTTCACGCGCGATCCCCACGTCGAGCCGCCTTGCCTGAAGACCGGGAATGAGCCGCAACGCTGGGCTGCTGCGGCGCCGGTTCCTGCCGGTCGTACGCGACGCACACAGAGCGTGTAGCGGCTGAAGTACTTGGCTGCGGTGGTGATCTCGAGCGAGACCTTCCCGCCTCGGTTGAAGATGCCGAAGCACACATCGCCGCTTGGGCTGCAGTAGCTCGCGATCGCCTTCGAGCGAGAGGCCGTGGGCGCCGCCCCTGCGGTCATTGCCCATGACAGAACCACAAGCAGCGCGACCAGCACGAGAAAGCCCGAATTTGCGGAGAATCTCATTTCCTCGACCACGCTACTTCCTCGAGAAGACGACGCTAATCAGGGCATCTACGAACACGCCTGAGGTCGGCTATGGTGGACCCAATTCCGCGGCCGCGCCCGCGTGCTCCACAAGGGCGATGAGCGAGACCGTGCACTCGCTCTGCTGCAGAGAAAGACCTGCAATACCGCACCGAGCCTCCAAAAGGGGCCTGTTTAGCCGTGGACGTTTGGCCTGACCGATACGAGGTACCTGAAAAGAACCCGATGAAAGGATTCCGCGTGTTCAAACGCACAAAGTCACAAACACTGAAGGACAATGCCGCGAGCGCGACCGATTTCGCCTCGGCGCTCGCCAAGGACAAGAAGTTCCGCCAGCAAGTCCTGTCGGCCGTCAGCCACGGGACGCTCGCACGCCGCCGGGCGGCGAGCCGCATCGGCTTCGTCGCAGCCGTGGCCAGGCTCAGCACCGATCCAAAGCTCAAGAACGAGCTCCGCAAGATGACGAAGCACCTCGAGGGCGCATGGTCACGCGTCGAGAGAAAGCGCAGTCACAAGCTGCGCAACACGATCTTCGTCACCGTGGGTATCGGTGGCGCTGTGGCGGCGGCACTGAAGACCCGCAGTAACGGCACCCTGCCGAGCGTGCCGTTCACCGGTGGAACGTCGCCGCGGACGATCACCGAGTCGATCGAGGTCGACGTCCCGGTCTCGACCGCGTACAACCAGTGGACGCAGTTCGAGGACTTCCCGCTCTTCATGGAAGGCGTCGAGCACGTGGAGCAACTCGACGACACGCGCCTGCACTGGATCGCCAAGGTCGGCGGCAAGACGAACGAGTGGGACGCGAAGATCCTCGAGCAGCACCCCGACAAGCAGGTCAGCTGGATCAGCGAAGACGGTAAGAAGACACGAGGCACGGTCACGTTCGAGCCGGTCAGCGAGTCGCGAACGAGGATCAGTCTTTCGATGAGCTATCAGGCCGAAGGCCTGACGGAAGCGTTGGGCTCAGCCGTCGGTCTCGACGAGCGGCGCGTGCGCGGCGATCTGCAGCGGTTCAAGGAACTGATCGAGAGCCGCGGCGCCGAGAGCGGCGCCTGGCGCGGCGAAGTCTCCGCGGGGACGAAGAAGTAAGCAGCCCGGACTCGTGCGCCTGCGCAGGGAGCATTGCTCCGGCGCAGGCGCATTGGGCATCACGCGGTCTAAGCGCGAAGCTCGCTGAAGCCGGCCGCGGCGAAGTCGCCGTCGAATGCGAGTGCCTCGTTGATCCGGAGAGAACGCATGACGGCAAAGCTCGTCGCGTCGACGAACGAGTACTCGCGTTCGTCGCGCTCGCGGAGCCAAGCGCAACGCTTCTTCCTCCAAGTCGCGGCTGACGAGCTCGAACCGGAGCCGTGCCGTCCGCTCGAAACCATCGAGGAACGAGATCGCGCTTCGGAGGCCGCGGCGTCGGCGCAGAAGCGTCCAGGTTCTCGCCGCGGACGTGATTCGACGTCACGAGCCGCTCCGTCCCGTGCCGCGTGAAAAGGTCCACGGCGATGTCGTGTAGCGCGTCGTTTCGGGCCGTCAGGGCGGCCCAGAACGATGTATCGACGAAGATCACTGAGTGCCCTTCGGCCCGTAGACGACGTCGTTGACACTCATCGAGTCGTCAGGGCTCCCCTTGTCCATGCCGACGAGCTCCCAGAGCGGATCCTCTTCGAGCGGTGGGAGGGGACGAAGACGCTCTCGGACAAATCGGCGGATCAGGGCGGCCTTCGACACGCCCTCGCCCGCCGCCTGGCGGGCGAGAGCCGCGTCGAGGTCTTCCTCAATCATGATTTGCAGCCGTTTCACGGGCTGGGCCGTCGTGCGAAACGCCCCACAGGAGAAGGCGCCGATCCAAGCGGCGAGGTGGAATCCGAGCCGGGCGGTTCGGCGTAGTAGCGGGCAGCGCGTGATGTCCTCCCACCGATGGAATGAACCACCGATGAACCTGGTGGGACGCTTCCAGAAAACTACCTAGGAGCCAACAATGACGGAATCGAGTTTGTACGAAAGGCTCGGTGGCGCATTCGCCATCGCAGCAGTGGTTGACCATTTCAGCGAAGCGGTCGTGCATAACCCGATCGTCGGCGAGACATCGGAGAACCCCGCCCTCCGGGAATGGCACACCAACAATCTGGGCAGACTTCCGGGCCTCAAATTCATGCGCACCCTGTGGGTCTGCAACGTTGCCGGCGGACCCCAGCAATACGCAGCTACGGCTCCCGGCAGCACTCCCCTCGGCTTGGAAGAAGCCCACCGCGAACTGAAGATCTCCCCCGCCGAGTTCGACGAAGTCGCGGCTGAACTCGGGCGAACGCTTGACTTCTTCAAGGTGCCCGAGCGGGAGAAGGAAGAGGTTCTGGCTGCATTTGCCGCACACAAGGGCGAGGTGACTGAGGGATACCTTTAGCCGGCGGAAATCACCGACCGGGACAGCTACAGCCTTATCGGCAGGCTCCCTGTCGCATTAGCCAGTGCGGGAATCCTCGCCTGCCCGAGTGATGCTTCTATGTCTGTCAAGTCGCCAGTGGCGGTCCGTGTTCGAGTAGCCGGTGGAGGCTGCGGGCGAGGTAGCGTTTGAGGCAACGGTTTGCCTCGCGTCGGGTCTTGCCCTCC
>JBBRZA010000011.1:0-59098 GCA_038237145.1 Gaiellales bacterium
CCGCTCCAGTGTCTCCCGCTCCTCACCGCTGAGCACGACTTCTGCACGCTGCGCCATAACAGCCTCCAATCGTCGTCGATGAGGACGACGTTCGGAGCCGACCAGCCGGTCCCTCCGAACTAACGACTCAGGTGACTAGCCGGTCACGGCCGGCCCGGCCACTTGAGCTTTACCGGCTCGTTGGTGCGCGGAAGCGAGATCAGCACGAAGGGGTACGTCACCCGGGCCTGCACGGGATCGCCGAGAGAGGGAGTTCGCTCGTGAACCACGACGACGACGCGGTCGCCCTCGTCTCGGACGCGCACAACCTCCAGTTCGTAGCCGGTGCTCGAACGCGGCCCCGCGGCGACCAGGTAGATCTCCCGGCGGGAGAAGTCGATGCTCGGCAGGCGAATCGTGCGGCCCGGGTTGTTCCGCTCGAGCACGTCCAGCAAGCTTGCGCGGTTGCGGAAGACGTCCCGCGTGATGCGCGTGAACTCAAGCGGCCCGGCCTGCGGTGTGAGGTCGGTGTACGAAACGTCGCGCGATGTGCTCCCGCAACCAGAGACGAGCAGCAGCGCGAGCGCGGCGGCGCTAGTACACGTAGACCGTCTCGCCGTACGGAACGGTTCGGTACAGGTGCGGCGCCACCCACATCGGGATGCGCACGCAGCCGTGGCTGGCCGGATAGGGCGGGACGGACGGGTTGCCGTGGATTGCATAGCCACCCGTGAAGTACAGCGGGTCATAGAGAGTTCCGAGCGGGCTGGGGTCGAACCCGCCCACCTTGCGGTAGACGGCGAACCGCCCGACCGGGGTGAACGCGCCTGCCATGCCCGCGGTCGAGATCGGCACGATCAGGGCGATCCGGGAGCCCTGGACGACGTAGAGGACCTGCAAACCCTTGTTCACCTCGATGTGCCCGGCGGGCTGTGCGAACCGTGGCACCGGCGCGCGGGGATTCGAAAGCGCGCGCCAGAAGCGGGCATCGATGACCCCGGCGCGCGGCAGCCCATGAACCTTCTGGAAGGCATAGACGGCGTCGAGCATGCGACCGTCGAAGGCCGGCCCGGAGGGTGCCGCGTAGTGCAGTCGCCGAAGTTGGCTGCCGAGTTGTGAGACGGCGATGCCGCGTGCGCCGAGAGCCAGCCGCGGCAGGACGACGTTCGCGCGCAGCACCCGCGCGGTGCCGGCGTAGCCCTCGTTCGGCATCACCTCCGTGCGGATTCGGTACGAGGTCACCCTCTGCGTGTCGAGCTTGATGCGAACGCGGCCCGTGAAGGTGTGGTCGACGAGCACGTTCTGGCCGCGGGTGATGTTCACGGCCAGCGAGCCGCCGTTCGCGGGCACGAGTCGTGCGGTAAAGAAGTATCTGCCGTCGCGCACGCCGCTGCCGGCGAGCCCGGTGACTAGCTTGGGGACGACGCGTAGCGCGAGTGGCGCAGACCTTGCGCGCTCGCTCGTCGCGACGTATTCGCCCGGGAGCTTGACGCGTGCCCTGACGGTGTAGCGCCCGCCGGCGTCGGTCTTCGTCGCCCCGACCTTTCCGTGTGGTCCGACGAGGGCGACGGAGACACCTTTCTCCGCCGGTACGACCGCACCGCGAAAAGCAACGCGGCGGTCGTACCTCGCGGGATTCGGTCCCGCGAGTGTGAGCCCGTACGCCGTGACCGACGCCGTCTGTGTCGCGGTCTCGCCAGTGGCGGACTGCGCCGTGAGGGTCGCGGTCCAGCGGCCCGCTGCGTACGTGTGCTCGGCGGTACGCCCGTCGGCCGAGCTGCCGTCCCCGAGGTCCCAACGGTACGCCGCCGCGTCACCGGCCGCCGCGAGGGAGACGTGCAACGGAGCCGGCCCGGCCGCAGGCGTTGCCTGAATGGAAACCAGGGGCGTCGCGCCCGTCGCGGCCGGGACGAGGATCAGAAGGGCGACAGCACAGGCCAGACCGCAGCGCACGCGCCGAGAATATCCGCCTTCGGTTTGCCTGAAACGGCAACGGTGAGCGCGATTGCATTGAAGAGCCCGTGGGCGATCATCCCTGGGTAAACGCTGTCGACCCTGCTGCGCAGATATGCAAGGCCGATTCCGAATGCCGCGAGGAGCGGAAACGCGTCGACCAGGCCGTGCGCCAGCGCAAAAGCGAGGCCTGTGCCGATGATCGCCGTCCAGCGTCCGTACCGGGCAAGCAGGGAGTAACCGAGGCCCCGAAAAGTCAGCTCCTCGACGATGGGCGCGACTACGGCGACCACGATCCCGTTCGCGATATACGCCGCCAGGTGCTCCGGCTGCCAGGTGTCGGGCGTGACGCCCTGCTCACGCCCGGGCTCGAGGAGCGGGGTGAGGAGGAGCGTGAGCACGAAGATTCCGATCCCGACACCGATCCCGATCCGGATCGCCGTACGCCACGAGGTAGGGCGGCGTAGGGCGAGCACTCCCCGGCGATTGCGGGAGAGACCGGCGATCCCGTAGACGATCGCCGCGATGATCGCGAACTGGATCAGGGTCCCAGCGACGGTCGACCACTTGTAGAGAAGGTCCTTCGGCGGCTTGCCGCTGGTGAAGCGAAGGGTGTAGCTCAACGTCGCGAACGCGAGCACGAAGGTACTCCAGAGTGCGAGTGGGGCTCTCACCGGATTGCAGCAACTGCAGCGGGGATCGGTGCGGGTGCGAACAGCATGCCGGCCGCGGCGGCCGCATCCCGATCGGCGTCGTCGTCACCGATGTGCAGTGCGCGCGCCGGATCGACGTGCAGCTCACCCAATGCGCGATGCAGTCCGTCGGGCGCCGGCTTACGCGCGGCGTGCACTACGACCCCGAAGTAACCGGCGAGCCCGGCCTCGCCGAGCAGCCGCTGCAAGCTGAGGTCCCAGTTCGCCACGACCGCGAGCTCGAGGCCGAGCGCTCGCAGGCGCTCGAGCGACTCGAACACTCCAGGAAGAACCTCGAAATGGAGTGCGCCCACATATGCGGGCGCGAACTCGTTCGGGTCGAGGTCCGCGCCGACCGCCTCGAGGAAGACGCCTGCGCACTCCCGTTGCAGCCGTGCCAGGCTTGCTTCGTCGTGGCCCTCGCTCGCGCGCGGAGCATAGTGCGCGACTTCGGTTCGGAAGCCGGCGAGGACGGCCTGCTCGGTGCGTTCGAGTCCGCGCTCGGCGAGCACGTTCATTAGTGCCGGAACAGGATCGGCGAGCGTGACGAGCGTGCCGTGCGCGTCCAGGGTGACGGCGTCGAGATGACCGGTCTTCATGCGACCCACTGCCAGAGGGCCCATTGCACGACTGCGCTTCCCAGGAACAGCGCACTGCCCGCAACGACCGCGGTGTGCAGTCGTGGCCTGGTCGCGGTTATGGCCGCGAGGGCGAGGAAGAGCGGGAAGATGACCAGCCCGAAGCGCGGTAGGGACAGCAGGGGCCAGCGCGAGCTGGGATAGCTGAGGGGAATGGCGAGGCTCAACGCGGCGAACAGCCCATAGGGCGTGCCGAACCGCTGCCACGCCACGACGGTGAGTGTGAGGAAAAGGGCGAGAAACGCGAGCGCTTGCACGTTCTCGGCGGCTGCGTGCATTGGATTCGCAGCCGGAACGTCTGTGCCGTGCCCGACGACGAACTGCTCCAGGCCCCGCCATCCTGCGACGAGACCGTCCCAGATTCCGCCGAGGGGCCCGGCCCGTGACAGATGCCGGTGCCAGCGGTCCTGGGCGTTCGCGAACGCCCACGGGTCGCCGACCTGCTGCCAGAGCACGAGGGGATAGACAGCCGCAACGGGCACCGCCAGCGCGATGCCGGCGAGGGCGCGCAGGCGGTCGCGGTAGCGCCAGGCCAGCACGGCGAGTGCCGGGAGGAGCGCCACCCCGGCGCCGCGGGTCAGGATCGCCAGCCCGGCGACGAGCCCCGCTCCCGCGAAGCGGTTGCGCTCGGCGAGCGCGAATGCGCCGAGGACGAGCAAGAGGAACAGCGATTCGCTGTAGACAGCCTGGAGGAAGAGGGCCATCGGAAAGACGGCGAGGTACAAAACGCTGCGCCCTGCGCCTGCAGAGCCCAGGTGCTCCTCGGCCAGGCGATGCAGGAGGACGAACGAGCCGAGACAGCAGAGCAGAGAGATCACGAGCCCGGCCAGGACGTAGTGGCCGAAGAAGACGCGTCCCAGAGCGGCGATCAGAGCGGGGTAGAGCGGGTGGAATGCAGCGGAGGCGTCGTCGTAGCCGTTCTGCGCGATGCGAAGGAAGAAGTCGCTGTCCCAACGGGCCCAGATGTCGGTGAAGTAGCCCAGGTCGTGCAGGCGCGCCGTGTCCCACCGGCCCGCGTTCGGATGCCGATTGGGCTCGAAGTAGAAGAAGGCGAAGATCGCCGCGACCCAGATCGCCGCGCGGCTCCAGAGGTAGATGTCCAGCGCTTGCCTTTGACCCGCGCGCACGGCCGCATGATCATATTGTCGAATGCCCCGCACCTTCACACCTGAAGAGGCCAACGAGGCCCTTGTCGAGCTGCGGCCGATCGTCGAGCGAATGGTCCAGCATCGGCGCAATCTGACCGCGGCGCAGGTTCAGCAGGCGGAGCTCGTCACACGTATTGCGGGAAACGGGGGCGACATGGTCCCGAGCGACCTGCACGAGGCAGCCGACACGATTCAGCGCGAGGCGGCGGCGATCTCCGAGTGCGCGGAGCGGATCAACGCCGTCGGCGCGGAGGTGAAGTCGCTCGAGGAAGGGCTGCTGGACTTTCCCGCGAGGCGCGGCGACGAGGTCGTCCTCCTCTGCTGGAAGCTCGGCGAGGACGAGATTCACTACTGGCACCGAGTCGATGAGGGATTCGGCGGACGGAAGCCGCTGCCGCTGTGAGAGTCGGCGCGCTCGACGTTTCGATCCTGGTCGACGGCGAGGGAAGCTTTGCGACCATCGCGGAGGCGTTTCCCGCGCTCACCAGCCGCGAAGAGTGGTGGTTACCGGTCAACGCCGTTCTCATTCGCGGGGCCGGCACGACGTTGCTCGTCGACACCGGGCTCGGACCGGAGCCACGCGCATTCATGCCGCGTGCGGGAGCGCGGCTTCTCGCCGAGCTCGCGGGTGCAGGCGCGAGCCCCGATGAAGTGGATCTAGTCGTGCACACGCACCTGCACGTCGACCACGTCGGCTGGGACGGCTCCTTTCCCAACGCCCGCTACGTCGTGGCCACCGACGAATGGTCCTACTTCATGTCCGAGGACTCGCTCGCAAAACGACCGCACCTACGCGACCGCGTCGAGCCGTTGCGTGACGCTGGCTCGGTAGTCCTCGTCGACGGCGAGCTCGAGGTCGCGTCCCGGGTGCGGCTTGTGCCGACGCCCGGGCACACGCCGGGCCACGCGAGCGTCTTCATCGAGTCCGAAGGTGAAGAGCTGGTTGTGCTCGGCGACGTCGTGGTGCACGACCTGCAGCTCGCCGATCCGGATCTCGTCTACGTCAGCGACCACGATCCCGAGTTGTCGGCGGCGACTCGGAAGCAAGTTCTCGGGCGGCTCGCCGACAGGGATACCGATGTGATCGTCGGTCACTTCCACGGACCGGGGCGGTTCAGTCGGAACGGCGAAGGTTTCAGCTGGACGAGCCTCGCAGAGGAGGGGGAGGCTGCCGTCGAATAGAGAGCCATGCCGTTCTGGCAGCGACTGATCGTCGTCGGCGTCGTCCTGCTCGTCACCACTGTGGTGGCGCGCCTGATCGATCGCCGCATCGCCCGCCGCGATCTCCCGCCCGAAGCGATGACTCGCTATCGCGTCGCGCGGCGCAGCGTCACCACGACGATCATGTTCGTGGGACTTCTTTCCGCGTTGCTCGTGATCCCGCAGGTGCGAGTAGTGGCAGGCGGGCTGCTTGCGTCCTCGGCAGTGATCGGCATCGTCGTCGGTTTCGCATCCCAGCGCACGCTCGGGAACTTCGTCGCCGGTCTGCTGATCGCTTTCACCCAGCCGCTGCGACTCGGAGACGACGTGGTGATCGAGAACACCGAGGGAAGGGTGGAGGAAATCGGGCTCATCTACACGTTCGTCCGGACCGAGAACGGCGACCGGCTCGTGATCCCGAACGAGAAGCTGGCCTCGGATACCATCCGCAACTCCACGATCCGTAGTCGAGAGAAAGTGGCCGAGATCAGCCTCCAGGTTCCACTAGGTCAAGACCTCGGCGCCGTCGTGGACCGACTGCGAACGATCGCCGGCGACGGCGAGGTCTTCGTGAGCGACCTGTCCGGCAATGCGACCGTCATGGTGCAGGTGCCGGCGAGCGATCGCTCCTCGGCCGAGCGGCTCGAGCGCGAGCTCCGCCTCCGCGCTTACGAAGTGCTGCGCGCCGAAGGTGTCTACGCATGACGGCGCCACCCCGCGGAGGGCGTTCGCAGTCAGACGCGTTCTTGCTCGATCGCCTCAGGAAGCGACGCCGGAAGCGGGTGAAGAGCCGGCGGAAGAGAATGGGCAAGCTCGTGTCCGGCGTGCTCATCGGCACGGTGCTTTTCCTCGTCGTGTCGAGCTTCACGGGTGCCGCGGTCTGGATGAACAGCTGTGACCTCGACACGCTCAATCCAGTTGAGGTCGGGCAAAACTCGTTCGTCTTTGCGGCCGATGGATCTTTGCTGGGGTCGATTCCAGCGGAACGGAACCGGCAGCCGGTCGGCCTCGATCAGATCAGCCCCTGGGCACCCAAGGCGACCATCGCGATCGAGGACCGCCGTTTCTACAGACACGGCGCACTCGACTGGTTTGGGATCGTGCGCGCTCTCTACGCGGACATCCAGGCGGGAAGAGTCGTGCAGGGAGGGTCGACGATCACCCAGCAGCTCGTCCGCAATCTGTACATCAAGGAGAAGTCGCAGACCCTGGGGCGCAAGGCGACCGAGGCGTGTCTCGCGATCAAGCTCGCGCGCGAGAAGTCGAAGACGTGGATTCTCAACGCGTATATGAACCAGGTCTACTACGGCAACCACGCCTACGGGATCGAGGCGGCCGCCCAGACGTACTTCTCGAGACCAGCCCGTAAGCTCACGCTGAACCAGGCGGCGCTGCTGGCCGGATTGCCGCAAGCGCCGTCCGTCTTCGATCCGTTCCAGCGACCCGCGCAGGCGATTGCCCGGCGGGACGAGGTCTTGAGGGCGATGCTCGCGAACGGGAACATCACGTCGAGCCGGTACGCCAACGCCGTGGCCAAGCGGAACCTCCGCCTCAAGGCCGGCCGGCTGTACTCGCGTATCCGCGAGCCGTACTTCTTCGGCTATGTGCGCGAGGAGCTTCAGCGTCAGTACGGTGCGAACACGGTCCGGTCGGGGGGCCTGAAGGTCTACACGACAATCGACCCGCGTCTCCAGCGGTTCGCGCTCGATGCGATCAAGCGCACGCTGCCGTACTCGAGCGATCCTGCCGCAGCGATCGTCTCGATCAACCCGCACAACGGCGCGATTCGCGCGATGACCGAGTTGAGTCCCGGGAATCCCAAGAATCAGGTGAACTTCGCGTCGTCGGCGCGTCGCCAGCCGGGGTCGACGTTCAAGACGATCGTTCTGACGACCGCGATCTCGCAGGGGATCAACCCGACTACGACCTACCTCTCTGCGCCTTTCAAATATGACCCGACCGAGACCGGCTCGTGCGACACCGATCCCCCGACGGCGTGGTGCCCGGAGACGTACGACCACTCCTACGTCGGTCCGACGTCGATCGAGAACGGGACTCTGCGCTCCGACAACAGCGTCTACGCGCGCCTGTCCCTCGATGTCGGTCCCGAGAACATTGCGGACATCGCCTACCGGCTCGGGGTTCGCACCGACCTGCGCACCGGCGATGGGGCGTACGTGCCGTCGATGGGCCTCGGCTCGCGCGTCGTGACCCCGATGGACATGGCGTCTGTTTACTCGACTCTGGCGGCAGGCGGGGTCTACTCGAAGCCGATGGCGATCCGCAAGGTGATCTTGCCCGGTGGCAAGATCGATACCGACGCCGGCTGGGGTGTCCCCCAGCGCAAGCGCGCGGTTCCCGACTGGGTCGCTGCGGAAGTCGTGCGGATCCTCGAGGAGAACATGACAAGCGGCACCGGCGTAGGGGCCAACTTCGGCAGGACTTCGGCCGGCAAGACCGGAACCACCGACAACTACGCGGACGCCTGGTTCTGCGGCTTCACCCCCGGGCTCGAGGCGACGATCTGGATCGGCTATCCGCGGGGGGAGATCCCGATGACGTCCGTGCACGGCATCTCGGTGTCGGGCCCGACCTTCCCCGCGACGATCTGGAAGCTGTTCATGAAGCGGGCCGCAAGCTACGCGCCCTTCCCGAAGGAGTTCCCCTCGCCGAAGACCTCGCCGGTCTGGATCACGCACAAGCTTCAGTACGCGATGACGGGCGGGTACTACACGTCGAGCTCCTCGAGTGGCTACTCCTCTCCGGCACAGACGACCACGAGCTCGGGGAACGGCGCCGCCGACGGCTTCTCCCAGGTCCCTGGCCCCCCGTAGGCTCTGGCTGCGACCTGCGGCCGCTGCGACTCCGATCTATCTCGCGGCCTGCGCCGTTCCGGACGGAGGGCTTTTCCGCGCGGAGCGATTCCGCGACGTCCACCTCTATCAGGGGTTCGCGGACGCGGTCTTCGACGGCCGCGTGCCCTACCGCGACTTCTTCATGGAGTACCCGCCCGGAGCGCTCTCCGTGTTCCTGCCGCCCGCGGCCTTCGGCTCCTCGCACTACAACGCATCGTTCAAGTGCCTGATGGCGCTGTGTGGCGTGGTGACACTCCTCCTCGTCGCGTCCATGCTCGTGAGGCTGGGTGTTTCGACGACCCGCCTCTGGGTCGCCGTCCTGCTCTTCGCGCTGTCGCCGCTCGCACTCGGGCCGATCTCGCTCAACACCTACGACGCGTGGCCGGCGCTGCTCACGCTCGCCGCGCTCGCGCTGCTGTTGGCCGGGCGGGAGACGGCCGCACTCGCATTGCTCGGCGCCGCGTTCGCGGCGAAGGTGTATCCGGTCGTGCTCGTCCCGCCGGCCGTGATCTTTGTCTGGCGCACAGGTGGACGCGGCCTCGCGTTGCGAGGGCTGGGTGCTTTCGCCGTCGTGGCAGCTCTGTTCGTCGTGCCGTTCCTGGCGCTTGCGCCGCACGGTCTCGCGGAAAGCTTTCGCGCGCAGGCGGCAAGGTCGTTGCAGGTCGAGAGCCTGGGCGGCTCGCTGCTCGCAGCGGCCGACCGGCTGGGCTTGTACAGCGCAACCGTGGTGCATCGCACCGGGCACGCGATCTCGTACGACTTCGTCGGCTCGCTGCCGGAGACGCTGGCTGTGCTGAGCTCGATCGCGCAGGTCCTCGCGGTGCTTGCAGTTGCCTGGCTCTACCTGCGCGGCGGTGACAATCCGCGACGGCTGGCGCTTGCCTTTGCCGCCGCGGTCGCGGGGTTTCTCGCCTGCACGCGCTTCTTCTCGCCGCAGTACCTCGTCTGGCTCGTTCCGTTCGTGCTCCTGCTCGATCCGATCGCCTGGGTACTGGCGGTGGCAGCGCTTGTACTCGCGCAGGTGTGGTTCTTCCACTACAGCGATGTGTTTGCGCTCGGCGGCTACGTGTGGCTCGTGCTGATCCGCGATCTGCTCGTCCTGGCGCTGTTCGTGCTGGCGCTGGTCAGGCTACGCAGGCCGGCGCCGGAAGACGAGGATGCCGTCCTCCTCGAAAACCAACTGCCACTCCGGGCTTCGTCGTAGCGCGGCCAGCTGAGTGGCGGTGGGGATCGGCGCGTAGCGATCCGCATAGCCCGGCTGCGTCTCGTCTGCCGCGATCCACTTCGAATCCTCGAGGTACGGGAAGCTGAGCACGCGGCGGCGCGCGGACAGATGCGCGCCGAGTGTGTTGGTCGCGCTGACGACATCGGCGCCTGGAATGAGCCGGAGCGCGCGCTGCGCGATGCGGTCGTGATCGGTCACGCGCCCCGCGGTCGCCTGGAACGTTTGCCCGCCCGGGACGTGGCGCCAGCCGGGAATCGGCCCGAGCCGATAGTTTCCGACGATCGCTGCGAGAACGATCACCGCCGCGACCGGAAACGTCCAGCGCGACAGTCGCTTCGCGCCCAGGATCGCGCCGATCATGAGTGGCGGGATCAATCCTGCCGTGTAGTGGAAGTGGATCGACGTCTGAGTGGTCGTCGACGAGAGGAGGTTGATCGCGAGCTCCGGCAGTGCCGCCACGAGCACGAGCGGCGCCAGCAGGCTGAGCGCGGCCAGCGGCGCGACGAGATCGAGCAGGTAGTGGAGATCTCGTCCGCTCAGCGCTGCCTCGACGATCCGCAGCGGATGCGTGAAGGCCGTTTCGAGGATCCCGCCTGCCGATCCGCCCACCTCGCTGTAGCGGCCGTAAAAGTCGGACTCGGCGCCGGCGTTGTAGTGCGGGATCACGACGCCGATCGCGATCGCGGCCCACGCACCGCCGGCGAGTGCGATCGCCGCGCCTGCCACCCAACTCCTGTGCGCCACTGTGTACCAGATGCCAAAACCCGCGACGACGAGCGCGATCTCTTCCTTGCAGGCCGACGCAGCGAGTGCGAACAGGGCGAACGGCAGCAGGCGTTCCTCGTCGAGGTACCAGAAGGCGAAGAGAAGAAGGGGCGTGGCGAGCGCGACCGGATGAAACTCGTTCAACGTCAGCCAGCCTGTCGCGGGATACAACAAATACGCGAGCGAAAAGCCGAGCGCAGCCCACGGCGAGGCGAGGTGCTTGCGGGCGAGCAGGAAGACGGGTACCGCGCCGAGCGCGATGACGACCGCCTGCACGACGAGGAGCATGTGCGGGCTCGGCCAGATCCACCACAGGGGTGCGAACAGCACCAGGATCGGATCGACGTGGGCGGCCAACCGCGAGATCTGGTCGCCGTGGAGAGACGTCATCCGCAGGGGGTCGCCGTGCGCGGTCGACCAGACAGCTTGCACCATGTTCCCGAGGTCGAAGCGACCGGTGATGAACGCCTCGTGACGAAGGGCCGAAAGCGCGGCGAATCCGGCCGCATATGCGGTGATCCCGGCGGCGAGCAGGGCGCGCGTCGTCGGGCGGAAAGCCAGTGCTCGTCTCACAGCAGCCGCTCGATGATCGCGCGCCAGCGCGCGCCGAGGACGGCTTCGCTCGCTTCTCGCTCGTAGGCGGCGCGGCCACCCGTGGCAATGCGCTGGCTCAGCTCCGAGTCAGCCGCCAGCCGTCGCACGGCCTGCGCAAGTGCCTTGGCGTCGCCCGGTGGCACAAGAAGCGCGCTCTCTTCGTCGACGAGCAGCTCGCGCGCGCCGGGCGTGTCAGCTGTGACGAGCGGTGCCGCGCACGCGATGGCCTGGAACGCCTTGTTCGGGATGACGCGCTGCGCCTTGTCGGAAGCGCCGAAGATTCCGAGCGAGCAGCCGGCCCGCCGGATTTCTCCCGGCAGGCGCTCGTACTCGACCCACGGCACGTGCTCGACGTTCGGTGGCCGTGCGGCGAGTAGGCCTTCGAGCTGGCCGCTGCCGACGACGCAAAAGTCGATCTCCGGCGCCGCCCTTGCGGCGGCCAGGATCGTCTCGACGCCGTGCAGCGGAATCAGCTTGCCGACGAAGAGCGCGACGAAGCGGTCCGGCTGCGTCCAGCCCGGTTTGAAGAGCCGGTCTTCGGCTCCGACGAAACACACGGGCACCTCGCCAAGCCCTGCGAGCCCGGCGAAAAAGCGCGCATCCGCCGCGGTGTCTGCGACGACGATGTCGGCGGCGCGAAACGCTCGGCGGTCGACTGTCTCGAGAGCGCGTGCTGCGAGCGAGCCCGGCCGGAACCGGCCGCGATCGGCGACGAGCGTGTCCGCGAGTGAGACGAGCGGGTTGAAGATGACCGGGCGGCCGCGGGCCGCACGTCGAGCCGCGGGCAGGTCGAAGTGGCCGGGATAGCCAACGAGAAGCGCGTCGCCTTCGGGTGCCCGGCGTGCGAGCAGTCGCCCCTCCGCGGCGGCGAGCCGGAGTGCGCGAGTCGGCCCCGCTCCCCAGCCGTGCCGGTCGTCATCCCAGACGGAGACGTGCTGTTCCACTACCTCCACGCCTGCCTCGCGCAGGCACGAGATCACCTGCGAGTTACGCGGATAGCCGCGTTCGTAGGTTCCGAAGTAGCAGACTCTCAGGAGAGGATTTCGTCGACGAGCAGCTCGGCGCGGTCGCGCTCCTGCGCTCGCTCCTCGTGGTGGCTCGTGATCATCTCGCTGATCAGCCCGAGCGAGAAGAACTGAATTCCGATCACGACGAGCAGCACGCCGAGCATCAGCAGCGGGCGCTGTCCGATGGCGTGTCCAAGCGCCTTGATCACCGTGAGGTAGACGAGAATCGCGGAGCCGATCACGCCGAGCACGAGCCCGAACCCACCGAACAAATGCAGTGGCCGGTGGCGGTAACGGCCGATGAACGAGACCGTCAGCAGGTCGAGGAACCCGCGCAAGTAACGCTCGACGCCGTAACGCGAACGTCCGTGCTCCCGAGGGCGATGGTTGACGGGCAGCTCGGCGATGCGGAAGCCGCGGTAGTGCGCGAGCACCGGGATGAAGCGGTGCAGCTCGCCGTAGAGACGCAGGCCGTGCACGACTTCCGCGCGATAGGCCTTGAGCCCGCAGTTCATGTCGTGCAGGCGCACGCCGGAGAATGCGCTCGTGACGCGGTTGAAGAGGCGGGAGAGGAGACGCCGCGAGATCGGATCGCGACGATGTGTCTTCCAGCCGGAGACGAGATCGAAGCCCTCATCCAGCTTTGCGAGCAGGCGCGGGATCTCTGCGGGATCGTCCTGCAGGTCGCCGTCGATCGTGACCACGGTCTCCCCGTGCGCCTGGTCGAAGCCGGCCACGAGCGCAGCGGCCTTGCCGAAGTTGCGCCGCAGCCGAACAACGCGGACGTTCTGCTCGGAGTTGTGCAGCCGCGTCAGCGCGGAGAACGTTCCGTCGGTGGAGCCGTCGTCGACGAAGATCGCCTCCCACGGTGTATCGAGTGGCTCAAGCGCGGCCCGAAGCTCGTCGTAGAGGAGTGCGACGCTTCGCTCTTCGTCATGCACCGGTACGACGACGGAGATCACGGGCGCGAGGTTATACGCTGGGCGCAGAATGGCTGAGCTGCTCTCGCTCGAGGAGGCGCTGGAACGCATTCTCGCGCGGGTGACGCCGCTCGGGCCCGAGGACGTAGAGCTGTCGGCAGCGGCGGGCCGCGTGCTCGCCGAGGACGCACGGGCGGCCGTCGATCTGCCGCCCTTTCCGAGCTCGGCGATGGACGGTTTCGCGGTGCGCTCGGAGGACACACCGGGGCGCCTGCCGATCGTGGCCCGCATTGCGGCCGGCGTGCCGGCACCACGCGCCCTCGAGGCGGGCGAGGCGATGGCGATCGCCACCGGGGGCGTCGTCCCGGCAGGAGCCGACTCCGTCATCCCCATCGAGTACGTTGTCGAGTATGACAACAGCGTCGAGATTTCCGATCGCGTCGTCCACGGTGACAACGTCCGTCCTCGTGGCGGCGACGTTGCCGCGGGCGACGTCGTGGTTCCGCGGGGCGCTCGACTGGGGGCTGCGCAGATCGGAGCGCTTGCCGCTGCCGGACTGGCTCGTGTCGTTGCGCGTCGCCGCCCTCGCGTTGCGGTGCTTGCGACGGGCACGGAATTGCGCAGGCCGGGCGAGCCGCTCGGTCCCGGGGAGGTATACGAGGCGAACGGTGTGCTGCTGGCGACAGCGTTCGCCTCCGCCGGCGCCGACATCGCTGCGTTACCGGTCGTCGCCGACGACGAGTCGTCGCATCGCGCTGCGCTCGAGCGAGGCCTTGCGGCCGATGTGCTCGTCACCTCGGGCGGCGTCTCCGTCGGTCCGCACGATCTCGTGCGCCGGATCCTGAGCGAGCTCGGCGTCGAGGAGATCTTCTGGGGCGTCGCCGTCAAGCCGGGAAAGCCGCTGGCGTTCGGCGTGCGCGGGTCGACGCTGGTCTTCGGACTTCCGGGCAATCCAGTTTCCTCGCTCGTCGGTGCCGAGGTGTTCGTGCGGCCCGCGCTGCTCGCTCTGCAGGGCGCGACCGTCCCTGGTCCGGTGTTCTTCGAGGGCCGCCTCGCGGCTGCGGTCCGGCGCAACGCTCACCGCGATGAGTTTCTCCGTGCGCGTTCTGCTGCGTCCGAGGACGGCGTTCTGCTCGACCCGGTCATTGGTCAGGAGTCACACATGATCGCCCGCGCCGCGGCCGCCGACGCGCTCGTGCTTGCGCCCCGAGGCGAGGGTGAGCTCGTGGCCGGCGAGAGGGTGCGCTACTTGCCGCTCGCCTGAGCGGTCAGCACGTACGGCTTCGCGCCGCGAGGCTCGACGCGCAGCAACTGCGCATAGGCGATGTACCGGTGTGACGCGAAGAAGCGAGGGTGGCAAGCCTGTAGCTCGACGAGCTCGTGCCGGGGCGAGCGCAGCACCGAGAGATCGGTCGATTTCACGATGCGATGTCGCGTCACGGCATAGATGAAAGTCCCGTAAGGAACCTCGATCGTGACGCGGTCGCCACTACGCAGCCGGTCGATGTGCGAGAACGGCGCGAGATACGTCGTGCGGTGCCCGGCTATGTAGACCAGTCGATTCTCTCCGGGCATGAACGTCCTCCCGTCGCGCCCGGGCCCCTTCTTCAGCGTGTCGTGGTCGGTGCCGTTGACGAGCAGCATGTTCACACCCATCCGTGGGACGCGCAGGCGGCCGATCACCTGACCGCGCTTCGAGCTCAGGCGGTACCGCTTCGCCTCGCGTGCGATGCTCTCGCGTTCCGCGGTCACCGTGTGACCCGCGATAGTCGTCGTGAACGAGCGCGCCCGCTCGTCGTATTGGGTGGCGAGTTGGTGCTGCTTCCACGTCGTGTAGAGGCTGGTGAACGGGTCCTGCCATTGCCACACGAGCAGAGCCCAGACGAGCGTGAGCACGCCCGCGACGGCGAGGAGCGTTCCCAGGAGATGGACTCGTCGGCGCATCTAACTCTCCAACACTTCTGGCACGCCGACGGGTCCGCGGTGTCGCCGATCGCGCAGCGCGAAAGCGGTGTTGCGCATGACCTTCCGAAGCGGACCGGTGGGCGGCAGCTCGGCCGCCGCCGGGTACGGGGCGTAGCGTCGAGTCGCGAGAGCGGCGAGCTGTCCCGTGCCCGCCAGCCACACGACCAGGAGCGGCATGACGACGAACGGCACGTAGCCGACCGCCCTGAGCTCTGCGAGATACCAGAGCGCATCCCAGCCGAGCCCGAACCGCCCCGCGAAGGAGCCGAGCAGAAGCGCCGGGCCGGCGAAACCCAAGACGAGGACACCAAGCCTGACGCCGAGCGGCGCGCCACGCACCTGCGGGAGCCAGAGCCAGACGTGGAGCGACGGCAGCAGGAACACGAGAGCGAAGGGATTCGTCGCGACTAGGAGCAACGAGAGGGCGCCGAGACAGAGGAGCGAGGCGGTGTGGCCGGCGAGCTCCTCCTCCGAGGTGATCGCGCGGCGGGGGATCAACCGCTCACGTGAGGCGAGCCAGCCGAGCAGTGCGAGCACCGCAAGCGCCAGCAGCCCCTTTGCCGGCCAGTGATGCGCGAGCGCGCTCGTAGGCGGGATCGGGCGCGCGGCGCCGTGCGGCCACGCACCGAGCAGCCCGAAGAGCTCGAAGAGGCCCACGACCCAGGCCCAGAACGCAAGCCGGCTGCGGTACGCACGCAGCGCGGGAGCAAGTGGGATTCGTCTTCGCCGACAGCGCGCGAACAGATCGATCGCTGTTGCCAATAAGGGCAACAGACAGGCGATCAGCACGAGCTCGATCGCCCATCCGCGGATGAGGCGCGACCCGAGATACAGATACGTGGAGGTCCCCTGCGTGAACTCGAGACCTTCGTCCAGTGTCCCGAGCGCGTCCTGTGCCGCGCGGCCGACCTGACCGAGCTTGTCTGCGCGCAGCCGGTCCTTGGTGTCGCTCACGGGATCGGGGGGATAGTCGTCCGCGGTCGTGAGCGTTACGGCAGCGATACCCTGCGCGAGGAACGGCGCCTGCTCGTACAGCGAGAAGGGAAAGCCGAGATCGATCAGTTGGCGCACCGCGCCCGGGCGCGCCGGCGGCCGCCCCGTTTGCGCCGCGACGCGCGCCGCGATCGTCTGCAGGAATGTTCCGGACGGCTCGCGCGGGATGTCGCCGGCGAACTCCATGCGGATGCGCCCGCTCCCTCCGACAGAGTCGAGGTTGATGACTCCGGCGACGTCGTTGCGAAATGGCGAGTGGGCCGCGAACCATGCGGCGCCCACGCCGCCGTACGCGCCCCCGTCCGTCGAGAGGAAGAGGATCGTGTGGTTCGGGCGCAGCTGGCCGGAGGGCAGGCCGGGCGGAACTCCGTATGCGCGGGCGAGTTGAATCAGCATCGCCGTCCCGGACGCGTTGTCGTTTGCGCCCGGACCGCGCCCGTCGTTGTCGCGGTGCGCAATCACCACGATCGTGCCCGGCGAGCGGCCGACCGCTTCCGCGATGAGGTTTTGCATCTCGACCTTGCCCCGCCCGGGGATGACGGCGCTGAAGCGCTCGGTGCGGATTGGCAATCCGGACGAAGCGAGTTGCTCGCGGAACCACGTCGCCGCTTTGAGTGACCCGGGCTGCCGATACGGACTCGTCTGGGCGAGGTCCTTTGCCAGGGTCTTGGTTGCTTCGCCGTCGAACGCCGGGAGGAACGCGCGCGGCAGCGGCGTTGGCCGCGCCACGCTGAAGGCGGCCACCAGAAGCGGCAGCCCAACGAGCAGCCAGGTTCCTCGGTAGAGACGCCCGTTGACCGGTCGCTGCAGTGAGCCGGGACGGGCCCGGCGCCGCTCGGTCCGGGGCGGAACGGAGGCCATCCGGGGCTATAGTAGGCGCCGTAGTACCCGGCAAGGATCGTCCGGCAGGCACTGTTAGCCGAGCACGACATGCCAGACTCCTCGACCATCCTCCTCGTCGACGACGAGGATTCCATCCAGAAGCTTCTCGCCTATCCCCTGGAGCGCGAGGGCTATCGAGTGCTGCAGGCGCGAGACGGCGTGGAAGCGCTCGAGCGTTTCGCGTCGGAGCGCGTCGACCTCGTCGTCCTGGACATCATGCTGCCGAAGCTCGACGGGCTCGAGGTCTGCAAGCGCCTGCGCGCCGAGAGCGAGGTGCCGATCATCATGCTGACCGCTCGCGACGACGAGCTCGACAAGGTGCTCGGTCTCGAGCTCGGCGCCGACGACTACATCACGAAGCCCTTCTCGATCCGGGAGTTTCGGAGTCGCGTCCGCGCACTCCTGCGCCGCGCGGCCGTCTCCCGGCAGGTCGACGAGGACGGCGAGCTGATCTCGGCCGAAGGCTTGACGATCGACCTCACCCGCCGCCTGGTCGAAGTCGGGGGCAACCGGGTGCAGCTCACGTACGTGGAGTTCGAGCTGCTGCGCATCCTCGCCTCCAATCCGGGCCGCGTGTACAGCCGGCGGATGCTGCTGGAAGCGCTCTGGGGCGGCGCCGACTACCGGGAGCCGAGGACGATCGACGTCCACGTCCGGCATCTGCGCGAGAAACTCGAACGGGACCCGGCCGACCCTGAGTACATCCTGACCGTGCGCGGCGTCGGCTACCGCTTCCGCGACCGGTGAACCCTCTGCGCAGTGTCGGGGCCCGCCTTGGCCTCGGGTTGGCTGTCGTCGTGGCCGCGGCCCTGGTGCTGGTCGATCTGATCGTCGTGCCGTCCCTCGAGCGGAACCTCGTCGACGCCAAGCTGGCGCAGCTCGCGGAGGCGGCGCCGGCCGTGGGGTCCCGCCTACTGAACACCCCACCCGCCACACTCGACGACGTAATCCAGACGGCGGCGGCCGACGCGGACGCCAGGGTCATCTACTTCATGGCCCTCGACTACGACCCGCCTAGCCTCAGCGTCTTCGACGATTCCAGCCCGGTGACCTCGACGGACGTGGCGGACGACCCGATTGCCCTGCGCGCCTTCGCCGAAGATCGCGCCGCCAGAGGCGAGGTCACGTCAGGCGGGGTGCGGTACGCGGAGGCGGCTTATCCCCTGCTCGGCGGGCCGGTCGTTCTGCTCCGCGCGTCCCTGCACGATTCTCTGCGCAGCATCCACCTCGTCCGGCGTCGGCTCGTCGTTGCGGGCCTGATCGCCCTGGCGGCGTCCCTCCTCGTCGGCTACCTCGCGGCGTCCCTCTTCGCCCGCCGGATTCGCCGGCTCGAGCGCGCGGCCGATCGGATCGCCAGCGGCGACTTCAGCCAGCCGGTCGTCGACCCAGCCGGGGACGAGCTTGGGCAGCTTGCCGCTGCGTTCGAGCGGATGCGCCAACGGCTCGCGCAGCTGGAGCACGCCCGACGGGAGTTCATTGCCAACGCGTCCCACGAGCTACGGACGCCGTTGTTCTCCCTCGGTGGTTTTCTCGAGCTGATGGCCGACGAGGAGCTCGACTCGAAGACACAGGCCGAGTTCACGGCCACGATGCGCGAGCAGGTTGCACGGCTGACGAAGCTCGCGACCGAGCTTCTCGATCTTTCGCGGCTCGATGCCGGGCGGCTGACCGTCGAGCGCGAGCGTCTCGACCTCGACGCTCTTGCTTCGGTTCTCACGGACGAGTTTCGGGCTGTCGCCCGCTCGACCGGCCACCAGCTTTCCATTCGAGGCAACGGCGCTACGGAGGGTCTCGGGGACGCGGAGCGGGCGCTTCAGATTGGGCGGATCCTCGTCGAGAATGCCCTCGTCCACACCCCATCCGGCACGCCGGTCCGGCTCGGGACGGCACATCGCGACGGGTCGGTCCTGCTGACGGTCGAGGACGAGGGCCCGGGGATTCCCGCCGATCACGCGGGCCAGGTCTTCGACCGCTTCTATCGCCTCGAAGGGGCGGTGGCATCCGGCAGCGGCCTGGGGCTTGCGATCGCGAAGGAGTTGGCCGAGCTGATGGGTGGGTCGGTGGAGCTTGACGTCAGCGACGCCCGAACCAGATTTACTCTCGTCTTGCCGGCTTTCTCGGACGTCCTGCCGTTTTCACGCGAAAACGAACGCCTGGAAGAACCGTCGCTACAGTGAGCCGGATGCGGCTCCCGGCTCGTGTCGTCGCGATCCTCGTCGCCGCGGCTCTAGGCGGCGGTGCTGCGTTGGGCATCGGAAAAGGCGCCGGCTGGCTCGACCAGGGCACCAAGACGGTTGTCGTGCGCGCGCAGGCTGCCCAGCCGGCGGCTCTGCCTGCCTCAGCTACCTCGAAGGTGTCCCCTTTGCCCGGCAAGGGCTTCGATCCGCAGCGAATCTTCGCCGACCGCTCACCGGGGGTGGTGACGATCTTCGCCTACTTCGGTGATCCCAGCTCGGACGCGACTTCGTACTCCCAGGGCTCAGGCTTCGTCATCTCGCCGAAGGGCTACGTCCTCACGAATTCGCACGTGATCACCAACGCCGGCGAGGGATCGCGCGTTCAGGCCGCCGAGCATCTTTTCGTCGAGTTCGCCGACGGGGACCGGACCGAGGCGACGGTGGTCGGGTGGGATCTCTATGACGACGTCGGTTTACTTCGCCTCGAGCCAAATGCGCATCGGCTCTACCCCGTTCCCCTCGGCGAGTCGGCTTCGGTCGCCGTAGGCGAGCCCGTTGCGGCGATCGGCAGCCCGCTCGGTAACGAGAACACGTTGACGGTCGGAGTCGTCTCTGCGATCCATCGCTCGATCGATGCGATCACCGTGCGGCGCTACAAGGTCGTCGACGCCATCCAGACGGATGCGCCGATCACGCACGGAAACTCGGGCGGACCGCTCTTCGACGCGCGCGGCCGCGTGATCGGCATCAACGCCCAGATCCGCAGCGCCAACGGGACGGGCAACGACAGCGGGATCGGCTTCGCGATCCCGATCGACGCGGCGAAGCATTCTCTGGCGCAGCTGATCTCGAAGGGTGAGGTCACGTACGCGTACGTCGGCATCACCACCGAGAGCTTGACTCCGTCCTTGTCCCGAGCGCTCGGTTACAAGGTCGACCACGGTGCGCTGATCGTCGATGTCAGCGGCGGCAGTCCGGCGGACGCGACCGGTCTCCGCGGCGGCACCCGGGAGGCCCACGTGCTCGGCCGCACCGTGGCGACCGGCGGAGACGTGATCGTCGCGATCGACGGGAAGCCGGTCAACGGCGCCGACGATGTCGTACGGTTCGTCTCCTTCTCGCTGAGGCCGAAGGACGTTGCGGTGCTGACGATCGTGAAGCCCGGGGGACAGCGCAAAAAAGTGGCGGTCACCCTTGCGGAGCGACGGCTGCCGGCGGGTTAGTACTGGGACGGCGAGGGCATAAGCTCCTGAGAGCAGGCGGCTCGTAAGGAGCTCTCAGCAACTTTCGGTAATTTATCTTTGGTCAACCTGGGTAAGGCTTGTCCGTGAAAGTCATTCCATGACAACCGGCGTTAGCGGCGATGCCGTCACGGTTCGCCTGACGATCCCTGCTCGGGCCGAGTACATCACGCTTTGCCGCCTTGCTCTCACCGGCATCGGGCGGCTTCGCGAGTTGTCCGACGAGCTCCTCGCGGACCTGAAGCTGGCACTAACCGAAGCGGCGTCCAACTCGGTCCGCCACGCGTACGGCGACAAGGACGTGGGTGTCGTGGACATCTCTTACCAGTTGTTCCCCGACCGGCTCGTCATCGAGGTCACGGACGAGGGCGAGGGCTTCGACCTTGCGGAAGCGGAGGGCAGTGGCGACGAGCTTTCGGAAGGCGGACTCGGCATCGCAATCATCCGCGCGATCGCGGACGAGGTCGAGATCGGCGCCCAGCCCGGGGGTAAAGGATCGCGCTTGCGTTTCGAGAAAGCCCTGAGCTAGCCCTCCCGGGCTGTATTCTCGCCACCGTTCGCCCCGAGGAAGCGCCCAGACCATGCTCCAACTCGTCAATGCCGGACACAAGTCGCTCGCCGACTACGCGACCATTGCGACGCGCGGGCTCATGGACGAGATCAAGCGGCTGGCCGAGCCGCTCGCCGGGAAGCGTGTCGTGCACCTGTCGGCGACCGCGTTCGGAGGCGGTGTCGCGGAGATCAACTACACGCTGATCCCGCTGATGCAGGACGCCGGCCTCCACACCGAGTGGCGGATCATCAAAGGCGCCGAAGAGTTCTGGAATGTCACGAAGACGATCCACAACGCGCTCCAGGGCAATCCGCAGGGCCTGACCGAGGAGCAACACGAAATCTTCCGGCGCTATCAGGAGCTAAACGCGCGCGAGTTCGAGGACGACTACGACTTCGTCATCGTTCACGACCCGCAGCCCGCCGGGATGCTCGACTACTTCGAGAATTCGCGCGCGCACTGGATCTGGCGCGGCCACATCGACTTCTCGACACCGAACAAGGAGGTCTTCGACTTCCTCCTGCCGTCGATTCGCCGCTATGACGCGGCGATCTTCCACATGCGCGAGTACGTGCCGAAGGCGGAAGGTCTGCCGCCCTCCTACATCTGGCCGCCCGCGATCGATCCGCTGGCGCCGAAGAACATGGCGCTGTCACCGGAGGACGCCGCGTACATCGTCGACCAGTTCGGGATCGACGTCGACCGTCCGATGTTGACGCAGGTGTCTCGCTTCGATCCCTGGAAGGACCCGCTCGGCGTGATCGACGCGTACCGCCTAGTGAAGGAGGAGTTTCCAGGCGTGCAGCTGGCGCTCGTCGGCTCGATGGCGCACGACGACCCGGAGGGTTGGGACTTCTACAACCAAACGGTCGCATACGCCGGCGGCGACCCGGACATCTACATCCTCTCGAACCTCAACAACGTCGGCTCCGTCGAGGTGAACGCGTTCCAGGTGCACTCGGCGGCGGTGATCCAGAAGTCGATCAAGGAAGGCTTCGGCCTGACGGTGACGGAGTCACTCTGGAAGACGCGCCCAACCGTCGCCGGCCGGGTGGGGGGCATTATCACCCAGATCCAGGATGGCGAGACAGGATGGCTCGTGGAGTCCTCGACCGAATGCGCCGAGGCATGCATCGAGATCCTCCGTCATCCGGGAGAGGCGCGGCAACGGGCGCTCCGCGGGAAGGAATACGTGCGGCGTCACTTCCTCACGCCACGCCTGCTGCGCGACTGGCTCGTGCTCATGAACCGGTTGCTCGGCAACGATACTTCCGGCGCCGAGATCCCAGTCGTCGCCGCCGTCTGAGCTTTCCGTGCGCCGCAAGCTGATCGTCGTCTCGAACAGAGGTCCCGTGTCGTACGGTCGCGCCGCCGATGGAACCCGGACCGCAAAGCGCGGCGGCGGCGGGCTCGTCACGGCGTTGCGCAGCCTCGTGCAGTACCACGACGTCACCTGGATCGCGAGCGCGATCACGGAAGAGGACCGCGCAGTTGCCGGTGAGACGCTCGAAGAGATCGCACGTGACGGCTCGCCCTACAGGCTGCGCCTCGTCGCGCACGACCGGCAGGCGTACGACTGGTACTACAACGTCGTCGCGAATCCGATGCTCTGGTTCGTCCAGCACTCGCTCTGGGAACTGCCGTATGCACCGAAGATCGACGCCGCGTTTCACCGGGCGTGGGCTGAAGGCTATGTCGCTGTGAATGCGAGCTTTGCGGCGGCGGTCGACGCGGAGCTCGAGCGCATGCCCGACGCTGCGGTGTTCTTCCACGACTACCACCTCTACCTCGCTCCGCGCATGGTGCGCGAGCGCAGGCCCAACGCTGCGCTGATGCATTTCGTGCACATTCCCTGGCCCCAGCCCGACTACTGGAGCATCTTTCCGAAGGATGCGAGGTCCGCGATCCACGACGGGTTGATCGCGAACGACGTCATCGGCTTCCATACCGAACGCTGGCGCAGGAACTTCATCTACAGCGTGCGGGAGTTGCTCGGCGAAGACGTTACGGCGAAGACCGTCACGGCGCCCGTCTCGGTCGACTCCGCCGAATTCGTCGAGCTCGCTCAGAGCGACGCGGTGCTGCGCGCCGAACAGGAGATTCTCGCCGGCCGCCCGGAGAAACTCGTCGTGCGTGTCGATCGGACCGATCCGTCGAAGAACATCGTGCGGGGGTTTCGTGCCTTCGAGCTCTACCTCGACGAGCACCCTGAGATGCACCGGCGGGTCGGGATGCTCGCCTTGCTCGACCCGTCACGGCAGGACATTCCCGAGTACGCGGAGTACCTCGGCGCGATCCAGCGCGAAGCGCGTCGCGTGAACGATCGCTTCCAACAGAGTGGCTGGCGGCCGATCGACCTGGAGATTGCCGACGACTTCGCGAAGTCGGTCGCGGCGTACAAGCAATTCGACGTCCTGCTCGTGAATGCCATCTTCGACGGCATGAACCTCGTTGCGAAGGAGGCGCCGCTCGTCAACGAGCGTGACGGCGTTGTTGTCTTATCTGAAAACGCAGGCGCGCATGCCGAGCTGGGCGACTGGGCGTTGACCGTCAACCCGTTCGACGTCGAGGGTCAGGCCGAGGCGATCGGGCGCGCCTTGTCGATGGACGTCGGCGAGCGCTGTGCACGGCTCGACGCCATCCGCGCGCATGTGCGCGAGCACGACCTGAACCGGTGGACAGACACATTGCTGGCCGCGCTCGATCGCGTAGCCGCGCCCGCTCGCCGTTAGGATCGTCCACGGCATGGGTGAGTTGAGCCACGTCACCGAGGCGGGTGACGTTCGCATGGTGGACGTCGGTGGAAAACCGCTCTCGCGGCGTCGCGCGGTTGCGCGCGCCACCGTGCGGATGGCACCGGAGACTGCTCGGCGATTGCGGGAGCTGCCGAAGGGCGATGCTCTGGCAACCGCGCAGCTGGCGGGAATCATGGCCGCCAAGCGGACAAGCGAGCTGATCCCCTTGTGTCACCCACTCCCCTTGTCGCACGTCGGGGTGTCGCTCGAGGTCGGCGGGGAGGGCGTTGAGATCACCGCCGTCGCCGAGGCGACCGCGCAAACTGGGGTCGAGATGGAAGCGCTGACGGCGGTCTCCGTTGCGGCATTGACCGTGTACGACATGGCGAAGGCGATCGACAAGGCCATGTCGGTGACGGAGATCACGCTGGTCGAGAAGACGAAAGAGCCTGTGTGAGGGCGGCTGTTCTCACGATCTCGGATGGCGTCTCGGCAGGGGAGCGCGAGGACGAGAGTGGCGCGCTGCTGGTGGAGCTGCTCGAGGGCGAGAAGTACGAGGTTGAGCACCGCATCGTTCCCGATGAGCGGCCGCAGATTGCGGCGGCGCTTCGCGCGTTGTCCACGAACGCGCGGGTGATCCTGACGACTGGTGGCACGGGCGTGTCCCCTCGTGACTTCACGCCGGAGGCGACGGAGTCGGTGATCGAGCGCCTCGTGCCCGGGATCGCGGAGGCTCTCCGTGCGGATGCGATCCGGCAGACGCCACACGGGCTGCTCGGGCGCGGTCTTGCTGGTGTGCGCGGGCAGACGTTGATCGTGAATCTTCCGGGATCGCCCGGCGGCTGCCGCGACGGCTTCGCGCTGATCAAGCCCGCGTTGTCGCACGCCGTCGAGCTGATCGCAGGCGGCCGCTCAGAGCATCGGTCGACGTGACGGCTGTAGTCGCGCTCCCCCGCCGTTTCGCCTCGCTCGTGAAGATCGAGCACACCGTGTTCGCGTTGCCGTTTGCCTACATCGGTGCGTTGCTCTGCGTCCGCAGCGTCCCTTCTGCGCTCGATCTCGTCTGGATCACGCTTGCGATGCTCGGTGCGCGTTCCCTCGCGATGGGGTTGAACCGGGTGATCGATGCGGAGATCGACGCTCGCAATCCGCGCACGGCCGACCGCGAGCTGCCGGCCGGACGCCTCTCGCGCGTGCAGGTCACCGCCTTCTGCGCTCTCGCGCTCGCGCTCTACCTCGTGTCGTGCTTCCAGCTCGATCCGATCGTGCGCTGGTTGTGGCCGATCCCGCTCATCGGGTTCGTTGTCTATCCGTACCTGAAGCGCTTCACGTGGCTGAGCCATATCTGGCTTGGGGTGGTGGACGGGCTCGCACCGGTTGGCGCCTGGGTTGCGATCACCGGCCGGCTGCCGTGGGAGGCATGGGCGCTCGGCGCGGCAGTAGCGGTCTGGATCGCGGGCTTCGACCTGTTCTATTCGTTGTTCGATCGCGAGTTCGACGTCGAGGAGGGCCTGCACTCCGTGGCGGTGCGCTTCGGCGTGGAGGGCGCGTTCTGGGGCGCACGCCTGCTGCACGTGTTGACGGTGGCCTTGCTTGCCGCAGTAGGCCTCGGTCTGCACCTTGGCTGGTTCTATTGGCTCGGCGTCGCGGCAGTGGCAGCGCTGCTCGCCTACGAGCATTCGTTGGTGAAGCCCGGCGATCTCCGCCGTCTCAATGCGGCGTTCTTCACGGTGAACGGCGTGATCAGCGTCGTGTTCTTCGCGTTCGTGCTGGCCGAAGCGGCGCTCTAGCCGAGCTCGAAGCGGCAAGCACTCCAGGGCCAGTCTGCTCTGTTCTTGCAGAGGCCGGCGCGGACCGGGTTTTCCATCACGTAGAGACAGACATGCTCGAGCTCTTCTTCGTCGAGCGATCTGCACCAAAATCGGTCACCGAAGACGTGTCCCCAGCGTCCGTACTTGCCGTTGAATCCCTGGGCGTAGTCGCCATTCAAAACCTGCATGCCGTCGGAGAGATTCTTGCGCGTTGTGTCGACCACCAAGTGGTAGTGGTTCGTCATCAGACAGAACGCGTGACATGTCCACTCGTACTGGTGGACGGCGAGGGCGAGGAGGCTGAGGAAGTTACGCCGGTCGCCGGCGTCGTGGTAGATCGCCATCTTTGCCACCCCGCGCGTCGCGACATGGAAGAGCCCATCCGGGAAGACGCATCGGGGTACCCGTGGCATCGACGCAACCTACGAGGCGGTTACGCGTGCCCATGTCCGCAGGGGTCGCCTGTGAGCAAAAAGTCACACTTTCGGCACGAACTCCATGTCCCCACAGACCAGCCTGGGCCATGTCTCGCACTCCCACGTCGGGGACACTCCCCGACGTGTGACGGCGCGCCTTGTCCGGAAGGGACACGGATGTTCTGTTCGGGCCGGCTGGGCGCGACTACAGTGGCCTGATGATTCGGGCTCAAGAGGTGGAGAAGCGCTACGGCGACAAGCGCGTTCTGCGCGGCGTCGGGTTCGACGTTGCGGCTGACGGCTTCCTGCTCGTCACCGGGCCGAACGGGTCCGGGAAGACGACGCTCCTCCGGCTCTGCGCCGGGCTCGCTATTCCGACCGCCGGCGAACTCGAAGTCACGCTTGAGCGCGGGCGCATTGGGTACCTCGCGCACGAGCCGCTCGTCTACCGCGAGCTGACAGCGGTCGAGAACCTCGACCTCTACGGAAGGCTCTACCGCGTCGCGGAACGGCGCGAACGAATCGGCATGCTGCTCGAGCGCTTCGGGCTCTGGGACGCACGGCACGATCGCGCCGACTCCTACTCGCGCGGGATGATGCAGCGGCTCGCTCTTTGCCGAACGCTGCTGCACGATCCCGCCCTCCTCGTGCTCGACGAGCCCTACAGCGGCCTCGACGAGGAAGGAGCAGCGCTGCTCGACCGCGAGCTGGAAGAGCGTCGGCCGAGTTGCGCGTTCCTCGTCTCGACACACGACCCCGGGCGCATCGACCACTTCGCCACGTCGAAGCTCGCGCTGGGGTGATGTACCTCGCCGACGTCGGTGCGCTGGCGCGCAAAGATCTTCTGCTCGAGCTGCGGGCGCGAGACACGCTCCCGGCGATGCTGCTCTTCGTTCTCTCCACCCTGGTGGTATTCCACTTCGCCCTCCCCGGCAACTCGTCCGAGCTTGCCGCGACCGGACTGTTGTGGGTGGCGATCGTCTTCACGGCGCTGCTCGGCCTCGCGCGTGCCTTCGCCGCCGAGCGGGAGCAGGGCGTCTTCGACGGGCTCGTCCTGGCACCGAGCGACCGCAGTGCGATCTGGCTCGGCAAGGCACTCTCGGTCCTCGCGTTCCTTGGACTGGCCGAGCTCGTGGCCCTCCCCGCCTTCGCGCTCTTCTTCGCCCCGGTCGACGGCCCGATGATCCTCGGCGTCGTCCTCGCGGACATCGGCATCGCCGCAGTCGGAACGCTGCTCGCCGCGATGGCCGCCGCGAGCCGGGCTCGCGAGCTACTGCTTCCCTTGATCTTCCTTCCTCTCGCCATCCCGATCATCATCGGCGGCGTCGGTACCAGCGTCACCGACGATCCGGCCCGGTACGTGTGGTTCCTCGTTCTCTACGACGCACTCTTTGCGATCATTTGCTGGGCCTCCTTTGAGTACGTGGTTACGGAATAACCGCCTGGGCGCGCTCGCCGCGCTGGCCTTCACCCTCGTCACCGCCTCGGTCGCGTTGGTCTTCTTCTACGCGCCCGTGGACGCGGACGGGCTGAACCAGAAGATCTTCTACTTCCACGTCGGCATCGCCATCACCGCGTACGCCTGCTTCGGCTGGGGAGGCTGGAAGGCACTGCGCGTGCTCTGGAAGCGGGACGAGGGCGCGGATCTCGAGAGCTACGTCGCGATTCACCAGGGCGTCATCTTCGGCGCGCTCACCCTCGTGACGGGCTCGATCTGGGCGCGCTACCGGTGGGGCCACTGGTGGGAATGGCACGAGGATCAACTCGTTTTGTTTCTCGTGCTGTTTCTCTTCTACGCCGCGTACTTCATGCTGCGCTTCTCGGTTCCAGCCGGGCCTCGCCGGTCGAATCTCAGCGCCGTCTACGCGCTGTTCGGCGTCGCGCTCGTGCCGGTGAGCATCCTCGCGATCCGCCTGTCCGAGCGCTTCATCCATCCCGTGGCGTTCGACAAGGGCGGCCCCAACATGGCCGGGTCGCAATTCTTCACGTTCTGCGTCTCGCTGGCAGCGATGCTCGTCCTTGCCGCGACGCTCTACCACGTCGAGCTCGCCGGGAAGCGCATCGACGTGCGCCTGCGCGAGCTGCGAGAGGCGCTGCGATGACCTCGGAGGAGAAGTACGTCGCAGCCGCCTACCTCGTCATCTTCGCGGTCGTGCTCGCGTACGTCGTGATCATCGCGTTGAAGCTGCAGCGCCTCGAACGTGAGTTGAGCGAGCTCGCCGAGCTAGCGCGCACGAAGCAGGAGGAGCGGAAGGCGGTCCCAGTTGGCTGAGCTGCTCTTCTGGCCGGCGTTGCTCGCGTACAGCGAGGCTGCCGTCGCCTACCTGAACGACGCTCGCCATCCCGGAATCGCGGGCCGTCTCGCGACGTGGGGCGTCCGGGTCGGGTGGCTCGTCCAGACGGCGCTGCTCGTCGTGCAGGCCACGCGCGCGAACGGCTTTCCCTGGTCGACATGGGGCGGCTCGCTCAATCTCTTCGTCTGGCTCGTCGTCGGTGCGTACCTGATCTGGGGTTGCCAGCCTCGCTACCGGCTGCTCGGGCTTGCGGTTCTCCCGCTCGCCGTCCTGCTGTTCATCCTCGCCCGGGTCGGCGGCGGAACAGGGGTCGGCGGTCGGAGCCACTACTCGAACCTGTTTCTCGTGCTGCACGTCGGGCTGGTTCTTGCAGCCTTCGCGGGCTTCACGCTCGCCGCCGCTCTTTCAGCGCTCTACCTGTGGCAGGAACGACGCCTGAAGCGCCGCGAGAGCACGATCCTCCGCCTGCGCGCACCCGCGCTCTCGCGGCTGGACGAGGTGGCGGCGCGCACGATTGCGTTCGCCCTGCCCGCGCTTACGCTCGGGATCGCCGTCGGCATCGCACGGTTGCGTGACCGCGGCGGCGGCTTCGACGTGCTGATGGCGGTCACCATCGTCACGTGGACGGTCTACGCAGCCTCTCTGGCGCTGCGGCATCTTGCCGGCTGGCGCGGCCGACGTGCCGCTTACCTCGTGCTTGCGGGCTTCGTGCTCGTCGCCGTCGTTCGTCTCGGCCTTCCCGTCACCCACTTCGCGACATGAGCATCGTTCTCGTCGGCATCTCGCATCACCAGGCGCCCGTCGAGTTGCGCGAGCGTGCGGCGCTCGACCGGACACGTGCCGCAGAGCTGGCGCACGCCCTCGCGGGCGGCCAAGGCGAAGCGGTGTGCCTGTCGACGTGCAACCGCACGGAGCTCTACCTCGCGGACGAGTCCGGGGACGCAGCGGAAGAGAAGGCGGAAGCCGCGCTGCTTGCGCTCGAGTCGGAGCTTGGCCCTGCCCTCTACCGTTTGCGCGACGAAGAGGCGGCGCTCCATCTCTTCCGCGTCGCCGCCGGCCTCGACTCGATGATTCCCGGCGAGGGAGAGATTCTCGGACAGGTGCGCGTCGCGCACGAGGCCGGCGCAACCGGGCCTTTGCTTGACCGCCTCTTCCGCCAGGCCCTTCAGGCCGGAAAAAAGGCGCGGTCACAGACCGCGATCGGAGAGAGCCCTGCATCAGTGTCGTCGGCTGCCGCGGCGCTCGCCGAGCAGGTGTTCGGAGATCTCGAGGGGCGGACAGTCCTTGTGGTCGGAGCGGGAAAGGTCGGCGAGTCCGCCAGCCGGAACCTCGTTTCGCGGGGGGCGACGATTGCGTCCGTCGCCAACCGCACCGGGCAGCGCGCTGAAGAGCTCACGCAGCGTTTCGGCGGCGAGGCCCTATCGCTCGACCGAGTCGAGGAGGAGCTCGTGCGCGCGGATGTCGTGCTGTCGTCGACGAGCGCTCCCGGTTGGGTTCTCACGCGCGAGCAGCTCGAGCGGGCGCTGCCCGCACGCAAGGGACGCCCGCTGTTCCTGATCGATCTCGCGGTGCCGCGCGATCTCGACCCCGCGATTCACGAGCTCGAAGGTTGCTACCTGTACGACATCGACGATCTCGAAGCCGTCGTGGCCGAGACGCTTGTCGGCCGGCGTCGCGAGGCTGAGCGTGCAGAGGCGATCGTCGAGGAGGAAGCGGATCGATTTCGCGCGTGGCAGGCGTCGCTGGATGTCGTTCCCGCGATCACCTCTCTGCGCGCTCGAGCCGAACAGATTCGCGACGCGGAGCTTCGACGCGCCAAGCTGAACGATGCGGAGCGTCGCGCTGCGGAGTCGGTGACTGCGGCCGTCCTGAACAAACTCCTGCATCTGCCGACAATCCGCATGAAACAGGCCGCCGCGGCAGCCGACGGCCTGTTTTATGCTGATGCGGTGCGTCACCTCTTCGGTCTCGAGGACGAGCGTTGAAGTCGGCGAACCTGATCGGCCGCCCGCTCCCCGTGCAGGCCCCGACCGCCTTCGTGCGCGTACGCAGGCGTAGGCTGTGCGGTCAAACGCGCGTGAAGCGCACCTGGTGCCGTGCTGATCAGCGTCGGTTCCCGCGGCAGTAGGCTCGCGCTCACGCAGGCCGAGCTCGCTGCGGCGCGGCTGCGCGGGCCGGGCATCGAGATCGCTCTCGTTCCCATCACGACGGCGGGCGATCGAGACCGCACAAGTCCCTTTGGCGAGATCGGAGCTCGTGGCGTCTTCGTCAAGGAGCTGGAGGAGGCGCTGCTCGACGGCCGCATCGACGTTGCTGTGCATTCCGCAAAGGACATGACCTCGACGGATAGCCAAGGCCTTGCGGTCGGTGCGTACCTGAAGCGAGAGGATCCTCGCGACGCGCTCTGTGGGACCGCTGAGCTCCGCCCGGGCATGCGAGTGGGCACGGCGTCGGTCCGCCGAAAGGCGCAGCTGCTGGCCCTCGAGCCGACGCTCTCGATCGAGCCCATGCGCGGCAACATCGACACGCGCCTGCGAAAGCGGGGCGAGCGAGGGCTCGATGGGATCGTCCTCGCGGCGTGCGGGCTCGACCGTCTCAACCTGGCGGCGGAGATCGGGCGCCGCTTCGAGCCGGACGAGATGGTCCCGGAGGCTGGGCAAGGCGCGTTGGCGCTCCAGGTGCGCGCGGGCGAGGAGCATCTCGTCGGTGCGGCCGACCACGGCGAGACGCGCCGGCGGGTCGAAGCCGAACGCGCCTGTGTCGCGGTGATCGGCGGGGGCTGCCTCGCTCCGGTTGCGGCGTATCACGATGGCGCGCGTCTAACAGCTCTCGTGGCGGCCGAGGACGGCAGCTGGATCGAACGCCGCAGCGGCGAGGACGCGGGCGAGGTTGCCGCCGCGCTGATGCCGTTCGTTTCGGCCTGACATGCGCGTGATCGTCACGCGGCCGCAGGCGCAGGCCGAACTGTTGCTGAAGGCGTTGCATGCGGAAGGCTTTGAGCCGATCGCGTGCCCGGTGATTGCGACCGAGCCGATCGACGACGGTCCGATCGACACGACCGGGTACGACTGGGTGATCGTGACGAGTGCGAACGGCGCCGCAGAGCTTGGGGCGCGAAACACCGGCGCCCTCCCGCGCGTTGCGGCCGTCGGCGAGCTGACGGCCGCAACGCTCGAGGCGCACGGAATTGTGGTCGAGTTCGTCCCCACCCTCGCGTCGCAGGAGGGGCTCCTGGCCGAGCTCCCGCGGCCCGTGGGCCGGGCGCTCTTCGTCGGTGCCGAGCGCGCCCGCCGACTGCTCGTCGACGAGCTCCCGGCAGACTTCCGCGCGGTCTATCGAACCGTGGAGCTCGCGCCGGCGCCTCCCGACGGCGATCTCGTCCTGCTCGCCTCGCCTTCCGCGGCCGCCGCCTGGGCGAAGCTCGACTCGACCCTGCCCGCGCTCACGATCGGACCGCAGACGACGGCCGCTGCGCTCGACGCGGGCCTCACCGTGGTGGCGGAAGCGGACACGCAGAATGTCGCCGGCCTCGTAAACTCCGCCGCGGCGTGGCGCGCTTCATTACGTTCCTGACGGACTTCGGCCTGCAGGACGACTTTGTCGGCACCTGCCACGGTGTGATGAAGCGGATTGCACCGGAGGTGGAGATCATCGACATCACTCACGGCATCGCGCCTCAGGCCGTCCTCCAGGGGGCGCTGACCCTGGCGAACACGCTGCCGTTCATGCCCGAGGGAGTCCACCTTGCCGTCGTGGATCCTGGGGTTGGTGGGGCACGACGCCCTCTGGCGCTCCGCGACGCACACGGGCGCGTCTATGTGGGGCCCGACAACGGGCTGCTCATTCCGGCCGCCGAGAAGCTAGGCGGGATCACCGAGGCGCACGAGCTCGCGAATCCCGAGTACGCGCTCGAGTCCGTCTCGCGCACGTTTCACGGCCGCGATCTCTTCGCTCCCGCTGCTGCGCACCTTGCACTCGGTGTTCCGCTCAGCGAGCTCGGGCCGCCGGTCGATCCCGAGGCCCTGGCTCGTCTCGACATCCCACAGCCCGACGTCGGCACGACTCGGATCCACTCGACCGTGCTGTCGATCGACCGGTTTGGGAACATCGGGCTCAATCTCGACCGTACACACCTCGAAAAGGCCGGTGTCGTGCCCGGGACACGCGTGGAGCTGCAGGCCGGTCCGGAGCGCTATTACGCCGTCGCCGCGCGCACGTTCGCCGACGCAAGGCCGGGCGACATCATCCTCTTCGAGGACGCCTACCGGAACATCTCGATCGCGATCAACGGCGGCAATGCTGCGAAGATGTTCGGGATCAAGGAGGGCCAGGACATTCGAATTCACCTGGAAGTGTTTTGAACAGGCGGGCTCTCGGCCAGAAGTTCGCGCGCCTGTCTACGAATGCCGTCCTACGCAGCCCGCGCCTTTGGCGATTCTTCCGGCCGCTCGTTCGCAAACAGTTCGACGCGATCGCCGGGAGTTGGGACACGATGCGTGATCCCACGCATCTCGCACCGTACGAGGCTGCGCTGGCTGCGGTCGACCCTGTTCCGGCCAGAGCGCTCGACCTCGGTACCGGTACCGGCCAGGGCGCGTTCGCGATCGCACGTCGCCTTCCAGGCACCGAAGTCGTCGGAGTCGATCTCGCGGAGGCGATGCTCGCGGAGGCGAGGCGCAAGACGCCGGCCGAGCTTGCCGAGCGTGTGCGTTTCGCGAACGGCGACGCGTCGGCGCTCCCATTTCCGGACGCCTCGTTCGAGCTCGTCGCGCACGCGAACATGATCCCGTTCTTCGACGAGCTCGCCCGCGTCCTCGCGCCCGGGGGCCAGGCGGTGTTCGCGTTCTCGCTCGGTCCGGGGACGCCGATCTACGTCCCGCCCGAACGGCTCAGGCGAGAGCTTGCGCGCCGTGGATTCACGGAGTTTGCGGAGTTCGCCGCCGGCAAGGGGACCGCGCTGCTTGCCCGCAAGGGAGAGCGCCCGTAAACTCCAGGTCACAAGGTCGTTCGCGGCGCGGTATCACCGGTCCGGACGGCCTTCCTTTATGCAGTGAAGCGCTAGTTGCGTTCGAGCACGACGTCGAAGCCGCGCGCTTTCGCCTGGGCGGCGAACGCTTCGGCCTCACGCTGGTCCTCGAAGCCCGCGAGGTAAGCCTCGAACCCGCCGCAGGGATCGTTGCGCAGCTTGACGCCCGGGAACCCAGCCGCGTCGGCGCGGTTCACGAGCGCCGTCGCAGTGGGTCGGTCCCGTCCGTGGCCGAAGACCGCTTCGAGCCTGCCCAGCGGCTTCGCCTGGATGCACTCGAGCGTGACGGCAAAACCTTCGCGCCGAGCTTCGTCCTGGAGATCCACCCCCACGTCGAAGGCGTCGATGCCGCGAACGACGACCCGGAAGCCGCCGCAGCCCTGGATGATGTTCGCGTTCACGAACCCGCGTGCGGTCACCTGAGTGCGGAACGTCAAGGCCTGCTGGTGTGTCTTACGCCGCCCGAAGACCGCCTCCAGCCCGCTGATGAACTCGAGTCGTCCACCACAAGCCTGTTGGGCGGAGTCGAACCCGGGCGTCGAGCGCGAAAGGCCCAGAGACGGCACCGAGCCCGCAAGCCCGCCGGCCAGGCAAGCAAGCACCAAGAGACGTGCGACCCTCACGGGCACAGTCGTACCAGACCCCCAGGCGGGTGGTCCGACTCTTAACGAATCCTTTAGATCCCCTGGCTGCCCAGCGCGCTCGCCGCCGCTGCCGGCTTTGCCGGCGCCGGCCACCAATGGCCGGTTTGCACCGATCGCGAGTGGCGAGGGCCGGAATCGAACCGGCGACACCACGGTTTTCAGCCGTGTGCTCTACCAACTGAGCTACCTCGCCCGGGCGGCCCGCAGTCTAGCCCGACTAGACGCCTGCTTTGGCCGCAGCGAGTCTTTCCATCAGGACGTCCACGAACTCCGCCTTCATCAGGACTGCGTCTGCGCCCGCCTCCGTCACCGCTTCGTGCAGCGCGGGATGTTCGTCGCCGGTCAGTGCGATCACGCACATACTTGGATGGTCGCGCCGTAGCCGGGCGACTGCAGTCACTCCGTCGAGCCGCGGCATGTGCAGGTCGATGACCACCGCGTCGGGTGACAGCTCGTCCGCAAGCTCGATCGCGGCGAGCCCGTCGAGAGCGGTGCCGACGACCGCAAGCTCGGGCTGGCGCTCGATCAGGGGTGAGAGCGCGTCCAGGAACGGGGCGTCGTCGTCGGCAAGGAGAACTCGGATGGTGCCCGCCGCTTCGGCCTCCCCCATGGATGCGCAAGTTAGCCTTGTTGGCCGTGTCTTCGCAACCACCCCGCCGCAAAGTCGCCGTGATCGGAGCGACGCTCGACCTGGGAGCCGGGCGTCGTGGTGTTGACATGGGTCCTTCCGCGATTCGCTATGCGGGGCTCGCAGCCCGTCTCGTCGAGCTCGGCTACGAGTACGTGGACCTTGGAAACGTCGAGACCGCCGTCCCAGAGGCAACGGACGCCGGTGACGAGCACGCCCGTTTTCTGCCCCAGATCAAGGAAACGTCCGAGCGAATCGCCCAGCTCGTGTGGCGCGCCGCGCGCGACGGATTCTTTCCGGTCGTGCTTGGTGGTGACCACTCGGTCTCCTTGGGAACGCTGTCGGGCCTGCGGGAGGTGCACGGTCCCGGCGGTGCGATCTGGATCGACGCGCACGGAGATTTGAACAGTCCCGAGACGAGTCCGAGCGGCAACGTGCACGGCATGGTGCTCGCCGCTGCGCTCGGCCTCGCCGGCGATCGTTTCCAGGGCGAGGGCTGGGGTCTGCCGGCGCTCGAGCCGGGGCGCGTCGCGCTCGTGGGAGTCCGTGCGCTGGACGAAGGCGAGCGGAAGCTGCTGGGCGAGCTCGACGCGAAGGTGTTCACGATGAGCGACGTGGATCGCCTCGGTGTCGAGCGTGCAATTCGCGAGGCACTCACACACGTGGCCGGTCCCGGTTTCGTTCACGTGAGCCTCGACATGGACGCGATCGATCCCGATGTCGCACCGGGCGTGGGGACGCCGGTACGCGGCGGCCTGTCCTACCGCGAGGCGCACCTTGCGATGGAGCTCGTGGCGGAATCTGGCCTCCCGTCCTCCCTCGACGTCGTCGAGGTGAACCCCGTGCTCGATCGCGAGAACGAGACAGGAAAGCTTGCAGTGGAGCTCGTCGCGAGCGCGCTAGGTGCGCGCATCCTCTAAGAACCGCTCGATCGCGTCCGCGGTCTGCTCGTACGCGTCCCAGTACACCATGTGGCCGCCGGGAACCTCGACGACTTCGATGAGGTCGCCGAGCGCGACCCGGTAAGCGTCGATCTGATCCTCGCGCACGAGGCCGAACGCGCCCGCATGGACGAGCAACGTCGGCACGCGCAACGTCTCTGGCGGTGGCGGCGGAGTGGTCAGCTCGCCGTACATGGAGACGACGGCGCTTTGGCAGTACCGGAAGCGCCAGCGGCCGTCGGGGTGCTGCAGCAGGTGCTCGCGCATCTCTTCCTCGAGATGCTCGCGCGGCGTCGGCGCACCGCTCTCGAGTCGTGCCACGATTGCATCCTCTGCCGAGTCGAAGGCGTGATCGGCCCGCTCACGTTCGGCGAAGTCGAAGCCGACATGCGGCAGAAGCTGGATCGCGGGATCGAGCAGCGCTGCCCGCTCGATGCGGTCCGGTGCGAGGGCCGCCAGTTCGAGAACGAGCCGGCCGCCGAACGAGTGGCCGACCCACTGCGCTCGGCGAACGCCGGCGGCGTCGAGCGTCTGGAGCACGTCGTGTGCGTGGGCGGAGAACGTCCACGGTGGCTCCCAGCCGGAGTTCCCATGCCCGCGCAGATCCGGAGCGAGAACGCGGAAGTGGCCGGCGAGCCGCTCCTCGGCCAGCCTGCGGAAGCGGCGGCCGTGTGCGTTCACACCGTGGAGACAGACGATGGGGGGCGCAGACGGATCGCCCCACTCGTGCAGGTTGAGCTCCATCAGCGCACCAGTTCGGCGAGGCAAACGATCTTCACGTGTGGAAGCCTAGTGAGCGATGCTCGCCGTCCTGTACGACCTCCACGGCAACGTGGTTGCTCTGGAGGAGGTGCTGAAGGACGCGGAGGCCGCAGGGGCCGACGCCTATCTCCTCGGCGGCGACTTCGCATCGTTCTCGCCGTGGCCGCGCGAGACGATTGAACGGCTGCGCGAACTACCGAACACGACCTGGATTCGCGGCAACGGCGAGCGCTGGCTGCGCGAGCCGCCGCGCGACCGGCCGGAGGTGATGGCGGCCCTTCAAGAGCTCGACGCCGGCCTGGGCACCTACGAGGGCCTGCTCTACTCCCTTCAGGCCCAGTTCGAGCAGGACGGTGTCCTCTACGTCCACGGCTCGCCGCTTTCGGACGTCGAGAGCTTCCCGCCAGAGCCCGGCGCGGACGACGAGCGGTTGCTGTTCGGCGTTCGCGACAAGACGGTCGTGTTCGGCCACAGCCACCAACAATTCCGCAGGCCGGGACCGAACGGTACGACGCTCATCAACCCAGGCAGCGTCGGCATGCCGCTGGACGGAGACGTGCGTGCGGCGTACGCCCTGCGCAGCGAACCCGGCGAGTTCGAGTTTCGCCGCGTCGAGTACGACGTCGAGCGCTTCGCGCAGGCCTGGGAGAAGGTCGGCGGCGACTTCGGCAAGTTCGCGGCCCAGCGGGTCCGCCGCGGCTCCGACTAGCCCTTCGTCTCCTCGCCGCTCCCTGACGGTTCGTAGTACGTCGTGCCCTTCAGCTCGTCCGGGAGGTAGTCGACGTCGAACCCGGCGGGATCGGAGTGCGGATAGATGTAGCCCTCTCCCTTGCCGAGCTTGCGTCCGTAGTAACTGCCGTCGGCCAGGGCCTTGGGCGGCCGAATGTTTCCCCGCTCCTGCACGTCCTTCGTCGCGCGCTTGATCGCTTCATAGCTCGCGTTGGACTTCGGAGCGCGGGCGAGGTAGATCGTCGCCTGGGAGAGGTTCAAGCGCGCCTCTGGGAGGCCGACGTGCTCGACGGCCTGGGCGGCCGCCACTGCCACCAGCAGCGCGCGCGGATCCGCGTTGCCGATGTCCTCAGATGCCAGCACGATCATGCGCCGCGCGATGAAGCGCGCGTCTTCGCCGCTTTCGAGCATGGCAGCGAGGTAGTAGACGCTCGCGTCGGGATCCGAGCCGCGCATCGACTTGATGAACGCCGAGATGAAGTCGTAGTGCGCGTCGGCCGTTTTGTCGTAGAGCAGCGGCCGCTTGCGCGCAGCATCATCGACGTGCGCTTCCGAAAGAGGCTCGCCCGCGGCCTGCGCTGTCTGCAGGGCCAGCTCGACGATGTTGTGGACAGAGCGCGCGTCACCGCCGGCCCGAGTGGCGACGAGCCGGAGCAAGTCGTCGGGGATCTCGGCGCCCAGCTCCGCGGCCCCGCGGCGGGCCACCGTCTCGAGCTCCTCCACGGACAGTGGCTCGAGCTCGTAGACCTGAGCTCTCGACAGCAGGGCGGAGTTGACCTCGAAGTAGGGGTTCTCCGTCGTCGCGCCGATCAGGGTGATCACTCCCTCCTCGACGCCGGGGAGGAGCGCATCCTGCTGCGCCTTGTTGAAGCGGTGGATCTCGTCGAGGAACAGGATCGTGCGCTGCCCGTTCGCGCCGAGCCGCTCGCGCGCGCGTGCGAGAACCTCACGAACCTGGCCGACGGTCGCCGAAACAGCCGACAGCTCCTCGAACGCAGCGCCGGTGGCGCGCGCGATGATCCGCGCGAGCGTCGTCTTCCCGCTGCCGGGCGGCCCGTAGAAGATGGCCGATCGGACGCGGTCCTCCGCGATTGCCAGTCGCAGCGCCGAGTTTTCCGCGAGCACGTGCTCCTGGCCGACGAACTCGTCGAGCGACTGAGGTCGCATCCGCAGCGCGAGTGGCGCGACACCCGGGAGCCGCTGCTCCGCCGCATCCGAGAACAGGTCGCTCATTGCAGGGAAGTATGCTCCGCAGGCCCTTGGCGACCGAGACTCACGAGGACTTCTCAGAGCCGATCCTGCCCGGCAAGGGGGCGTCGGACTACGAGCGCTACCTCCGGACGGACGAGCTACTCGCGCTGCAGAAGTCGCCGGACGAACGGGTGCACCCGGACGAGCTGCTGTTCCAGACGGTGCACCAGTCCTCGGAGCTGTGGCTCAAGCTCGGCACCTCCGAGGTTGCGCGGGCGACCGCGCACCTTCGTGCGGGCGAGCTTGCCGCGGCTTTACGGCTGCTCACACGCGCGGCGCTCTGCCTGCAATTCATCACGCGCCAGCTCGACATGCTGGAGCAGATGTCGCCGTGGGAGTACCAGATCGTCCGCCGCGTTCTCGGACACGGCAGCGGGTTCGACTCACCTGGCTTCCGAGACGTTCGCCGGGTGACGCCGCCGCTCGGCGAGGCCTTCGAAGCGGCGGTGGCGCAGGCCGGCCTCGATCTCGTCGAGGTGTACGTTCACGGGCGCGAGCACGAGGAACTCTATCAGCTTGCCGAAGCGTTGGTCGAATGGGACGAGCGGATCACCATGTGGCGGATCCGTCACTACAAAGTCGTGTCACGCATCATCGGCGACCAGGTCGTCGGGACACAGGGGACACCGGTCGAGGTGCTCGGAAAGATGATCCATCACAACTTCTTCCCGGCGCTCTGGCGTGCGCGGAACCAGCTGACCGCCCTCTCGAAGGAAGAGGACGAGTAGCAATGGCGACGGTCTCGATCCGCGACGAGGTCACCGAGCTCCTGCAGGAGCTCATCCGCGTGAATACGACCAACCCGCCGGGCAACGAGACCGCCGCAGCAGAGCTTCTCCGCGAGTACCTCGAGGAGAGTGGCGCGCAGGTGGAGCTGTATGCGCGGGTGCCGGAGCGAGCGAATCTCGTTGCGCGCATTCCTGGTCGCGGCGACGGGCCGACGTTGCTCTTCCTCTCGCATACCGACGTCGTGCTCGCGGACGCGGCCGAGTGGAGCGCGGACCCGTTCGGCGGCGAGCTCCGCGACGGCGCGGTGTGGGGTCGCGGCGCGCTCGACATGAAGGGGCAGGTTGCGGCCAGTGCTGTCGCGCTTGCATCACTTTCCCGTGAGGGCTTCGAGCCTGCGGGCGACCTCATCTTTGCGGCGACCGCCGATGAGGAGGTCGGTGACGGATTCGGTGCGCAGTGGCTGTGCGAGACGCATCCCGACGCAGTCCGCTGCGACTTTCTCATCAACGAAGGGTCCGGCGAGCGGCTCGAGCTCGGCGGCAAGCCGTTCTACACTTGCTCGGTCGCGGAGAAGATGAGCGCGCCGTTCCGTTTGCGCGTCCGCGGACGCAGCGGGCATGCGTCGATGCCCGGAATCGCGGACAACGCACTCGTCAAGGCGGCGCCCCTGATCACCGCGCTCGGTGAGTACGTGCCCGAGCAACAGCTCACGCCGGAGGTGGAGGCGCTGCTCGAGGCAGTCACCGGCGAACGGCCGGCATCGCCCGTGGAGGCTCTCGAACGCGCGCGGGCGATCGGGGAGTTCTTCGCCGAGATGGTCGAGCCGTTGCTGTCGCTGACGCTTGCTCCGACGATGGTCAGCGCCTCGAAGAAGCGGAACGTGATCCCGGCGATCTGCGACGTGATCGTCGATTCGCGACTGCTCCCGGAGACCACAACTGCGGAACAGCACGCGATCGTCCGCTCCGTCCTCGGAGACGGCGACTACGAGCTCGAGAGCCTCGAGGCGCACGGAGGGACGCGCTCACCGATGCAGACGCCGCTCTGGGACGCCATAGCCAGCTGGATCAGCGAGGTCGAGCCGGGGGCGAGGCCGGCGCCGATCTGCGTGGCCGGGTTCACCGACAGCCACTGGTTCCGCGAGGCCTTCGGCACCGTCGCCTACGGCTTCTTCCCGTTGCGCGTAATGGACGCCGAGCTGGCCGCCCGCCTGATTCATTCCGCCGACGAGCGGATCCCGGTGGAGGACCTCGAGCTCGCAGTGAGCTTCATGCGGCATGCCGCTCAGGCCATGCTGGTCTGAGCGCCGGCCCGATTTGCGGAATTCGACTCTGAGTCGATAACCTCGATCGAATGACCGCCGCTCGCCTTCGGCTCGCTCCCGTGAGGGAAACCATGTTTCCCTCACGAGCTCCCTTCTTTAGGGATCGCCTCAGCGCTCGCAGCGTGACGACCGCCGCCGCCTGCACTGAGGAAAGAGAGCGGGGAAACCTCCCGGTTTCCCCTTACGCCCCTTCCCCCGCTCATGGGCCACAGGTCGGCCTATGAGCGACGAGAAGCTCCGGCTCGGCGGAATGGCGCTCGCGAACGGCGTGCTCGTCCACGGGCCCAAGTCCTGGGCCTGCGCGATCCGCACGGAGGACGGGCAGCTGAAGGTGGTGGCCCAACGCAAGAGTCAGTGGGCGAGCAAGGTCGAGAGCCCGCTGCTCCGTGGGCCGGTTCGCTTGCTCGATGCCATGGCGATCATTCCGCAAATCAGGCATGCCCTTCCCGAGGCGAGGCTTGCGTTCCAGCGTCCCGACGTCGTTGCGGCGATGGTCGGGAGTGCCACGGTCGTGAGGCTCCTGCGCGGCTCTCGCTCGGTCGGCCCGGCGGCCCAGGAGCTCGTCAGCGGGCTGCTCTCGATCGCGCCCGCCGCACTCGCCCTGCGCGGTGCGGACGTCGCCGCGTACCACGGCGCAGAGCACATCTCCATCGGCTCTTACGAGCAAGGGAAGCGCGCGACGAAAGAGCACAGCCGCTGCGGATCGCACCTGATCGGGCCCCTGCTCGTGACGACCGCGATTGGCAACACGCTGGCGGCGCGTGCGCCTGCCCACGCCCGCAGACCTGCGAGGCTCGTCGCGCAGCTCGTCGCGCTGGCCGCTTCGACCGAGATCTTCGGCTGGATGGTGCGCAACCCGGAGAACCGGCTCGCGCGCGCGCTGGCGAAGCCGGGTCACGAGCTCCAGCATCGCCTTGCGACCGCAGAGCCGACGGCGGAGCAGATCGAGGTCGCCGAGGCCGCGCTCGCCGCGTGCCTCGAGCTCGAACAGGCGTAGCGTGGCCGTTCAGGAACGGACCCAGAAGCGGCTCCCGCCCGAAGTCTTCGACTTGCCCGTCGAGAAGATGCGCGAGGGCTACTACGCCGACGCGTACTTCAACCATGCGCGCGCAACGCTGCTGCACGACGGGCGGCGTCCCCGCGTCGTGATGCAGGTGTTCCAGAAGCGGGATGCGTATCTCGGCGGCATGGATGAGGCAATCGCGATCCTCAAGCTTTGCTCGTACGACTGGGACGACCTCACGGTGCATGCGCTCTACGACGGTGACCGTGCCGCGCCCTGGGAGACGGTGATGACGATCGAGGGCGACTACACCCTGTTCGCCCACCTCGAGACGGCGTATCTCGGCGTCCTCGCGCGCCGCACGCTGATCACCACGAACGTCGTGCGCGTGCTCGAAGCCGCAAACGGCAAGCCGATCATCTTCATGCCGGCGCGCCACGATCACCACCGCGTGCAGACGGGCGACGGCTACGCCGCGCATGTTGCGGGCCGCATCGTCGGCGCTCCGATCGGCGTCACCACCGACGAGCAGGCCTCGTGGTGGGGCGGTCGCGGGATCGGCACGGTCCCGCACTCACTGATCGCCTCGTATGGGGGCAACACAGTGCTTGCCGCGACGAAGTTCGCCGAGTGGGCCTCCGACGACATCAACATCACCGTGCTCGTCGATTTCGACAATAATTCCGTGCAGACCGCACTGGATGTCGCCCGAACACTCGGGCCGAAGCTGTGGGGCGTACGCCTCGACACGTCGGAGATGCTCGTCGACCGTTCGCTGTGGGAGGAGATGGGCGACTTCAAGCCGACGGGGGTCAACGAACGGCTCGTGCACAAGGTGCGTCACGCACTCGACAACGACGGCTTCGAGCACGTGAAGATCGTCGCATCGGGCGGCTTCACGATCGACAAGATCATGGATTTCGAGGAGAGGGGCGTACCGGTGGACGCGTACGGCGTCGGCTCGTCGCTGATCCGCGGCTCGAATGACTTCACTGCTGACATCGTGCTCACGGACGGTCGCCCATCCGCGAAGATCGGCCGCACGTACAAGCCGAGCCAGCGGCTCGAGCTCGTCACGTGACCGTCCTCTGGGACGTCGACACTCAGGTCGACTTCATGCTTCCGGACGGGAAGCTTTATGTCCCCGGCGCGGAGCAGACCATTCCCGCGATACAGCGCCTAGTCGACGCTGCGCGCGCGTCCGGGGTCGTGCACGTCGCCTCCGCCGATGATCACGAGCTCACCGATGCAGAGATCGCGGACGAGCCCGACTTCCGCACGACCTATCCGCCGCACTGCCTGCGTGGCACGCGCGGCGCGCGCAAGATTCCGGAGACGGAGCAGGAGGATCCCGTTCCGATCACGCTCGAGCTCCTGCCCGAGCGCTACCTCGAGGGGCGCGAGTACCTGATCGTGAAGAAGAACTTCGACGTCTTCACGAATCCGAACACGGACCGCCTTCTCGACCGGCTGAATCCTGACGAGATCGTCGTTTTCGGCGTCGCGACGGACGTCTGCGACGACGCGGCGATCCGCGGTTTCCTGGCTCGAGGGCTCAAAGTGCGCTTCGTCGAGGACGCGGCCCGCGGGCTCGACGATGAGCGGGTGGCGATCTGCACGGCCTCCTGGCGTGAAAAAGGGGTCGAATTCACCACCGCTGAGGGAGTTGTCGGCACCTTCTAGTTGACGCCGGGCCTTCCGTGCAGATGATGAGTAAGGGATGCCGGGGGTAGATCTACACAGCTACATGGTCGCGCTCAGGGACTTCGTGGTCAATTGGTGGCCACTGCTCGGCCTGACGTTCTACTGCGTGTTGCTCTACATCTTCTGGCGCATGCTGCAGCTGATGCCGCGCGTCAAGCCGGCGACCGTCATGGTCGATCCGCGTACGGCGATCGAGTGGGCCGACATCGCGGGTGCGGACGAAGCCAAGGCCGAGCTGCTGGAGATCGTGGAGTTCCTCCGCGACCCAAAACGCTTCGAGGAGCTCGGTGCGGTCGTGCCGAAGGGTGTGTTGCTCTACGGCCCGCCCGGTACGGGAAAGACGCTGCTCGCACGCGCAGCTGCGAACGAGTCGGGTGCGAAGTTCTATGCGCAGAGCGCATCCGCCTTCGTCGAGATGTTCGCCGGGCTCGGGGCTGCCCGCATTCGCAAGCTGTTCGCCGAGGCGCGGAAGCACGCGCCATCCATCATCTTCATCGACGAGCTCGACGCCGTCGGCGCAGCGCGAACCGGCCACGGCTTCAACCGCGAGCAGGATCAGACGCTCAACCAGCTGCTCGTCGAGCTCGACGGCTTCTCCACGGGCGCTCAGGTCGTCGTCATGGGCGCCTCGAACCGACTCCAGGACCTCGATCCGGCGCTGCTGCGTCCGGGCCGCTTCGATCGCCAGCTGCTCGTCGCGCCGCCGGATCGCAAGGGTCGTGAGGCGATCCTGCACGTGCACACTCGCGGGAAGCCACTCTCGTCGGACGTTCAACTCGAGCTGATCGCGCGCCAGACCTCCGGTCTGACCGGCGCCGACCTCGCGAACATCGCGAACGAAGCGGCCATCCTCGCAGGGCGGCGCAGCGCCAAGTACGTCAGTGCGCTCGACTTCGACAACGCGCTCGAGCGTGTCGTCGCCGGCCTGCAACAGAAGAAGGTCATGACGGACAAGGAGCGGCGGATTCTCGCCTACCACGAAGCGGGCCACGCGCTCATGTCGCATCTCATGGGTGAGCTGGGCCACCTGCAGAAGGTCACGATCGTGTCTCGCGGCACCGCCCTTGGTTACACACTGCACCTGCCGAACGAGGATCGCTACCTGGAGTCGAAGGAAGAGCTGATCGACATGCTGAAGATCGCGCTCGCGGGCCGCGCGGCGGAGCAGGTCGTCTTCGGCCGCGTGACGAACGGCGCCGCGAGCGATCTCGAGAAGGTGACCGAGATTGCGCGGGCGATGGTCTTCGAGTGGGGGATGTCGGATGTCGTCACGTCGCGCACCTTGCGCGCGGATAACTACGGGCTCTCCGAAGAGACGAAGCGCATGCGTGACAACGAACAGTCTTACCTGACCGACGGCGCCTACGCGGAGGCCGTCCGGCTGATCGAGAAGCACCGTGCCTCACTTGACCGGCTGAGCCAGGCGCTGCTCGAGAAGGAGACCCTCATGCGGGAAGAGGTGCTGCTCCTGCTTGCGGACGTCGAGCCGGAGTCGCGCGCCTCCGAGACCGTCGGCACGCCTCGCGCCATCGTCTCCATGCCCAACGAGGCCTAGACAGCTCAGCCGATAGCATCGCTCGCGTGCAGGCGCGGGGGATCCACCATCTAGGAGTCGCGGTCGAGAATCTCGACTCGGCCCTCGAGACCTACGAGCGGCTGTTCGGCGCGCAGGTCGAGCACCGCGCGACGGTGGAAGATCAGGGCGTGCGCGCGGCGTCCGTCCGCATCGGCGACAGTCGCGTCGAGTTGCTCGAGCCTCTCGGCGACGACACTCCCGTCGGCCGCTTCCTCGCGAAGCGAGGGCCCGGGGTGCACCACGTGGCCTACGAGGTGAGCGATCTCGAGACGGCGCTGGCCGAACTTACGGGCGCGGGCGCAGAAGTGATCGACGAAGGCCCGCGCGCGGGCCTATTCGGCCTCGAGGTCGCGTTCGTCCACCCGGATTCCGTCCACGGCGTTCTCTCGGAGGTGGTGGTTGCAGGTGGCTGAACCGGAACGGGTACGAATCGAGATTGCATTCGACGGCGGCCAGATCATGGGCGCCCTCGTCTCGCCGTCTGCCGCCGATGGCCTCGAGCAAGCGCTCGGTTCCGCAGAGCTCCGCGCGGGCACGGGCGAGGCTGCCCTGGCACTCGACGCAGAGGACGGTCGCTACACGATCGCCTTGCAGCGCGTCGTCTACGTGAAGAGGTTTGCGCGCGAAGGTCGCGTCGGGTTCGGCTCGGCCGCCGCTTGAGGCGGGTCTCCGAGTTACAAGCGCTGCCTACCCGGGCATTCCCGCACTGATGGCCGAAGAAGCCACCCCGGCTGCTGCGCGCCCCGCAAACGATTCGACCGCCCATGTTCGCCGTCTTGTCGATCGTGGCCAGCAGGGTGATCGGGCCGCGCTCGAGGAGCTCTACCTGCTCCATTTCGACCGCATTTACAGCTATCTGCACATGAGCGTCGGCAACAGGCACGACGCCGAGGATCTGACGACGCAGACGTTCCTCAAGATGCTGGAGTCGATCAAGCGATTCAGGTGGCAGTCGGCGCCCTTCTCCGCGTGGCTCTTTCGGATCGCGCACAACCTCGCCATGGACCACTTCCGCGCGAACCGTCGCTGGCAGCCCGAGGAAGAGGTGCCGGAGCCCGAGGGCGAGAGCGAGCCTTCGGCCGAGGCTGCCGCGCTGCAGTCGATCGGGCGGCAGAGCATGCTCGAGCTGATCGATGGGCTGTCGACCGAGCAGCAGCAGGTGCTGACGCTCAAGTTCGTCTTCAATCTGCCCAACGCAGACGTGGCGACGATCCTCGACAAGACCGAGGGTGCGATCAAGTCACTTCAGCACCGCGCGCTCGTCTTTTTGCAGAAACAGATCTCCCAGACCGCGGAGCCGTAGGTCTTGGCCCTCGAGGTCGGAATCGTCGGGCTGCCGAGCTCCGGCAAGTCGACGCTGTTCCATGCGCTCACCGGCGCCCGGGCAACCGGAGACGTCGGCATGGCGGGCATCCCGGATCCCCGGCTCACGCAGATCGCCGGCGTGATCCAGCCCCGGAAGGTCACGCCCGCGGCGATTCGAGTCGTCGAGGTGCGGGGCACGGGCCCAGAACTGCTGGGAAATCTGCGCCAGGTGGATGCGCTGCTCGTCGTGCTCGACGGCTTCTCGGGCACGAGGGTTCCCGCCGACGACCTGGAGACTCTGCGGCTCGAGCTGCTGATTGCCGACCGGGATCACATCGAGCGACGGCTCGAGCGCGTCACGAAGCAGGCGAAGTCGGGCGAGCTGAAGTTGAAGCAGGAGGTCACCGAGCTCGGACGGGTGCTGGCGCACGTAGACGCCGGCGGAACTCTCGCCGACTGGCCCACCGAGCTGCCGTCCGGGCTCGAGCCGCTCACGACGAAGCCGCTCATCGCAGTCGAAAACGGCCCCGCCGGCATCGATCTCAAGCTCGAGGCCGAGCTCGCAGAGATGTCCGCCGAAGACGCGTCCGCATTTCGCGAGGGAGCATCCGCGCTCGAGGAAGTGGTGCGCCGCCTCAGCGACGAGCTCGGACTGATCAGCTTCTTCACCGCGGGCGACAAGGAGACCCGTGCGTGGTCGCTGCGGCGTGGGCGAACGGCGCTGGAGGCGGCGGAGACGATTCATACGGACATCGCGCGCGGCTTCATCCGTGCTGAGGTGATCCGTTGGGAGGACCTCGTCGAGGCCGGTTCACACGCGGAGGCCGCGCGGCGCGGGCTACAGCGACTCGAAGGAAAAACCTATGTCGTTCAGGATGGCGACGTGCTGAACGTTCGCTTCAATGTTTGACGGCTTTGACGATCGCGCTGTGCATGCCGTCCGCGACGCGATTCGTGAAAGCGACAGATACTTCACCGAATCCTGCGTCGGCTAGACCCGACTCGTACTCGGCCTTCGAGAGCGCTCCGGCGATGCAGCCGACGTAGCTCCCGCGCTCGGCGCGCTCTTCCGGAGAGAGTCGGTTTTCTGCAACGACGTCGCTGATCCCGACCCGCCCACCGGGCCGCAGCACGCGGAAGATCTCCCGCAACACCTGCGGCTTGTCGGTCGAGAGATTGACGACGCAGTTGGAGATGACGACGTCGATCGAGTCATCCGGCAGCGGGATGCTCTCGATGTCGCCCTTGAGAAAGTGGGCATTCGTGACGCCGGCGTCGTTCGCGTTTCGGCGCGCGAGTTCGAGCATCTCGTCGGTCATGTCCACGCCGTAGGCAAGACCTTCGGGACCGACCCGCTTTGCCGAGAGCAGGACGTCGATGCCGCCGCCGGAGCCGAGGTCGAGCACGAACTCGCCTTCGTGGAGATCGGCGACCGCAATCGGGTTGCCGCAACCGAGGCTTGCGAGCACGGCCGCCTGGGGAAGATCGGCCTGGGTCTGCGGGTCGTAGAGGTTGGCACCGAAGGCATCGGGACCAGCGTCGCCGCAGCAGCCGTTTTCGGCGCAGCAGGCCTCCCCGCTACAGCCCTGGCCGGCGTCAGCCCGGCCGGCCGCCTCGGCATACCGGGCGCGGATCTCTTCCTTGAGGTCGGTGCTCATGGCGCTCCCTTCATCGACGACCTTCGATGTACTATCATATTGATCGATGTCGATGCAGTCAATCGCAGTTCTGCCCGCGATCTGCTGCGGCCCGGAGATGGAGCCGCTGACTGCTCCCGAGCGCGACGCGCTCGCCGCACGCTTCAAGGCACTCGCGGACCCGACGCGTGTCGCGATCATCAACAGTCTCTCGGCGGCTGACGAGGTGTGCGTGTGCAACCTCACGGACACCTTCGAGCTCTCGCAGCCGACCATCTCTCACCATCTCAAGATCTTGCGCGAGGCGGGTCTCGTCGAGTCGTCGCGACGCGGCACCTGGGCCTACTACCGACTCGTGCCCGAGGCGCTCGCGGAGCTACGCGGAGCGCTCGGCAAGTGAACGTTCTCTTCGTCTGCAAGCAGAACGCCGGGCGTTCCCAGATGGCGCGTGCGCTCTACGAGCGACGCGGCGGCAACGCACGCTCGGCTGGGACCACCCCTGCAGCGCAGGTGCATCCGGAAGTCGCCGAGTTGATGCCCGAGCTCGCGAACCGCGTGCCGAAGCAGCTCGACGAGGCCGACGCCGAGTGGGCCGACATCGTCGTGACGATGGGCTGCGGTGACGCATGCCCGGTCATCCCGGGCAAGCGCTACGTCGATTGGGACCTGCAGGACCCTGCGGGCAAGGACGTCGAGACGGTCCGCACGATCCGCGACGAGATCGACCGTCGCGTAGCCGAGCTTCCGCTGTAAGCGCCCTAGCCGGCCGAGATGAGCGCGACGCCGCCGAGCGTCAATGCGATGCCCGCCTCCTGTGATCGGGCGACCCGCTCCTTCAGGACGACGCGCGCCAGAACCACTGTGACGATCGGATAGAGCGACGCAAGCACCGACGTGATGCTGACGAGCCCGCTCGTAGACGCTGCCGCGAAGAGTAGGTTGCCGAGCATGTCGCCGACCCCGATCAGCGCCAGCAAAGGCACTTGGATCGGCGCGACGGCAAGTGACGGGCGCCGGACTGCGACCACCGTGAGAGTGATCGACGTGGAGGTCATGCGGAAGAACAGCGACGCCCACCAGAAGTCGGCATTCCCCGCCTCGTGCATCGGAGGGAAGTAGCCGCCGAACCCGATCGCCGCGAGCAGCGCGAGGCCCACGCCAGCGGCCACCTTGCCGCCGCGTCCGGGCTCTCGCGAGGCCAGGAAAACGCCGCCGAGCGCGGCGGCGATCCCGAGCCACTGCCAGATTGACGGCCGATCGCCGGTAGCGATCCCGAAAACGACCGGGACCGCCGCCGAGATGCCCGCGATCGGCGCCACGATGCTCATCGCACCGACAGCCATGCCCCGGTAGTAGGCGTAGAGCCCGAGCGTGCCCGAGATCGCCGCCGGGATCGCGAACAGCGCAGCGAGGTCCACAGGCCCTTTGCCTCGGATCGCGATGATCAGGGCAATCACGACGAGCCCCCCGAGTTGCACGTACACGAGCACGCGCAGCGCGCCCAGCGTTCGTCCCTTGAGCGGCCCGAAGAAGTCGGCGAAACCCCACGTCAAGCTCGCGCTGAGCGCGAGCGCGATCGATCTCATCCGTTGACGCTACTTGTCGGGTATCGGTCGCGTCGCGGCGACCGCGTCGAGCTGGTTCGCGTGATACAGCACCGACGCTTCGGCGGTGCGCGCAGCGCGTGCGTCGTGATGGCAGGCGATTGCATGCAGCAGTTCAGAGCGCGCGTCTGGCTGGACACCGCCGCTTCGCTCCTCGACCATGCGCAACCCGAGGTGGACGTGCCCGAGGAGGCGGCCCTCGTCGGTCTGCCTGAACGTCGGGCCCGAGGTCAGTTCCGCGACTCGGCCGACGTCGTGCAGGAGCGCCGCCGCCAGCAGCAGATCGGAACGAAGTCGCGGATGCAACTGGGCCGTCTCCCGACAGATCGTCGCCACGCCCACCGTGTGCTCGAGCAGGCCGCCTGCGTACGAATGGTGACTTTCCGAAGCAGGGAGCCGCCGCAGCGACGCGCGCAACATGTCGTCAGAGAAGAAACGGGTCACGATCCCGGCAAGACCCTCGTGCGAGATCTCGCCGGCGAGGAACTCCAGAAAGCCGTCGAGCTCGTCGGCATCGCGCCGCAACGCCGGCGCGAACTCCGCTGGATCCGCCTCCGGCGCGGCCTCGAGCGTCCGCACGTCGACTTGCAGCCGGTTGCGGAACTTCTCGACGCGGCCGAGCACGCGCACGGCGTCGCCCTCCGCGAAGCGGGCATCGAGCAGCTCGACGTCGTGCCAGACACGTGCGTCGATGCGACCGCTCGGATCTACGAGCTCGAGCGCGAGGTACGGGGCGCCGCCCTTCGTGCGCAGCCGCTGCTTGCGCGCGACCGCATAGACGCCCTCGACGACCCGCTCCTCGGACAGCTCTGCGATTGCGCTCATCGGCCGACCTTGGGCCGATTTCTAAAGAAGGGGGCTCGTGGGGGAAACATGGTTTCCACCGCGGGAACGAGCCGAAGGCGAGTGACGCTCACGACGCAAGTCTAGGTCCGAACCCGGATGCTAGGGTCGGCCCAAATGGCAGTGGTCAAGCCGTTCCGTGCAGAGCGCTACGACGAGTCGAAGGCAGGCCCGCTCGAGCGTCTGGTCGCGCCGCCCTATGACGTGCTCTCGTCCAGGGAGCGCGAGGAGTACCTGGCGCGCAGCCCCTACAACGTCGTCCACCTGACGCTTCCCGACGACGAGGAGCAGGCTGGCCGAAACGTGACGGACTGGCGCGAACAGGGCGTGCTCATCAGGGACCAGGAGCCCGGCTACTGGCTCCTTTCACAGGACTACGTCGGCCCGGACGGCGTTTCCCGGACGAGAACGGGACTGGTCGCCTCGCTCCGAGCGGAGCCGTACGAGAACGGGGTCGTCCTGCCGCACGAGCGCACGCACAGCGGGCCGAAAGAGGGTCGGCTCAGGCTCCTCCGTGCCACTCGCACGCAGCTCGAGCCGATCTTTCTGCTCTACGAGGGGGATCCGCTCCAGTTGCCTGAGCGCGAGCACGATCTCCAGAGCGGAGGGGACAAGCTCTGGCGTCTCGCGGGCGCTCCGAGCTTCGAGAACACCGAGCTCCTGATCGCGGACGGTCATCACCGCTACGAGACCGCTGTTGCATACGCACAGGAGGGCGGCTCGCCCTACCTCATGGTCGTCCTCGTGCCGACGGAGCAGGAAGGGCTGACGATCTTCCCTACGCATCGAATCGCCGAGCGCGTCAATGGTGCCCGTGGCACGCCGATCGAGGAGCCCGGAGACGATCTGCCCGGCGTCGTCCTCTATCGCGACGGGAAGTACGAGTTGCTGAACGGCGACGGCCTCGACGTCGAGATCGTGGAGCGGATCGCACCGGACGGCGTGACGTACACACCTGAGCGCGCCGAAGCCGTCGCGACGGTGGACCGCGGCGACGCCGAAGCGGCGTTCCTGCTTCGTCCGACCAGGATCGAGGACGTCTGGACGGTCGCGCGACGCGGCGAGACGCTGCCTCAGAAGAGCACCTACTTCTATCCCAAGCTCACCTCGGGCCTGCTCTTCCACCCGCTTGACTGACTGGCTCGCCCTCTGCCGCGCTGCGGCCGAGGACGTGCGCGGCGTGCTCGCCGAGCTGCCGCTGCGATCCGACCGTGAGCCCGTCGTCGGATCCGGGAAGGGTGGCGACGAGACGACAGCGATCGACGCTGCGGCGGAGCGCGCGATCCTTGCCCGCTTCGAAGGGCTCGACGGTCTGACGATCGTCTCCGAGGAGGTAGGTGTGATCGGTGACGGAGCGACGTTCGTCGTGATCGATCCCATCGACGGCTCGTTGAACGCGAAGCGCGGCATTGGCTTCTTCGCGCTCTCGATCGCGGTTGCCTCCGGCCCGACCATGGGCGACGTCGACTTCGGCTTCGTCCACGAGTTCGGCAGCGAGGAAGAGTGGACGGCGACGCGGGGTGAAGGGGCGACGCTCGACGGCCGGGCGCTCGAGGGCGACCTGCCGAAGGAGCGGATCGAGATTCTTGCGTTCGAGGCGACGCGCACCGTCTCCGTTGCCGAGAAGGCCGCAGCCGTCGTCGATCTGGCCTACCGCCTGCGGATCATGGGCTCCCTGGCCCTCTCGCTCTGTCACCTCGCCGCCGGCCGCATCGACGCCGTCTGCTCGCTCAAGCCGGCGCGTGCGGTGGACATCGCCGCGGCCCAGCTGCTCGTCCTCGAGCGCGGCCTTGCAATCGACCTCCCCGACGCGCGGCCATTCGCAGCTGCCCCGCTCGACGTCGAAGGGCGTTCACGGGTCGTCGCTGCGGGAACGCCCGAGGTATGCCGTCAACTCGCCACCGCACTTGGCTGAACCGAAGACTGTCAACCTGAGCTCGGCGGATCGCGTCCTCTTCCCCGAGGACGGGATCACGAAGGGCGACCTGTTCGAGTACTACGAACAGGTCGGCCCCACGATCGTGCCGCATCTGCGCGACCGTCCCTTCACGATGAAGCGCTACCGCGAAGGGATCGACAAGCCGGGCTTCTTCCAAAAGCAGGCGCCGAAGGGAATGCCGGACTGGATTCCCACGCGCCAGTTCCGCACCTGGCCGCGCGAGGGCGAGTCGCGGCTCGTCGACTTCCCGCTCGTCAGCTCGACCGAGGCGCTGCTCTGGATGGTGCAGATGCATTGCATCGACATGAACGCCTGGTACTCGCGCGTGGGCAAGCCCGACCGTCCGGACTTCGTCCTGTTCGATCTCGACCCGCCGGACGACGGGTTCGAGCTCGCGATCGGCGTCGCTCATCTCATCCACGAGTTGCTCGAGGAGCTCGAGCTGCCGGGTTACGTGAAGACGAGCGGCGCGGACGGGATCCATGTCGTCGCGCCGATCACGCGACGGTCGACGTTCGAGCAGACATACGACTTTGCCGAGAAGGCGGCTCGTCTCCTCGAGCAGCGCCATCCGGGCAAGGTAACCACCGAGTGGTTGAAGAAGAAGCGCGAAGGCGTGCTGGTCGACCACCGTCAGAACGGCCACGGCAAGACGATCGCCTCCGTGTACTCCGTTCGGCCGAAGCCGGGTGCTCCGGTCTCGACGCCGCTGCGCTGGGAGGAGCTGACGCCGAAGGTCAGGCCGCGCGATTTCGGCATGAAAGAGGCGCTTCGGCGGATCGAAGATCACGGCGATCTCTACGGCTCGGTGCTGGAGGATGCGCGTCCGCTGGCGCCTGCGGCCAAGAAATTGGAACGGCTAGGCTCAGACTCGTGAGCGAACCAAACCATGATCTGATCATGAAGGCGCTCGAGCGCGTCATCGACCCGGAGCTGCGCAAGCCTGTGACGGAGCTCGACATGGTCCGCGGCGTCGAGATCGACGGCGGCGACGTGCGTGTCACCATCGCTCTGACGATCGCGGGTTGCCCGCTGCGCGATTCGTTCCAGCAACAGGTGGCCGAGGTGCTGCGGGACGTGCCGGGCGTCGAGCGCGTTGCGCTCGGGTTCGACGTGATGACGCCCGAGGAGCGCCAGGCGCTGACGACGAAGCTCCGAGGTGGCCTGCAGGAACGCTCGAAGGGTCTCTCGCTCGACGCGTCGACACGTGTGCTCGCCGTCTGTAGCGGCAAGGGCGGGGTCGGCAAGTCGACGCTGACGGCGAACCTTGCGGTCGCGCTCGCGCAGGCCGGCAAGCAGGTTGGCGTGCTCGATGCAGACGTTTACGGCCATTCGATCCCGCACGTGCTCGGCATCCGTCAGAAGCCGGTGCTCGTGGACAAGATGATCGTCCCGCCGGTGAAGCACGATCTCAAGCTGATGTCGATTGGCTTCTTCCTCGACGACAACGCACCCGTGATGTGGCGCGGCCCGATGCTGCATCGCGCGCTCGAGCAGTTTCTCTCGGACGTCCACTGGGGAGCACTCGACGTGCTCGTCGTCGACATGCCGCCCGGAACAGGCGACGTCGCGATCTCGCTCGGACAGCTGCTGCCGCGCGCCGAGACGATCGTCGTGACCACGCCGCAGGCGGCTGCGCAGGAGGTCGCTTCGCGCGCCGGCGTGATGGCGCAGAAAACCGGCATGCGGCTCGTCGGCGTGGTCGAGAACATGACCGGCGACGTCTTCGGTTCCGGCGGCGGCGAACGTCTCGCCGCCGAGCTCGAAGTTCCGCTGCTCGGGCGCGTCTCGCTCGATCCACTGGTGCGCGAATGCGGCGATGCCGGCGAGCCGTTGATGGCGACCGCGCCCGATTCGCAGAGCGCACGAGAGCTGCGACAGATCTCCGACCAACTGCTCGCGCTCGACCGCGGCACGATCGTCAAGCCGCTCACACTCGTCGCGCGCTAGGGAAGCTCGGGCGCCGGCCCTTCCTCGACCGGCGAGAACCTCGCGTACGCCTCCTTGGGTGACGCCACCTCCTTGTCGACTCCGGCGCCAAGGCGAACTGCTGTCTCGTCGACGGGGTAGCTTGCGCCACCCTTGCGGGCTCCCACGGCGAGAACCACTGCAGGGCCTGCGCCGGCACCGAGGATGACGTGCTTCGTCCTCGGCGGGCAATGGACGAAATCCCACGCCTTGAGCGGGAGCTCCTGACCCTCTACGACGAGGAGACACTCCCCGCTCAGGACGAGAAAGCCTTCCTGTCCCGGCTCCTCGTGGTACATCGCCATCGGCATTCCAGGAGGCAGCACGTTCAGGTTGATCCCGAGCTGCTCGAACGCCGCGTCGTCCTTGCCTTCGAAGGGGCAGTAGCCGCCGAGCTCGTTGTGTAGCCAGCGGGAATCGTGCGCGTTGACGACGAACCAGCCCTCGCCCTGCGGGACGCCGTTCTCGAGCTTCGCCTCCGGAACCATCGCCTAAGTATGCTCGCCGCCGTGCAGGTCGAGGAGCGGATTCGCGCGCTCGGTTTCTCGGAAGAGGACACCCGCACCCTTGCCGACCACTTTCTCGACGCCGAGCGGCGCGGCAAGCGCGGGCATGGGCTCGCGCGTGTCGACTGGCTCGAGACGCTGACCGGCCTCGATCCGGCTGCGGAGCCCGAGTGCGTCCTCGCCGAGGCTTGCTACGAGCGCTGGGAGGGCCGCGGCGCGCTCGGCTACCTGACGCTGGCGGCGATCTGCGCGGGCCAGCTCGAGGATCCGCCAGAGGCCGCGCGGCTGATCGTCGCGCGCGACTGCTTCCCGACCGGAGTGCTCGGCTACTGGGCGCGCCGCGTCGCCGCAGGCGGGCTCCTGGCCGTGCTGACGGCCACCTCCCCGCCGCGGCTCGGGCATCCGGAGGGAGGGCCGAAGCTCACCGGGACGAATCCGCTCGCCATCGCGATCCCGAGCTCCGACGGTAGGCCGATCGTCAGCGACGTCTCGATGGGACGCGTGACCTACGGGGACGTGATCGCCGGCGCGGCCTCGGAAGACGAGCTGGTGCCGTTCGGCGGGGAGCACGCGCACAAGGCTTTCGCGCTGGCACTCGGCCTCCAGCTGCTCGTCGATTCGCTCATCGGCGACGGTTACGGCGCGGTGCTGCTCGTGGCGCAGCCCACGGCGGATCCCGTTCCCGCATTGCGCACGCGGACCGCCGGCCTGCGCCTCCCGGGCGACGCGTGATTCACGCTCTGCCGCCGGCGATCGTTGCGGGCGAGCTCGTCCGGCTGCAGACAAGGCAGCATGTCGTCGCGCTGACGTTCGACGGTGGCGGCAACGCGGACGCTGCCAGGCAGGTTCTCGCGGTGCTGAAGCGCGAGCGCGTCACCGGAACGTTCTTCCTCACCGGCCACTTCGTGAAGACATACCCGCTCTTGTCGCGCGAGATCGCCGGCGCTATCCGGTTGCGAATCACACCGTCGATCATCTCGACCTGAGGCGTCTGTCTTCTGCTGCGGCAACAAGTGAGATCACGCGGGCAGAGACGATGATCCGTCGCGCGACGGGACGCGATGCGCGCCCGCTCTTCCGTTTCCCGTTCGGCGCACGGGATGCACGCACGCTCGGTCTGGTACATCGGCTCGGCTACGCGTCGGTGCGCTGGACTGTGGACACGTGGGGCTGGATGGGGCTTGCGTCACAGTCCGTCGCCGGGGCGCAGCGCCGCGTGCTCGACCACCTGGTGCCGGGCGAGATCGTCCTCATGCATCTCGGTTCGTCGCGCGATCGCAGCACGATCGATTCCCGCGCGCTCCCGGTTGTGATTCGAGCGGTTCGCGCGCGCGGCTACCGGTTCGTGACGCTGCAGGGCATTCGCGCGCCCTAGGGCCCCCTAGCCCGACTGCTTGCGCAATGATCCGAGGACGACCGGGTCGATCCGTTCGAGCCCATCGACCCGTTCCTCGAGGTTCTCCGTTCCCGCCCAGTCGTTGAAGGCCTTGCCCAACTCGCCGTCGTAGCCGAGCGTGCCGAGACGGTCGCGCAGCTCCGAGGCGAGGGCCTCGTCGACGGTGACCCAGTCCTCGGCCGGCGTGACGCCGAAGAGAGCGTTGTGCAATCCGTAGAGCCGGCGCAATTCGACGATCGGGCGCTCGTGGTCGTCGACGCGGAGATCGACGACGGTGTCCGAGAGCTTCGCGTAGCCGGCGTCCTTCTCCACCACCAGCAGTGACGCCGACTGCTGGCCCCGGCGGTCGCCGCCGGTGGCCTGCGCAGCGGCGAGGCACTCGATCAGCCGCTCCGCGAGTGGTAGGTGACCGTTCTGCTCGAACGTGACGGCGAGCCCATCGACGGTCTCCGCGGAGACGAGGATGTTGCCCTGAGCCGCGTAGCCGTCCCCCGTGCGGCCGCCGGCCCAGTCGTGGCACTCGACCCCGGTGAACGTGGCCGCGCGGCCTTGCCCGTCCACGATGCCGACCTGGCGCTCGGCGCGGCCCTTGTCCGCGGCCGTGAGCGCCTCGACCGTATCTGCGGCCGAGCCTCCCTCGCGCAGAAGGGCGAGCCCGTCGGGGCCGTAGCGCGGGTTCGCATAAGACTGCGTAGCGATCGCGCCGACGTGCGGCTCGGCCCAGGGAACCACCGAGCCGACGGCGAGGAACTTCGATTGCACGGCGACGCCCCATTGAGCCGCGCCGAGATCGCAGGCGACGATCGAGTACGTCGCGACGACGCCGTTACGGGCCATACGTCAGTTCGCGCAGGTCCAGGTCGAGCAGATTGCGCCGCTCGGCAGGGACCAGCGCAGACGCAACCTCGGGATGCGCAAGCGCAGCCTTGACCGCCTCCGCCGAAGCGGCTCGCACGACGATCGGCTGCCCTGTTGCGTGCGCTTCCTGGAGCCCGCGCTCATCCGACACGTCGTCGAGCACCAGCGCCTCGCTGACGTCGAGCTCGCCCTCGACGGCGATCTCCGGGACACGCCGTCCCGTCGCTCCGAACCAGCGCTCTCTCACAGCTCGATCGACTCGCCCGGGTCGATTTCGTGCACCTCGACGCCCTTCGCCAGTTGCTTCAGCTCTTCAGGCGTTCCGGCCAGGAGTGGGAACGTCCCGTAGTGGCAGGGAACGACTCGCCTCACGCCGAGGAGCTCGCAGGCCACTGCTGCCTCCCGCGGGTCCATCGTGAAGTGTCCGCCGATGGGCAGCACGGCGACGTCGGGGGAGTAGATGCGACCGATGAGCTGCATGTCGCCGAAGACGCAGGTGTCGCCTGCGAAGTAGATCCTCTTGCCGTCCTCGAGCTCGATCACGATGCCGGCGGCTTCGCCCAGGTACGTCCCGTCGTCGGCCGAGCTTGAATGGAAAGCGTTTGTGAGGGTGAACTTGATTCCCTCGGCCTCGACGGTCCCGCCCTTATTCGGACCAGGGAGGTCGTCGGTCTGCGCGCCCTGCCCCCGCAGCCAGCCTTTCAGCTCGATCATCGCGACGATCGGCACCGAACCGAATTTCTGAGTGATCGCGACGACGGAGCCGAGATGGTCGGAATGGCCGTGTGTCACCGCGATCACGTCGCAGCGCTCCGGCTCCTTCTCGGACTCGGGACACTTCGGGTTGTCGAGCCACGGGTCGACGTAGACGCGCTTGCCGCCCGGCGAGTCGAGGCGGAATGATGCGTGTCCCAGCCAGGTCAGCGACGCAGCAGCCATCGGTCTCCTGTTCTTTCGTAGGTTGCGGCGGGGAGCGTAAAGGAACGTCCGAGGTGAGGGCGAAGCTTGGTGAGGATGTCCCGCCGCTTGCTCCCGGCCCTGCTCGTCCTGGCGGCCCTGCTCTCCGATGCCGGCGGCGGCCACGGCCTCGCACTCGCGTTGCTGCTCCTCGCAATTCCCGCGGCGTTCGCGCTCGCTCTGGACTGCTACGGAGACGTCCTGGAGTCGCGGTGCAGCGGTATTCGGCCCGTTCTGGCAGGGCTGTCCCTGCTCTTGCTCGTGCTCAGCGCAGCGCTGCGGAGCCCAGCCGTCATCGGCGGTGTTCCCAAGTTCGCGGTATCGGCGCTCGTCCTGGCCCTGCTGCTCTACACGATTGTGCTGATCGGCGCGTTGCTGCCCGGCGGGCGCACCGTTGCCGAGTCGGCCTGACGCGTTCACAGTTGCGTTCCGTGTCCCCCCGCAGGTAGAAGCAGAACATGCTCGCGCGCCTAGCCCACCTCGTGCATCGCCGGCGCGGCCGTTTCGTCGCCTTCTGGGTGTTGCTGACCGCATTCGGTCTGTTCGCGACGATGCGCGTCGCCGATCGCTGGTTCGAGTCGTTCTCGATTCCGGGCTACTCCGCCTACGAGACCAACCAGAAGGTGGTGAAGACGTTCAAGTCCGGCGAGCAGGCGCCGCTCGTCGCGGTTTTCCAGTCGAGCGGCGACGTCACGAAGCAAGATCTGACGCCGGCGATCGAGAAGGCCGCGGCGGTCAACCCGGGCTCGCGCGTCAATTCCTACTTCGACACGCACAACAACGTCTACGTGTCGAAGGACCGCCACACGACGTTCGCGGAGATCTACCCACCGGGTCAGAACACCTTCTCGACCACACCTCGCATCAAGACCGTGCGAGCCGCGTTGCGGGCGAACGCGCCGCCGGGCGTCGAGACTCACCTTACCGGCCTCCTGCCTCTTTACGACGCGTCGAGCGAGGGCGGAACCGGCCCCAGCGTGCTGACCGAGGCGCTGATCGGGGGCCTAGGCGCGCTTGTGATTCTCGCGTTCGTGTTCGGGACCCTGCCGGCGATCGCGATCCCGCTTGCCATTGCGCTGACCTCGATCCTCAACACGTTCACTCTCGTGTGGCTGCTGACGTACGTAACGGACGTCTCGATCATCGTCCAGTTCCTGATCGCGCTGGTCGGCCTCGGGGTCGCCATCGACTATGCGTTGCTGATGATCTTCCGCTTCCGCGAGGAGCTGGCCGCCGGCGAGGACGTCGAGACTGCCCTGGAACAAACGATGACGCACGCGGGCAGGTCGGTCATCGTCTCCGGCTCGACCGTCGCTGTCGGACTGCTGAGCATGGTCCTGCTGCCTCTGCCGTTCATCAGGTCGATCGGGATCGGCGGCATGCTGATTCCGGCGGTGTCGGTGATCGTCTCGATCACGCTCCTCCCAGCGCTGCTCTCGCTGCTCGGGCACCGCATCAACAAGCTGCGCGTGATGCCGAAGCGCTTCGTCACCGTTACTGACCCCGAGCTGGGCTGGTGGGGCAAGTGGGCGGGACTCGTCATCCGCAGGCCGCTTCCCGTGGCCGCCGTAGGCGCTGTGATCGTCGGGGTGCTGCTCGCGCTCGGGCTCCAGCTCAATCCGAGCGAGGCTCAGGCCAAGGACTTCCCCGGCCAAGGCGATGCGGTCACCGGACGTCAGGTGCTCGCGAACGCAGGCATCTCCGCGGGAGTGATGAAGCCGTTCA
>JBBRZA010000012.1:0-57610 GCA_038237145.1 Gaiellales bacterium
CGCTGCGCGGGCAGGCCGGCTCGGCGGCGAACGTGCTGCGCCTGCTCGAAGGCTCGGCGATCATCGAGGCTCATCGCTGGTGCGAGAAGGTGCAGGACGCGTACTCGCTTCGGTGCGCGCCCCAGGTGCACGGCGCGTCGCGCGACCTGCTCGACTACGTCGACTACACCGTCTCGGTCGAGTTGAACGCTGCGACCGACAACCCGCTCGTCCTTGTCGACGACGACGTGCTCGTCTCGAACGGAAACTTCCACGGACAGCCGCTCGCATTCGCGCTCGATGCGCTGGCGATGGCCGTGTCGGAGCTCGCGAGCATCTCGGAGCGGCGGCTGGAGCGGCTCGTGAACCCGAACCTGTCCGACGGGCTGCCGGCGTTCCTGACCACCGACGGGGGCCTCAATTCCGGGTTCATGATCCCGCAGTACGTGGCCGCGTCACTCGTCAGCGAGAACAAGGTGCTCTGCCACCCGGCGAGCGTCGACTCGATTCCCACGAGCGCCGGACAGGAGGACCACGTCTCGATGGGGAACGCGTCGGGACTGCAGGCGTGGCAGGTCCTGGCGAACGTCGAGTGTGCGCTCGCGATCGAGCTGCTCGCAGGCGCGCAGGCCGTCGAGTTCCTCGCGCCGCTACAGCCTGGCGCCGGCGTTGCAGCCACGCGTGCGCACATCAGGACGCTGTCGCCGCGGCTCGACGACGATCGTCCGCTCTCAGCTGACATCGAGACCGTCGCGTCCGCGATTCGCGACGGATCGCTCGTCGCCGCAGTCGAGGCGGAGGTCGGCGAGCTCCAATGAGCGCGACGCGGACGCTCGCCGCGGCCGTCGAAACTTTCCGCGCGCGCGCGCGTCTACATAGATGGTACGTCGAACTAGGTCGACGAACGGCAGCGGGCAAGCAGTAGTTCGCTCTGCTCGTGTCGAGGTGCGTGACTGTCGCCCTTTGGCCGAACCGCGACACGCTCCCTGTCTGGCGCTGATCCCACTGAGCTACGGGTTCGACAACAGGCGCCCGAGTAAAGAGCGCTCGCTAGCGACGCGCGCGGCCGGCGCTCAGGGCGGCGACCCTGCGTTTGTCTCGTTCTTTCTTCTTCTGCTGGCGCTCGTTGCGCCGTCGTTTCGTCGAACGCGACCCTCTTCCCACCGCTTGAGCATAGCGCCGGCCGGACGTGGCATCGACGCGAACACGCTCCTGTGTGTCGCCTTTCGGCTCTTCTACGACAACCAGAACCGGCTCCGCCCCAGCGGAGAACTACTCACCGCGGTGGTCGGAGACGATCTTGACCTGGAAGGCCGGCGCGAAGCCGGTGCTCATCACCAGCGACACCCAGATCAACAAGATCGAGAAGACGGGAAAGCTGACGGAGCGCGACGCGCACGTCGTCCTCAACTGCCCGATCATCAAGGTCGGAAAAGGGCTAACGGGCACCTGTTGGGGCGCGTAAACTCGGTCCGCCCGCCGGAATGGGCTCTTTCGCGCGGAAACCGAACCTAGGCACCCCACAGGAGCCGGCGTCAGCGACCTGTCGTCGGAGCCATCATCGGCAGTGGCGACCACGCGCACCGGCGTGTCGTCTTTCGGCTCAAGCTCGCTCGCTAGAAAGGACGCCGCCTGATGGAACGAATCGCCTGATGGAACGAATCGAGACCGGTGTTCCCGAGCTCGACCTCTCGAAAACCTCTGACCCAGCCCGAAAAACGCATCGACCGAATGTGTGATGAGTGGCTTCGCCCACGACCTTCGACAGGTACGGCCGCCGCACGTAGCCGCCGAGCCGTTCGCATTGGTAGAGGGCCCGCTTCGGCGGGCTGTCGACGTTCTAGTCTTACCGGTGATGGTGCCTCGCCTCTCACTGAGCCCTTTGGGGGTCATCATCCTAGAAGTGCGCAAGGACGAAGCCGGAGCTCGGCGGGTATCGAATTTGGAGCGGGCCTGGAACTCGCGATCGGACCGCGCCACAACGAAGAAACAACGCGCGGAGTCGCGCGGGCGGTGCTGGGCGAACCGGCAGGCGAATACGACGATCTCGCAGCCGGACTCATCGAGGAGCTGTCGGACGCACTCGGCGCCGCTCTCGGCTACGAAATGGAGCACCCTCGGACTTTCGCCGAGATGCGGCTCCGCGAGATCAGGTCTTCGTATGCGGCTTCAGCCTAAGAACTCGTTTCAGAATGAGCAGCCCAGGACGAGAAGCGCCTAGGAGCCCTGCTTCTCCTTGTGGATTTCGAACTCCGTTGACTGCGGCGGCGAAGGGAATCCGGCGTCACCGAGGGCTTCGAGTCCTGGCATCAGCGTGTCGTCACGGAAGCGCTCATAGCTCTCGCGGGAGTCCCAGATCGCGATCACGATCCACGCATCAGCGGCCGCGCCGGCTGCGTGGTAGGTCTGGCCCTCGGGAAGACTCCCATCCGGCGGATGAACACGAGCAATCCCCGCTTCGTACTGATCCTTGGTCCCACCGGCGAACCGGTGAATGGTGCCGAAAGCCATTTCGCCTCCCGTCGACGCTGAAAATAGGCGTGGATCCTAGCGTGTCAGCGCTGCATGCACGGCGGTCATTCTGAAACGAGTTCTAAGCCGTCGCTATTCGATGGGCCGCGCGTCCCCGTTAGGCGCGACTAGCATCCGTCGCGGGGGGTCGTCGTCGTCAAGCTGGCGTGAACGGCCTGCATTGCATGTGCGAGCGAGGCCGTGCTCGATGGCTCCGCGTACTCGACCGTCACTTGGCGCTGCGGCTGTCCCTCTGCAGAGAGCTCGAACGCACAGGCAGCGTCGGTATCGGACCCCGCGTCGGCTCAGCCTTCCAGCTTCGCTCGATCTTCCATTTGGGCATGGGGGGAATCTTCACCGCTGCGGACGCGCGATAGACAGCGGGATCGAAGGCGGCAAGGACCTCCGAGCACCGCGCTAGTAGAGTTGATGTGCTGCCGGCTGAGATAGCGGTGACACACGTTCGAGCGGGGGCCTGTCGGGGGCGCCCTCCGCTGTCTCGAGGCGATGTCGTCCACTCACGACCTACGCCACCGCAGAATCTCGCTTTGGCATCAGTCCGGCGTCCCAGCGCGCGAGCTCGCGGAGCGCGCAGGACACGCGCGGCCGTCGATGAGCCTGGACGTCTGCTCCCATGTGATGGCCGCGGACGAAGTTCCGGGGGACCGGTTTCAGACGCTCGTCACGACCTAGAATGGACCTGACCTTGCTCGCCTTTGCGAACTTGCTGACGCTCGAAGACGTCGAGGCGTTCATCGGGAACGCCTATCAGATGTCGGTTGGCGCACCACTCCGATCCGAGGACAGACCGAAGCTTCCCCTCGCTGTCGCGAGCCCGGGCCCGCTCATGGAACATGTCGTCCGGCTTTCCGGAACGGAAGGGCTGACCTTGCAGGAGTTGCAGCGGATCTTCCACCAGCTCGGGAAGAAGCGTTATGACGAGGGTCTCGTGATGCTGCGGGAGTTCGACAGCATCACGGAGGCGCGGGAGCGTCGACCGAACAAGGCCGGCCGTCCCGAGGAGCAAGTTGTTCTTCGTCTGAGATAGGCGACGGGCCGCTAGTGCGCCGTCGCGGTGTGATGATCGCAAGGATGGGCTTCCCCAATCGCCTTCCCCACGTCGTTCCCGGAGCGCGCGCCGCGCGCCGGGGCCGCGGGAAACCGTGAAACGCCACCCTGCACTCGTCCCGCTGTCGGAGCAGCACCACCACGAGCTCGCGCACGCGAGGCGCTTGCTCCGGGCGGCCGGCGCCGGGCCCGAGGAGCGGCTCGCCGTGGCGAGCGCCTATGTCGACGCGTTCTTCACGGAGACGGTCGAGCACTTCCGGCGCGAGGAGGAGATCCTGTTCCCGCTGTACCTCCGCCGCGCCGGCTCGACCCCCGTGCTCGAGCGAATCCTGCGCGAGCACATGGAGCTGCACGGGCTCGTGCGCGCGCTCCGAGCCGAGGCGGCCGGAGGCAACATCGCGCCGGAAACGCTGAGGACGCTCGGCGACCTCCTGCACGACCACGTGCGCGTGGAGGAGCGCGAGCTGTTCGAGGAGATCGAGCGCATCGTACCGGCGGCGGAGCTCGAGGGCGTGAGGCTTTAAGAGGAGTCCGTGTGATCGTTGCTCGGGCCGATGCTTCTCAGCGAGTGGGCGATCCTCACTCAAACACCCGCCTCCGTTTACGACAGCGTGGCGAGCGCCTTCGACGCCATCAGAGAGAGCTTCATCGAACCGTAAGGTGCGCAAGTAGTCGACCACCGGGCGCCGACTCTGCTTGTCGCGAATGAGCCGAAAGGCGACACGCACTACGGCGCGTTGACGCGACCAGCGAACCCTTGTCGGGCCTGCCCGTCGCTCGTGCGCATCGCCGGCGTCGACAGCGGGGCCACCGGCCTGGCCGCTGAGAAGCGTCCCGATCGCCTCGAGTTGGCGTCTCGTCCGCGCCGTCGACGAAGACGGTTTAGGGTGTTGAGGTCGGCGCGCACGTGGGCCTTCTGGTCGACGGAGCTTTGACACCGCCGACTTTCGACACTCGATTTCGGTCCCTGCTACCGCTCATCGCGGCCTCAGCCGCGAATTACCGATCAATCATCTAGGCGTTGCCCGGCCCGCCCGTTGTTAGCGCTTCATTCTGGGGCGACGTGCGCTGCTTTTCGCGGCAGCGGCGGCCGGCTTGGTCGCGTCGACGATCTCCGCACCGCTCACGGCTTTCGCCAGCGAAGACGCGGCCCGCTTGGTGCTCGGCTTGTCGTCGAACTGTCCGCTCTGCAACAATTTCTCGCCGTTCCTGTTCAGCACGACGAAGCGGAACTTCTCGCCGCTCTTGCGAATCTCGATCTTCCCGGCCATCAATGTCCTCCTCGTCGTGATTGGGATTCGAGTCTATGTGGCTCGACGCCAAGACGTTCCCGCTCGCCGCGCGTACCGGTGGGAAACCTTTCAGCGCCTGACGGGCTGGACTCCGTCGCGCCGTCAGCTGCGCTGCTCTCGCGCTGGCTGCCGCATGGGAGCGAGGGCGGCGATCTCGTCGTAGAGGAGGGTGAGGTGGCGGATGGTCGGCGGCCAGCCGTGATGGCGGCTCTCAGCGTGGGCGCGCCGCCCGCGTGCTCGCCGCTCCTGGTGGTTGGTGGCGGCCGCGACGAGTGCGTCGGTGAGGCTGGCTTGATCGTCGGGCGGGATGAGCCAGCCGGTCTTGCCATCGGCGACGATTTCCGCCGGTCCGTGTGTGCGGCACGCGATCACGGGCAGCCCGCAGGCCATCGCCTCGACGAGCACCAGCCCGAACGCCTCGGCAACCGAGGGCAGCACGAGCAGGTCGGCGGCGTTCAGCGCCTGCGGTAGCTCCTCGTGCGCGCGCCAGCCGGCAAGGAAGACCTGCCGGTTGCCGAGCCTGCGAGCGGTGGCGAGTGGATGCTCGCCCTCCCACTCGCCCGGGTGACCGCCCACAAGCACGAGCGGCAACGGGCTGCCGAGCCGCTCGACCGCGCGTGTGTGCGCCGCGATCAGAAGCGGCAGCCGCTTGACCGCCGTGTAGCGCCCGACATAGACGAAGACCGGACCGCCGATGCGGAAGGCTGCGAGCTGCTCGTCGCTGTAGGCGACGCTGCCGGGGCGGCCGCTTTCGTCCCAACCCTCTGGCTGCTCGACCAGCCAGCGCCGCCAGAACGCGAGCCGCTCCTCACCAGCGAGCGGGCGGGCCGTGAACCGCTCGAGCTCGACCCCGCTCGGTAGGCTCCGCAGCCTCCCCCTCTTGAGCCCGAGCAGAAGGCCCGCCTCAGCCTCGGCGCCCGGCGGCACAACGACGAGCGCGCACTGCTGCGCCCAGCGGCGAAACCGCGCCGCCCAGCGAGTGGCGTAGCGCCAAGACGGGGGCGGCCCCGCCTGGATCGCCCGCAGCAACGCCAGCTCGGTGCCGTGCAGCTGACCGAGCACCGGCAGCGCACCGAACGCGCGCGCCGCCGCCTCATTCGCCGGCGTCAGGTGGTGGAGATGGAGCAGATCGGCCTGCCCCGCGCCGGCGCGCCCGAGCACCTCGATCCAGGCGCCCACGAGCCGCTCGTAGGCGGCATCATCGACGGCGGCAAAGACCCGGTCGGGCGCCCCCGGGCGGTCCTCGTAGGAGGGCGGGAACGGCACGGGCGCGGCGAGCGGATCGGCCAGTTCGAGCGCGGGCGAGTAGTCGAGCGGCTCGACGTCGATCCCCGCGAAGAAGCTGGCCGCGTTCGTCAGCTCCCCCGGGCGCCCGAGCGAGCCAGCCGCGAGGGTCGTCTGCCAGCCCGCCCCCGGTAACCCCCGTGCGAGCGCCCCCGCAACCTGCGCCGAGCCGCCACGCGGAAAGAAAAACAGCCCCGAAACGACCCGGCCAGCCGCTGGCGCAGGGCGGGACACGCCGCCACTCCACCGCCGCCTACCTTGTTCCCACACCACCGCGAGCTCCCTTCCATCCAGATAGATGCCGTCCCCTCTCGAACCCGGCAAGCAGGCCGCCCTGCCTCGCTCCTTGAACGTGCCCGGCACGCTCCTGCCGACCTCGAGCCCCGCGACTCGTACACGAGTCGTGTGCGCCCAAAGATGGCCGGCGACCACCCGATCGAGCCGCGACACCAGCGAGCTGCAGCCAAGCACTCTAATCCGTAGAAGCAGGAGAACGCCCATCTCATAGCGCGGAAGCCCCCCACCTGATCCCCGCCGACGTGCTCACCGCTAGCGGTAGCGGAAGCAAGGCGCGTCTGCGCGCATGATCGGAGCGCGACAACCGTGCTTCCTCCCCGCGATGCGCTCGCGCGTTCGTCCTTCTTCCGCCGCGGTCGCTAGTTCTGGTTGTCACAGAAGAGCCGAAAGGCGACACGCACTGCGCTTCGTCTACGCGATCAGCGAGCCGACGGACTACGTCGTCGTAATCGACGGCGCTCGCCGCGAGACTCTCTCCAGGAACGGTCGGGGCGGGGACGGCCGCCCCTTTTTTTTGGTGGAAGCGTTGCCCCACACCCCACCTCGTCGACCGCGCGGAACCGCGAATACGGAGCAGATTTCGGTTCGTTTCGAGACGAGACAGTGTTGCCGCGGGCCCGGGCGCCTTCTTGGCGCTCAAGGTTGTGCCGGCTTCGTTCGACAAGTGGTTGCTGATGGGTAGCTCGGGCCGGAAGAGGATCGCGACGCTGACTGAGTGCGGCGAGGTTCGGCGGCTGGCTGGGGAAGGCGCGTCGGTGCGCGCGATCGCCGCTGAGGTGTTCGGGGATCGCCGCTTCCGCGGCCGGGTCGAGCGGATCATCGCCGCGCCTGCGTCCACGGCCGGCCTCACCGGCGAGCGCGACGCGCCGACCGATGAGGTTTTTGCTGCGCAGACCGTGTCGGTGGTGCGGCTGGCATTGGGTCGATATCTCGCACGCGTGGAGCGCGGTGAGGTTCAGCCGTCGCTAGCGGAGATGGTGAAGTTGCTCGATCTCGAGCGGCGCCTGCAGGCGATCGAATCGATCGAGCTCATGAACGCGCTGACCCGTGCGCCAAACGACCCCGCTGAGGCGGCCTAGAGCCGGGGCAAGCCGAGGTGGCAACGTTGCCACCTCGGCGTCTCTGTTTCATCGGCAGGAGGGGCTTCCCCAGTTTGCTAACTAGTAGGGATTGGGCGAACTGGCTATTGGCTGGGCGCTTTGTGTTGGGCCGCCCAGGCGACGATGGCAGCCTCGCGGATGACCGTCGTTCCGTCCGGAAGCGCGAGCACTGGAAGCTGCTCTTGTCCGCTGATCCGCTTGAGCTCGGGGCGTTTGCCGGTTGTGCCAATGGCGCGCGGGCGGCCCTTGCCGAAGATCACGCTTTCGTATTCGATTCCCGCCTCGTCGAGAGCCTGGTGAGCGCGCCGGCACCCGTGAGGGAGGAACGACGGACCGCCACGGCCGACATGGCATGTGTAGAGCGTCAGTTTGGCCGGCGGGTGTTGGAGATCAGGCATCGTCACCTTCCCTGGAAGCCCAAGCGACTCTGGCTTCGACAGTGGGGAACATCACCAGCTCAGTATCCCTCATGCGCGTAGCGGCGACGAGGCGTCGTGGCGTTGAGCAGCGTTGCGTTCGCGCCAGGCGTAGACACGACAAACATCGTCGCAGTACTCCTTGCGGCCGGTAGCGCCGGGCGCTAGCAGCGTTCCGCAGCGCTGACAGGTCCGCTGCTTCCACGGCAGCTCTTGCGCGCCAGCGGCGCGCGCTGCCGCTAGCCAGCGCCAAACCGTCCGTTCAGAGACACCCCTTTCGCTGGCGAACTCTCGGACAGCGTCCGCGACTCTTGATCGAGCATCTCACGCTTTGGACGCGGGACGCGCCCCTTCTGCTCCTCTGCCTTGCGCGGCCGGAGCTCCTCGATGAGCGCCCGGGTTGGGGCGGGCTGACGATTGCGCTCGATCCGCTTTCCGAGGCTGAGTCCGATCAGCTGATCGAGGAGCTTCTCGGCGAATCGAGGCTCGAGCGGGACACCCGTGCCCGGATCCGCGCAGCGGCCGAGGGGAATCCGCTCTTCGTCGAGCAGCTGCTCGCGATGCTCGCTGAGGGCGGGTCCCCGGAGGACGTGCCGCCTACGATCCAAGTGCTTCTCGCCGCTCGTCTCGACGCGCTGCCCGATGAGGAGCGCGACCTGCTCGAGCGCGCGTCGGTCATCGGGCTCGAGTTCGAATGGGAGGCCCTCGGCGAGCTGGCTCCCGACCGGCGCCGGCCTCCCGGTTCGCAGCTGGCGGCGCTCGTCCGCAAGGAGCTGATCCGCCCGCACGAGGCGATCCAGGACACGTTCTACTTCCGGCACATGCTGATCAGGGACTCGGCCTACGCGCGAATTCCGAAGGAGGTTCGGTCCGAGTTGCACGAAGGAGCCGCCGGCTGGCTCGATGGCCGCGGGCACGAGTTCGACGAGATCGTCGGCTACCACCTCGAACAGGCGTATCGGTCCGTCGCAGAGCTGGGGCCGGCCGGCGACCGGGCGCGGGCGCTCGCCGAGCGGGGCGCTGAACACCTTGCCGCTTCAGGCTTGCGGGCGAACGGCCGAGGCGATTCACGCAACGGCCGCAGCGAGAACGGCAGGTGGAAGACTCGGCGCGCTGGCTGGCCTTGCCTTCTGCTTTCTCTTCTTCATGGGAACGGCGATGCTGGATATTCCCTCCGATGTCAGCGACCAGAAGCTCGTTGCCTGGTGGTCAGACGGCGGGCACCAGACGGCCACCGTCGTCTCCATGTACCTCTTCATCCTCGCCGGACTCTGCTTTCTCGTCTTCCTAGCGAAGCTCCGGTCGTGCCTACTCTCGGCCGAGGGCGGAACCGGCGAACTGACATCTCTCGTCGTCGCAAGTGGCGCCGTCTTCGTGGCGCTGCTCTCCGTCGCCGCCGCGTCGCGGGGACTGATCGGATTCGCGATCAAGGCCAACAACGAGTCGCTCCCGGGAGCCGACACGCTCCGCTACCTACCGCAGACCGGCTACGCAGCACTCGGTGCCGGCGGCCTCCTCGCCGCCGCGGTCGCGATGGCGACGACATCTGTGCTGATCGTGCGAACCGCAGTCTTCGGCCGCTGGCTCGCGTGGGTCGGAGCCGCTGCCGCAGTCCTGGTAGTCGTCGCGAACGTCGCTCTGGCGGGAATGCTCGCGATTCCCGCGATGCTCGTTTGGGCGCTGGCCACAAGTGTGGCGATGTGGCGAAGCGCTCGATGAGCAACCACCGGTCACGCAGTTAGGGCCAGCGGAGAGCAGCGGCGGGACACCGCCGCTGCTCTCCATTTACCAAAATGAAGCGTCTGGGCAGCAGAAGGGCAGCAAACGCCCAAAATCGAGCCTGGGCAATCGTGCACAAATCAGCGCGCAGGGCTCGCACACCCGCATGAATAGAGCGATAGCACGTCAATCGTCGCCCATAGTCGTATCCGTGGAACAAGCCTGTCACGCCGGAGGTCGCGGGTTCGAGTCCCGTCGCTCCCGTCAAATCCCTGCAAATTAGATAGTTCTGTTGTCGGCGTAGGCGCAGACGACCGCCGGTCTCCGCGGATCCCGCGCTCATCCCGCCAATACCCGGCGGGAGCCGGTGATAGATGAACGCGCGCCTGGTCGGAGCCGACACGAGCGCCGAATTCGGTCACCCTCGTCGGGGCGGCGCAATTCCACCGGCGATTGGAGTCCGTCGAACGAGGGCAGGGAGGGGCGGCTCCGCCAAGCGGCGCCCAACGCTCGGCGCAACAGGCTCATCCCTGCAGGTCGGCGGCGGTCGTGGCGAGCTTGCTCGCGGGCAGACGATCACCGGTGCGCCAGAGCTGGACGCCGGTCGCGCCCCACGCGACGAGAAATGGGACGAGCCCGAGGCTGAGGTTCCCGAGGAAGGCGGGCACCACGAGGAGCGAGGGAAACGCGAGCGCGAGCAGCCACGCCGTTAGACGCGGCCGGTATGCGCCGCGGACCAGGCCGATCCCGAGCAGGGTCGACCCGACGGCGCTGACGAGAAGGCCAGGAATGCCGAGGCCGAGGAAGATCACGTCGACGGCGGTGCTCTCGACGTGAACGACGAAAAGGGCCACGAAGACGGCGAGGAAGCCAACCTTCTCCAGCGCGTAGCCCGTAAGCGCGACGCGCCAGCCCCAGAGCTCCGTCCGGCCCCTCGACGAACGGCGCGCGCGCGCGGCATGGGCACAGAGGAACATGGCCGGGATGAGCAGCGCGAAGATCTGCCAGTACGTCGCGTAGACGCGGTCGGGCGACGCCCACGTTAGGAGTCCACCCGCGAGATCGCGGCCCGGCTCGGCCCATGCGGCGACCGTTCCGGTCTCGAGCTCCGCGCGTCCGTCCTCGGTCGCGAAGTACGAGAGCGCGAGCAGCGGCGAGAGCAGCACGGCGATCAGCGCAGCGACGGCCGCGTAGAGGCCGATCCAGCGGCGAGCACGTTCGGACATCGGTCACCTCCCGTCGAGCGCCCCGCACCATGCGAGGCACGACCGATCCTGCGCGCGAGCGGCGGCGATGTCGTCGGGCGGCGGGTCGATCTCGACTCAACCCTGGGGTTGATGATCCGTGGGCCGGACCGCGCTAGCGTCCCACGGGTGGAGCCCCTTCGGCCCGCGCAGATCGACGTAGGCGTTGCGGTGCTGCTCGCGGTCGTTGGAGCGGGCGAGTTCCTCGCCGCCGGCTACGAGCGCTCGCTCGTCGGCGTTGCGGGCTTCCTCGTCGCCACCGCGGGAGTGGCGTTCGCGCGGCGCTTCCCGCTCCTCGTCTCGCCCTGGATCGCGTGCGTCTACGCGCTCACGGCGCTCGTCGGCTTCGACGTTTCGGAGCCCCCCGCGTGGATCCCACTGCTGGGCTTCGCCTTCTTCGCGACCGGCGTCTACGCGAGGCCAGAGCGGTGGCCTCTCGGGCTCGTGAGCGTCGCGGCGGCGTTCGCGGTCATGTACGCGGCGCTCGCACGGCTGACGGACTTCGACCCGAGCCTGCTCTTCGGCCTCGCGCTGACGCTCGGGCCGTGGGGGCTCGGCCTTGCCCTGCGACGGGCGCTCGAGCGGGAGCGGCAGCTCGGCGCGGCGGCGGAGCGGGCGCGGCTCGAGGTGGCCTTCGCGCGCGAGCGCGCGGTGAGGCGCGAGCGCGAGCGCGTCGCCGCGGAGCTCCACGACGTTCTCGCGCACGCGCTGGGCGCCATGGTCGTGCAGACCTCGGCGGCACGCGACGTCGTGCGGGCGGGCGCGGACGACGCGGCGCGGACCCTCACGGGCGTGGCGGAGGCCGGACGCGACGCGCTCGCGGAAACGGCCGCGCTCGTGCGGGCACTCCGCGAAGGCCACCCTTCCGAGTCAGAAGCGGCGATGGGCGTCGAGGGGCAACGGCCCGTTCGGTGGCGGGACGCGCTGCTGCCGGCCACCTTCGGCGTCGTGGCGACCGCCGAGATCCTCTCCAACGACTACGGCGCGATCACCGTCGGCCTGTCGGCGTACTGGCTCACGTGTCTCGCGCTCGTCACGCGCCGCGCGCTCCCGCTCGCGACGCCCCTCGCGGTGACGGCGATCCTCGTCGGCTCCGGCCTCGTCGGGTTCGACTCGTACGAGGCGGCCGCGTCGATCCCGGTTAGCGGCCTCGCGTACTTCGCGGCCGGACGTCACAGCGCCCGCCTCGCGTGGGGTTTCGCCGCCGTCGTGGCCTCGGCTGCGTCGATCATCGCCACCGAGGGCCTCTCCCCGGATGCCCTCCTGCTCCTCGTCTTCGTCTTCGCGCCCTGGGGGATCGGCGTCGCGCTCCGCACGTCGCTCGCGCGGGCACGGGGTCACGCGGTGGAGGCGGAGCGGGCACGGCTCGAGGCGGCGGCGGAGGCGGAGCGCGCGACAGCGGCCGAGCGACGGCGGATCGCGCGCGAGCTCCACGACCTCCTGGCGAGCTCGCTGAGCGTGATGGTCGTACAGGCGTCGCTCGCGTGCGAGCTCGTCCGCGCGGATCCCGGGCGGGCCGAGGCGGCGGTGGCGGAGGTGGAGCGCGCGGGTCGCGCGGCGCTCGAGCGTACGGGCAGCTTCCAGCGCCTCATCCGCGAGGGCGTCGTCGGCACGCACCCCCAGCACGGGACGGCCGACTTGCCGGGGCTCGTGGCGGAGTACGAGCGCGCGGGCCTCGCGGTCGAGCTCGAAGGAGCGGAGCTCGAGCGCGTCCCGGCAGGCGTCGACGCGTCTGTCTACCGGATCGTCCAGGAGGCGCTGACGAATGCCCTCAAGCACGCGCCGGGGAGCCACGTGCGGATCCGCCTCACCCGGAGCGCCTCCGGCGTCGAGGTCGAGGTCGTGAACAGCGCGCCGGCCGACGAGCGGCGGGCGCGTGTCCCGAGCGGTCACGGCCTCACGGGCCTGCGCGAGCGCGTCGGCCTCTACGGTGGCTGGCTCGACGCGCGACCGACCGCCGACGGCGGCTTCCTCCTCGCTGCGTCGATGCCCGTGATGGGGGAGCGATGACGAGCGTCGTGCTTGCCGACGACCAGGATCTTGTCCGGAGCGGCCTGCGCGCCCTGCTCGAGCTCCGCGGCGTGGAGGTGCTCGCGGAGGCAGAGCACGGCCGAGCCGCCGTGGAGGCGGCGCGAGCGCACCGCCCGGACGTGCTCGTCATGGACATCCGCATGCCGGTCATGGACGGTATCGCCGCCACGAGAGAGGTCGTCGCGTCCGGCCTCCAGACGCGCGTCCTGATCCTGACGACGTACGACTTGGACGAATACGTCTACGAAGCCCTCCGAGCCGGAGCCGCCGGCTTCATGCTAAAGGCGAGCCCGCCGGACCGCCTCGTGGATGCGATCGAGGTCGTAGCCGCGGGCGAAGCTCTCCTGGCGCCGAGCGTCACGCAACGCCTGATCGCGGAGCACGTGCGCCGACCGCCGCTGCGCACCGGGGTCCCGGAGGAGCTGCGGGAGCTGACCGAGCGGGAGCGCGAGGTGCTCGCGCTCGTCGCGGGCGGCCTCTCAAACGACGAGATCGCCGCGAAGCTGGTGGTCAGCCTCGCGACAGTCAAGACGCACGTCAATCACATCCTCATGAAGCTCAGACTCCGCAGCCGCGTCCAGGCGGTCGTCGCGGCCTACGAGACGGGTCTCATCCGCCCCGGCGAGTCCTCCGCAGCCGGGACCGAAGAGGACACCGGCCGCTGACTCGTCCTTGGGACGTCAGGTAGATCCGACGCTCGCCTGAGCGTTCCATCCCGCGCGCATCCCGCGGGAGCCCGGCGGAAGCCCCGTCGATGCCCGGCAATCCCCGCAGCACCACGGATGAAAAGCCCTGCGTACCCCGCGAATCCACGCCTAGCGCGGCTGAGCCCCGGACAGCTCTGCCCGGCCTGTCACGCCGGAGGTTGCGACTCGAAGAGGCCCTCCGAGTGCCACGCGTGATCCAGGATGAGGCATCTCGAGCGCGTGGCTGTGCATGAAATACCGGGATTCGCCGAATGGGAGCTAAGAGTCTTACGCATCGAGAACTCGGGGTCCGGGGACTGGCTCGTTTTCGGGGAGTTCGGGTGGCCTTGTCGCATCGACTCATAACTCTCAACATGACTACGACCCGAGTGCCGAGTTCGACGCAGCCGCGACGCGTGTCGCCCGCGGAGCCCGACTAGAGGTTGGGGGTGGGCGACGCGTTTTTTCAGCAGCAACTTGGCACCAACCCCACCCCGTCGACTGTGCGCGGCCGCGAAATCGGGGGTGGTTTCTGTTCGTTTCGAGACGAGACAGTGTTGCCGTGGGCCGGGCCCCCTTTTGGCGCTCAAGGTTGTGCCGGGTTCGTTCGACAAGTGGTTGCTAATGGGTAGCTCGGGCCGGAAGAGGATCGCGACGCTGACTGAATGCGCCCAGGTTCGGCGGCTGGCCGAGGAAGGCGCGTCGGTGCGCGCGATCGCCGCTCACGTGTTCGGGGATGGCCGCTTCCGCGGCCGGGTCGAGCGGATCCTCGCCGAGCCTGCGTCCGCCGCCGGTCTCACCAGCGAGCCGGATGCGCCGAGCGATGAGGTGGCTGTCACGGCGCAGACCGTGCCGGTGGTGCGGCTGGCATTGGGCCGATACCTCGGGCGTGTGGAGCGCGGTGAGGTTCAGCCGTCACTGGCGGAGATGGTGAAGTTGCTTGATCTCGAGCGGCGCCTGCAGGCGATCGAATCGATCGAGCTCATGAACGCGCTCACCCGTGCGCCAAACAACCCCGCTGAGGCAGCCTAGAGCCGGGCCAAGCCGAGGTGGCAACGTTGCCACCTCGCATTCAACCTCCGGGTCGTAGCTCGGGAGTTCGGTTCTCGCTTCGAAGTTGGCGGTGTCGTCGCACGCGCGCGGCGCCGCTGCTGTGTTCGCGGCAGTAGCGCTGCGCGCGCGAGGAGTCCCGCGGCAACTCCTGCTCGCACTTTGGCTCGGCGCAGCTGCGCGGCTCGGTTGCTGCTTGGCGCAGCCGCGTGTAGATGGCCGAGTCGCTCAGGTCCTTGCCGAAAAGCTCAATCCGCGCCTGTTTGATCAGGCGATGAATGGTGACTGCGGACGTCTGCTCGCCACCGCGGAGGAAGATCACAACGCAGACACATGCTCGTTTTGCGCACAGGACCTTGCAGCGTCGCCCGTTATTGAGTCGTACCGAGCCTACTTCAGCGATGCGTACACCACGCACACGCAAGAAGTTTCGGCAGCCAAGCAAACCTTTCAGAGAGCTCATAGCGGGGAGGTCTTTGCGGCATTCGAGCGAAGCATCCGAGTTGCCAGCGAACGTCGTCAGTTTTGGTCCCGCTATTGCGAAGTGCCGGCACTTGATCTCGATACGGCCGCGATAGTGCGTAGCTGGAGAGACGCCGTCGATGCCATCGGAGCGGCGCTGGACGCGAAGCAGGCCGCTCCTCTTGAGTGGCAAAGCTTGCCAGAGGATGCTCGCCGCGCGATCGCGGACTACGTGACGGAACGGCAGCTGGTTGCTCAGCGCAGCACCGAGCTTCAGGGCGCAAACTCGGCGATCCAGATCGTCAAAGAGCAGACCGCCTCAGCCAACGTTCGCGCGCTCGCCGGAGATCTCACGCGACTACGTGCCGTAAAAACTCGCCATACATCTGAATTTCAGGCGCTATGTGCCGATTACCAAGCAGAAGCCGCCGCTAAGGCGTCGACTGAGACGGCGCGAGCAAACGCGAGAGCGGCTCTCAACGCATATCGCATGAATGCTTTTCCAGGTTACGAGACAGCGATCAACATCTATCTAGCACGATTCAACGCGGGCTTCCGACTAGAGCGGTTCACACCATCCGACACCCGAGGCGGGCCGACCTGCACGTACAACGTCCTAATCAACAACACCGCCGTGCCCGTTTCGGGAGCTGCCCCCGCAGCCGGTCAACCTTCGTTCCGCAACACGCTCAGTTCCGGCGACAGAAACACGCTGGCGCTCGCGTTCTTTTTCGCGTCGCTGGAGAGAGATCCGAGTCTCGACGAAAAGATCGTGGTGATTGATGACCCGATCTCCAGCCTTGATGAGCACCGCTCGCTGACGACTGTGCAGGAGCTTCGCAATCTCGCTGACCAGGCCGAACAGCTCCTCGTGCTCTCGCACAACAAGACATTTCTGTGTCGGATTTGGGAGTCAGCCGATCGAACGACGCGTTCGGCTTTACAGGTTGTGCGAGATGGCTCAGGATCGAGTCTTGCCGAATGGGATGTGAGCGCTGATTCTGAGACCGAGCATGACCGGCGCCACACGCTTCTGAGCGACTACCTCTCGTCATCAACGGGCGATTCACGTGCTGTCGCTCGCGCGCTTCGACCACACATCGGGAACACCCTGGGGCAAAAGTTGGGCAAAAGTTTCACACGTGATCTGCGTGCACGAAGCAAAAAGGCCCCTTTTCCCAGGGCCTTTCCAGTAGCGGGGGCAGGATTTGAACCTGCGACCTCCGAGTTATTGAGCCCGGAGGTAGCTAGCCCCTCTGCCATCGCCGCTTGACCCACGGGGCACGCGGCGGCTTCTGGCAATAGCGCCGCGAAAAGGCGCTCCCGACCGACTAACAGGGGCCGGTCTCGTCTGCGAGCGCGATACCCGTCACGAGCACGCCGCCCGAGCGCGCATAGCTGACGAAGCTCGCTTCGCTCCTCGGGTCGCCGTAGATCGGTGAATAACGCGGAGCATGGACCTGCACGTCCGCGAATCCGCGCGCCGGCACGCACACGGAGATCTGCTTGCTCGTCGGCTGCTCGCCGGCCTCTGCCGCCCAATTGCTCGTGTTCGACTCGACGCGAAACGGGCGCGGCGGAACGTCGGTCGGACCGCGAACGGAGATGGTCAGGAACCTCATCGTTGGCTCGGTCTGCCCCGGTGCCGCGAAGACCCTGATCTTGCCGACAGCCTTGGGAACAGTCCAACCGTCCCGGTAGAGATCGAACCCGAGCCACGCGGCGCGCCACGGTCTGTCGACCGCGATCAACGCCACGCCCCGGTCCTGCCCCAGTTCAGAGCCGGCAAGCCGAAATCTCGTCTCCGCGATTGCCTGCACGGCGTACCCACTCGTCGAGACGTTCGCGCGGCCTGTCGTGCGGTCAAAGGTCAACGCCGTTACCGGAAACGTCTCGGGCGTCCCGGTAAACGCCTGCTCATACGTGGCGGCACGCTGCACAGATGCGTTCCAGAACTCGACGTTCCACCAGTAGGCGACGTTTTCCCAGTAGTTGCCGTAGAGGAACGGATAGGGAACCATCGTCACCTTCGCTTCCGGCCCGACCTTGCGGTCGATCCAGTCGAACACATGGCCCTGCTCGAGCGTGATCGGCCGCCCACTCGTACCGTCCACCGTCAGCAGTCTGTTGAAGACGAGAGCGGTCTCGGAAGAGACCGCAACGACGGCGAACACGAGAACCGCGACCGCCAACTGCGCGCGACGAAGGAACACTGCGGCTAAGAGGAAGAGGAGAAGGAGAACTATCGTCGCGAGCCCGAGGAGGACTCGCGCACCGTCGACTGAGCCGCCGGCGTCGAGGAGCGCGTCGTTGAGAGCAGCCACCGGCGAGTCGACGTTGAACTTGTCGTAACGCACCACCGGCACGACTGAAAAGGCGGAAGCCATAAGCGTGGCCGAGATGTAGAGCGACCAGTGCGGGCGACGCTCCGCCCGCAACGCTGCCGCAAAGGCAATGAGCACGAGGGGCACGACGTAGAACAGATAGCGGTCGTGCAGCCTTCCCTGACCGAAGCGAAGGTCATACGAAGTCACCTCGACGAGAAGCGCCGCGAACGTGACGACGGCTATCGCTGCGAAGGCGTGTTGCTCGCGCGTCCGAGGCCGGACGAAGTTCGCGAAGAGCCACGCGACCCCGAGCACGAAGGGCAGGATCCCGAGTCCGAGGCCGAGCGGTGCAAGGTGCTCCAGGAGCGAACGGCCCATGCCGCTCGGGAGAATGTTTCCCTCGGCCGTGACCGAGTAGGTGCCCAACGCGCTCGACAGTCGGCCGAGGGCGAGTAGCACGACCGCGGCGACCACCAAAGCCGCGTAAGCAATCGCGAGAGGGCGATGTAAATCCACGAGCCTCCGTCCCGCGACTCGGATCCGAGACAGGCGGGACGGCGCTGCCGTGAAGGCCAGTTCGTGGAGGTAGAACGCAAGGGGAACGACAAGGAAGAGGATGAGGAACTGCGTTCGCGCGAGGGTCGCCACGCCCAGGGCAACGATCATCACGACGTCGTTCTGCCACCGCGGCGAGGCGGCGGCGCGGTAAACAGCCAGCATCGCCCACACGAACGCCGGATACGCCACCACCTCGGTCATGAGCATTGACGAGAGCGGGATCCAGGGAATGCAGACGCTCAAAGCTGCTACGAGATACGGCAGCCGCCTGCTCTCCGTGACGGCCCGTGCGAGTAGAAACGTCGGCAGGCACGCAGAGCTCATGACAATCGCATTCAGCACATGCGCGTCCAGCAGTGCCGGTGGAACGAGCCTGTCGTGGAAGAGCGGTGCCAGCAGAAGGGGGTAGAGCTGGTTGACGTTCCCGATCAGCTCGCCGTGGATCTGCGGTAACGGCGAACCGAGATTGCCGATGCTGATCGCCAGCCGCTCGTAGAGCAGCTCGTCGGTCATCACGTACCAATCGGCGACCTGACTCGTGAGAATCGCGAGGCCCCCCGCGAGCGCGAACCAGAGCGCGACCAACGGCAACTCGATTCGCCGCGCGCCCGTAATTGCTGCGGCAATCACGCCATCACGTTGTGGAAGTTCGCGTGCGGCTGGCGGCGCGGCCACTTCTCTCCTCCGTAGCGCTACCGTACCCAGAGCTGGTCGATCAGCACGCCTAACTGTGGGTTCCGCTGATAGTTCGCAACGCGCTTCGACGTCAGCTCGAGTCCCGCCCCGTTCAAGAAAGCGACCCAGGGCGCAGCATCGACGACCCGCCGATCGACGCGCGCCCAGACCCGGGCGGAGGCCCCGGCGTCGGTCGCGGCGAGCTCCTGCGCGCGGCGCATCTCACGGTCGAGGCCCGGCTCGCAGAATCCCGTCGAGTTGAGGCTGAACGGGGCGGGGCCCGGCTGAGTGGACGCGCAGCTCAGGAGGTTGGAGAAGAAATCTGAGGCGCGCGGAAAGTCGGAGTGCCAGCCCGAGATCGCCATCTGCGTGCGCGTACGAGGATCGCCAACGGCCTCGTAAAGACTGGAGATATTCGGATAGAGCTGGACCCGCGCCCGGAATCCCAGCCGCTTCAGCAGCCCCGCGACGTAGCGAGCGGCCGCCTCTTTGATCCCCTCATCACGATCCGCAGCAACGGTCACCGTTCCGCGAGCACCACCGGCGGCGGCGATCAGCCGGCGGGCTTGCCCGAGATCCGGGCGAGTCCACAGCCCCGAAGCACTCGCCTCGGCGCTGTACGGGCAGTAGGGCCGATAGCCCGCGATACCCGGAGGCATCACCTGGCACGTCGTGCGCATGAGCTGCGGTCCGCCCCAGAGCCTGCGCAGCTCGGCGCGGTCGACCGCGAAATTGACCGCGCGGCGGATCCGGACGTCGTCGAACGGCGGGATCTTAGTGTTCAGGCCGATGAAGAAGGTCGCGGGCTCCACGTGCGGATGGGCGAGGCTCGAAAACCGAGTTGCGACCTCGCGCAGACGCTCGACCGGAGGCGACTCGAGCGCGTAATCAGCTCGTCCGGTCTCGACCGCCGTGGTGGCGGCGGACGGCTCGAGCCCGAAGGTGTACTCGAGCCGGTCTGGATAGCCGGCCGGTTGCGCCTCCGCGGACCACTCGTGAAAGTAGGGATTGCGCACGAGCAGCAACGTCCGGCCCGGCACGAAGCGCTTGATCATGTACGGGCCCGTCCCGGGAAGCGGTGCGTTCGTCTCGGGGATCTGCGGTGAACCGTGCGGGATGAACGAGCCGAACGGGAGCGCAAGCTTGAAGAGGAAGTCCGGGTCTCGTCCCTCGAGGTGGAAGGTGATCGTGCTTGAACCGTCGTCGGCGACGATCCCGCGCGAGAGATCGCAGGCGCGGTCCGTGCACTGGCCACTCCCGCGTAGCCGCAGTTGGTCCAGACCGGTGTGCACACGGTACTGGCGCTCGATCGCCGGGCGTAGGTCGCTCGGCTTTACCAGCGTGCCGTTCGAGTAGCGGATGCCTTTGCGGAGCTTGAAGACGTACGTCGTGCCGCCGTCCTGGATCAGAGGCATCGCGGCGGCGAGGTCAGGAACGATTGTGTTGCCGCTCGGGCCGCCCGTCCGCTTGTAGGTGACGAGGCCGTCGTAGACGATCGACGCCAGCTGCCAGGAGCCCTGCCGATAGGCGGCGCCGGGATCAGGTGTGTCGAAGGCCGCATCGTCCTTTCCGGCTGCGATGCGCAGCGTGCCGCCACGATGGGCGAGCGACGAGGTCAAAGCAATCGTCCAGACCTGTCCACCGGCCGACGCAAGTCCTGCCGGGTTGTCGACCGTACGAATCGTCTTACCGACCTCCTGCGAATCAGCGTCGATCTGCGTGACCGTCCCGTCGAGCGTGTTCCCGACCCACACGAGGCCGTCGGTGTATGCGACCTCCGCCGGGCGCCCAGCGAGGTTGACCTTCGTCACTGCACCTGAGCCGGGGTCGACGCGCGAGATCGTCCGATCGGGCGTGTTGGCAACCCAGACCGCGTTGTCCCCAACGGCAATGCCCGTCGGCCCGTTACCGACCGGGATCGCCTGGACGACCGAGTTGGTGCGAGGGTCGACGCGGAGAAGGACGCCGGCCTCCGCGCTCGTCACCCAGACATGACCGAGACCGAACGCGAGCCGTGTCGGGGTTTGTCCGAGCGGAATCGTCGCCTTCGCACTGCTGGTCTCGGGCGCGAGTCGGGAGATGGTCGCGTCGATCGTGTTCAACACCCAGATCGAGCCGGCGCCGAAAGCCACCGAGGTGGGGCCGTTGCCGACGGGGATCGTCGCGACGACGTTGTCGTTCGCCGGATCGATCCGCGACACGCTGCCGTCCTGACTGTTTGCGACCCAGACCGAATCGGCGCCGACGGCGACACCGCTGGGGTCAGAGCCGACGACGATGCGGTCGACGACGCTTCGTTGCTCCGGATCGATTCGCAGGAGCGTTGCGTTCACCGAGTCCGTCACCCACAGTGCGCCCGCCCCCGTTGCGACACCTGCCGGGCGCCCCGAGATCGGAATCTGCGCCGCCACGTGCCCGTTACGCTCGATCAGGCCCGCTGCATTTGCAGCGATCGTGCTGTCGGCGGAACCGCTGCCGGTGAGGAAGATCGCGAGCAAGGCACCCACTAGCGCGGCGACAGCAACCGCGCCGGCGACGAGCCACCGAGGCCGGGTCATGCGCTTGGGTGGCGCAGCAAGCGTCGGCACGGGCGGTAGGGGCGCATCCGGGACGACCTCGTTGACCTTGACGCGCTCGGCGATCCCCTTGAGCCGCTCGCCCCGTCGAGGCCGGTACTGCAGACCGTCGACCTTGCGCGCGAGATGAACGACTCCATCACTCGCGAGAACCTGACCTGGCGCGGCGATCGAGCAAAGCCTCGCCGCGAGGTTGAGCGCACCGCCGCGGTACCCGCCTTCGGGCAGTGGCACCGCCTCGCCGGCGTCGAGCCCGATGCCGACGCCGAGCGGAAACGCAGGTCCGCTATCTGTCAGCTCGCGGCAACCGCGCTGGACCTCGATCGCCGCGCGGACAGCCTGACGGGCGGAGGCGAAAACGACGAGCGCCTCGTCTCCGCGCAGCTCGATCAGGTCGCCGTCGTAGTCAGCGACGACCCGGCCGACGATGTCAGCGAACGAGGAGGCGAGCGCGGCGGCGGCCTCGTCGCCGTGCTCTTGCGTGAAGCGCGTGTACCCCCGGACGTCGGCGATCAGGAATGTGCGGACGACCGGAGCGGGACCGGTTCCGGTCTTCTTGTCAACCCTCTCGTCGCCGCCGTCGATGTTTCAGTCTAAATCGCGGGCGCTAGTTCAGTTGGGAGAGGATCTCGAAGTCTGCGCGATCCTTCGCGGCTTCGGGCGGATCGTCGCGGAACCGCGCCTTGCCGCGTTTGAGCTCAGCTAGTCCGAGCACACGTGCGCGCACACCGGACAATTCCGCGAGGTTGGTATTCAGGGGCTCATCCGACCACAACACACGACCTGCACACAGCGGGATAAAGACCTCTCCCCCATCGCCCGGCACGAGGAATGTCAGCTCGAGCCGGACCGCGTCTCGCTCGCAGCCTGTCCCACCGTCCTCGTCTGATTCCGGGGCATGCCTCCAGCCCTCGGCACCGAGTAGCTGAGCGATTCGGCCATGGTCGTCGAGCCAGACAGCGACATCGATGTCGTCGTGCGAGCGAGTGATCGTTCCCGCGTGGAAGTCGACGGCCCAGCCGCCGAACAGCCAGTAATCGATGCCGCTGCGGGTAAAGAGCTCGTGCGTCTGAGCGAGCGCCAAGAGTTGCTGCCGTTGGGATGGCAGGAGCTCGCCTGCAGCCTGCCGACCTGGCGGCGTGTTGCTAATACCACCTGCCACGTACGAAACCGCCGAAGAAGATGAGGCCCACCAAAGTGATGATGAGACCGATCCAGAAGCTCCAAAAGATGAGCAAAAGGATCCCGATCACGACGATGATCCCGCCGAGGGTCAGCCCATTCGCAGGGCCGAAGCGACGCTCCGGTGTAGCCATGCCTTCCTCCTCATAAGCTGCAAGGACAACAGAAGTTCGAATCTTCCCTTATTCGGTGGGATCACACTCAGGGCGCAGGACCCGCCCTAAGAGTTGGCGGTGGCTCGGCTGGCAGCGTCGTCGGGGTGCCTCCAACCGAGGGGCGGTGGCCAAGCCTGTCGATACGGCCCCGCCCCCATGACCGCGGGCCCGTCAACGCGGGGTCAGGAAACCGGTGACGGACCCTTCAATCGTGAACGTCCCCACGGGTGAAGGGAAGCTCTGGAACGGAATCGTGCAGGTGATCGTGTTCTTGATCGGTGCAGCCTTAGCCGACGTGTCCGTTCCCGTCATCGTCGAACCGCCAATGGGCGTGAACGTAAAGGTGACGTCGAACGACGTCGGAATGAAGACAGATGTACTGCCGATGACATGAGCCGGCGTGAACTCGCCGTTGCCGTTCACGACTACGTCAATCGTGTCTGTACCGCAAACGGCCTGTAACAGCTGGGCGTTTCGCGCGTTTGCCGGGTCCGCTCCCGCTGTCGGAGCGATCAACGCCGCAGCAAGTGCGCCGCCGGCGACCAATGCGAACAGGTGCCGCTTCATCTCTCCCTGCTTCGTTGTATTGCCGCAATCTCGCCTTCCCGAGGCGGGAGGAAGCCTAACGGGCCAAGTGATCGCGCGGATTTTCAGCGACGGCTAGCGCTCGAGCCCAGCGACCTGCCACACGAGCGTGTGATGGGCGAACGTCGGCCGAAGCCCCCGCTCGCTGAGCAGGCCGAGCATCGCCGACGGCGGATGGGCGAAGCTCCGATACTCCTCCGCAGCAGCCTGAAAGCAAGGTTCTCCGTACCGACGAAAAGGCGCGACAACGCGTTGCGCGGCGGATAGCTGAACACGAGCAGCCGCCGAGCGCGCTGCGCAGCCGCTCCAAGCAGCCGCTCGTAGTCCGGGTAACAGCAGACGACCCGGTGCAACACGACGATGTCGGCTGCCTCAACGCCTTCAGGATCGACCGCGATGTCGTGGAGACGGCGCTCTACACGGTCCTCGAATGCCGCCTCGCGCAACAGCCGCTTCGCCTCTTCCTCGTACGCCGGCGAGAGCTCCAGACGGCGCGGGCCGCACCGCGCTTCAGCAGCTCGATCTGGATCTCACCGACACCGCCGCCGATCTCGAGCACGGTTGCACCCTCGATCCCACGCTGCTCGAGAAACTCGACCATCCGCCGCGCCGTTCGATCAAGTCCTCTCTTTCGATAGCGCGTCGCCATGCGGCGGGCAAACCGCGGCGTGAAGAACGCGTCACAACCGCGCGGATTGCAGCACCCGGCCACAACACTGAGCTTAGAGCATGCTTTGTCCGACCATGCCGATCCGCGCGGCCGCATCCATCTTGACTTTGCCGCTTTAGCGTCGGATGCTCCGGCCTCAGTTACCGAAGGGAGGCGAAGCTATGTGGGTACGCATCGCAACGTTCGCAGCCGCGCTCGGAGGCGCCCTTCTGGCCATCCTCGCCCTTCCTCCCGGCGCAGCAACAGACGCGGCGCGCGGCACCCCACTCGTTGGGCGCTGGGAGCGGGTCACGACCTGCCAGGACCTCGTGAGCGCGCTCACCAGGGCCGGTCTCCGCAAGACGGCGCCTGCGATGCTCGCCGGCAACGGGTTCGTCCCGGGCACGCCGAAGCAACTGACGGCCAAGGCCGACATCTGCAGGGGCGCGGTTCCACGACGCCATTCGCACTTCTTCACCGGCGCCGCGGCGCAGTTCGGGTCGGTCGACTACAACGGCCAGCAGGTTGACGACGGCAGCTATCGCCTCATCGACGCGCGGACAATACGCATCAACGACGGCACGTTCCACTTCCGTATCAAGGGACGCGAGCTACGCCTGGAGCCGGTGATCTCCGCGGCGGCACGACGCAAAGCGCTGGCACATCCGCTGCAATTCAGCACCGCGGGCTGGCAAGTTGCAGTGGCATTCCCAGGCCACGCCTGGAAGCGCGTTCCCTGCGCACATTGGTGTTAGCGAGCCGCGCGCCGTAATACGTGCGGCAGTGCGGACGCACCCAGGTGAGTGCGTCCGCAGCCGTCCGAACCAGCTTTAGTCGCCGTCGACCTTGTCCTTCATGTCGCCGACCTTGTCCTTCGCATCGCCCATCTTCTGCTGCGCCTCGCCTTGCTTCTCGCGCATCTCGTCGTCGGTGAGCTCGCCCTCCGTCTCCTTGAGCTTGCCCTCGACTTTGTCCCGCATTCCGTCGGACATGACCCCTCCTTTGCTCGTTTAGCAGGATGTCCCCACACCCCCGACCAAGAAACCCCCTTGTCAACAGGGGCGAGCAGGTGCATGCTCCTCCTGGGTTGCGCGATCCGTCGTGCCGTCGGTTCGGATCCCGCCGGATGAACCTGTCTGGCTGTCCTGACCTGCCGCTCTTCGGCGCCTCGATCGTGCAATCGCCTAGCAGCGATCGAAACGGAGGCAGTTAAATGAGCCAACCAGAGGATTTGACGAAAGCCGCGAGCTCACCTGTCGAGACCGATGACGGGGAACGCCTCGAGCCCGGCGTCGCACTCTGCCTCTCCGGTGGCGGCTACCGCGCCATGCTCTTCCACGTTGGCGCCATCTGGCGTCTGAACGAGCTTCGATACCTCACGAAGCTCGACCGCGTTTCGAGCGTTTCCGGCGGCTCGATCACGGCGGGCGTGCTCGGCCTCAACTGGCGGAGACTCCAGTTCGACGACGACGGGTTCGCCGGCAACCTCGACGAACAATTCGTCCAACCCCTTCGGAAACTCGCTTCGAAGACGATCGACAAGGATGCCGTCTTCCGCGGCATCCTCCTGCCCGGCACGATCGCCGAGAAAGTCGCGGGCGCGTATCGCAAGCACGTCTTCGGAAAGGCCAGTCTCCAGGATCTCCCGGACAAGCCGCGGTTCGTCATCAACGCGACCAATATCCAGACCGGCTCGCTCTGGCGATTCTCGAAGCCGTACATGGCGGACTACCAAGTCGGCATGGTCCGCAACCCCAAGGTCGACCTTGCCGTCGCGGTCGCTGCGTCCTCAGCATTTCCCCCGATCCTCTCGCCGGTTGAGCTACACCTCGACCCCGCAGACTTCGATCCGGCCGAGCGAGGGCCGCGGCACGAGCCGCCGTACACGACCGATGTCGTGCTCGCCGACGGTGGCGTGTACGACAACCTCGGTCTCGAGACTGCCTGGAAGCGCTACACGACGATCCTCGTCAGCGACGGCGGCGGCAAGATGGGACCGCAGCCGAAGCCCAAGCGCGACTGGGCGCGTCACGCCTACCGCACGCTCGGAATCATCGACACCCAGGTGCGGAATCTGCGCAAGCGGCAGGTTGTGGGCGGCTACCTGAACGGCGACCGACAAGGCACCTACTGGGGGATCCGCAGCCATATAGGCGACTACGGACCGCCCGCCGGGAGCTTGCCCTGCCCGGACGCCAGCGCTCTGCGACTCGCGCAAACCGCGACCCGGCTGGCAGACATGGACGACACGGTGCAGGAACGACTCATCAACTGGGGCTATGCGATCTGTGACGCCGGCATGCGGAGGTGGGTCGAACCGGACGCCCCCGCTCCCACGGACTTCCCGTATCCGGCAGCCGGCGTCGGCTAGAGCGGCGGCTCATGCCAAACGATCGGCAGTCGACTCCGCGGCCCGTCTTTCGGAACCTGCGCGTGTTCGCGGTCGACCCCGGCATGACCGCGCGCTTCGAAACGGCGGTCATGAACGAGACGACGCTGCGCATCCCCTGGGAGGAGCTCGAGCCGGGGCCGTCAGGCGAATACATCGTCGTCGTCGACGAGGATGAACGCGGCAGGACGCTGTATCCGCCGGTTGACCTCGATCATCCCGAGGCGCTCGCGCAGGACGGTCTGCCGCCGTCCGACGGTAGTCCTCAGTTCCGGCAGCAAATGGTCTATGCGGTCGCGATGCGAACGATCAAGCATTTCGAACGGGCACTCGGCCGGGTGGTGCACTGGCCGCCGAGTGGCAAGTCCAAGCCGACTTACCGCAAGCAGCTCGAGCTCTATCCGCACTTCATGGAGAACGCGAACGCCTACTACATGCCCGGCGGCGGGATCCACTTCGGCTACTTCGAGAGCGCGCCGGAGTCACCGTTCCCCGGCACGATCGTCTTCAGCTGCCTTTCCCAGGACGTCATCGCGCACCAGGTGACTCACGCAATCCTGCTGGGCCTGAACGTCGAGTTCGACGTCGGCACGAATGCGGATGTCGCCGCACTGCACGAGGGATTCGCCGACTTGATCGCCCTCTTTCAACACTTCTCGGAGAGCGACGTGCTTCGCGAGCAGATCGGCGCGATTCGAGGGGATCTCGAGGAACGAAACCAGCTCGGCGCCGTGGCACTGCAGTTCGGACAGGCAATCGGACAGCCCGACGGGCTCAGAAACGCGCTCGGCTTCACCGACGCGGAGGGGAAGTGGCATCCGCGCCGGCCAGACCCAAAGCTCTACGAGACGGAAGCCGAACCCCATTCTCGAGGCGACCTGCTTGTCGGGGCGGTGTTCGCGGCGTTCAAGAAGATCTACGAATCGCGCGTTGCCGACCTTCGGCGCATCGCCACGCACGGCACCGGTGTCCTCGCCGAGGGTTACCTCCACCCGGACCTAGTCAATCGCTTCACGCAAGAGGCCGCGAAGTCGGCACGTCACGTGCTCGACATGTGCATGCGCGCGCTCGACTACATGCCCCCCGTCGAGGCCAACTTCGGCGACTTTCTGCGCGCCATCGTCACCGCCGACGCAGATCTCGTGCCGAACGACCATCGCCGGTACCGCGTCGCTTTCGTGGATGCGTTTCGTAGCTACGGCATCGGGCCGGTCGGACTCGGGACACTCTCCGTCGACACGGTGCGCTGGCCGCCTCCTGCCGGCGGCAAGGCGACTGCAGCCGTCACCGACTTCGTCCAGGTGCTGGCTCGAGCGGAGAGCTACTGGAACATCCCCCGCGAGCGCAAGCATCTCTGGCGCACACTCGAGGCCTGGCGCGGCGCGCTGGAGGAACGACTGAAGGAAGAGGGACGAAGCTCGAAGAAGCTCGGCGTGATCGACTTGACGCAACCGTTCGAGGTCGTCTCCTTCGACCTGCGCGAACGGGCGGCTGAAACCGGCGACTTCTCTCTGCAATGGGTGATCAAGATCGTCCAGCGAGACGACGCTCACGCAGCGGGTTGCACCATGCTCGTCGACGCCGAGACCGGCGTCGTTCACTACCAGATCGAAAAGACCACAGGGGCCCGCAAGAGGAAGACGGATTTGCTCAAACGCTGCGAGTCGGGTGTTGCTCCGCCCCCAAGCGAGAGACGCTTGCGGGTCTTCGCTTTCGACCCGAGCCTCGGCGTTCAGCTGGCGACAGCCGGGATCAACGAAGTGACGCTGGGAGTTCCGTGGGAGCGCGATGACAAAGCCAGGGACACTCTGCAGCCGGGCCCGGCGGGCGAGTACGTCGAAGTGATCGACCATGATCCGGCGAGCGGTGCCTTCTACGCGCCGGTCGACCTGAACGACAACGCGATCATCGCGCAGGACGGCCTACCTCCATCGGAGAGCAACCCGCAGTTCCACCAGCAGATGGTCTACGCAGTCACGATGCGCACGATCCGCAACTTCGAGCGGGCGCTCGGGAGACTCGCACTCTGGTCGCCCCACCGAAGGCAACTGCGCGATCGCTGGGTCGAGGAGTATGTGCCGCGGCTCCGTATCCATCCGCACGCGTTGCGCGAGGCCAATGCCTACTACAGCCCGACGAAGAAGGCGCTCCTCTTCGGCTACTTCCCGGCGGCGGTCGGAGCGGACGGCGCGGGCGCCGCGCCGCTGACGGTCTTCACCTGCCTGAGCCAGGACATCGTCGCCCATGAGGTGACGCACGCGCTGCTCGACGGCATCCACCGGCGCTTCAACGAGTCCAGCAACCCCGACGTGCTCGCCTTCCACGAGGCCTTCGCCGACATCGTCGCGTTGTTCCAGCACTTCTCGCTGCCCGACGTGCTGCGGCACCAGATCGCGGCGACCCGCGGCGACCTCGCCAGCCAGAACAAGCTCGGCGAACTGGCGCAGCAGTTCGGGCAGGCGATCGGCAAGCGAGGCGCGTTGCGGAGCGCGATCGGCGAGGTCGACGAGACGACGGGGCAATGGCAGCCGCGCGAGCCCGATCCCGAGGACTACGTGCGGCTGACCGAGCCGCACGACCGCGGTTCGCTGCTCGTCGCCGCCGTCTTCGACGCCTTCCTGACGATCTACAAGGCGCGCGTCGCCGATCTGCTGCGGATCGCGAGCGAGGGCACAGGCGTGCTTCCCGCCGGGCAGCTCCACCCGGACCTGGTCAACCGCCTGGCGGAGGAGGCAGCACACTCCGCGCAGCAGGTGCTCGACATGTGCATCCGCGCGCTGGACTACTGCCCGCCTGTCGATATCACGTTCGGCGACTACCTGCGCGCGGTCGTGACGGCGGACTTCGAGTACGACCCGGTCGACGAGGAGCACCATCGTGTCGCATTCGCCGAGGCGTTTCGCCGCTACGGCATCGTCCCGGACAACGTTCGCACGCTCTCCGTCGACGGCCTGCTCTGGCGGCCGGCCGCGGACGCGCCCGACGAGGACGAGAACGTCGTGATCGGCATGGTGAAGAACTGGGCGGCGAACATCGACTCCTGGAGCCTGTCACGTAGCCGCGAGGAACTATTCGACCTGATGCGGACGAAACGCGCGGAGCTGCACAAGTATCTGGAGGGCAAGCTCGACGTCGACTCCGCGATCCTGAGCGGGATCGACCCCAAGCTCAAGTTCGAAGTCCACTCGATCCGGCCTTCGATGCGGATCGATTGGAACGAGCAGCCGCGACTGCAATGGGTGATCGAGCTGACACAGCGGATCCCGCAATACGCCGACCCCGCGGCCGAGGGAAGCGGCGCGGCGCCGGACTACTACTTCCGTGGCGGCTGCACCCTGCTCGTCGACGCGGACACGGGCAAGGTGCGCTACAGCGTCAAGAAGCCGCTCAACGACGCGCGCAAGGAGAAGCAGCGGCGCTACCTGCTCGAGGAAGGCAACGAGAGCCTGGCCGCCACGTACTTCGGCGACGTGACGACGGAGGGAAATGAGCCCTTTGCGATGTTGCACCGCTTCTAGATGAGATTCCGCGTCCGCATGTACAGGCAGGGCCTGGGCGACTGCTTCCTGCTCACATGCTCCGACGGCTCTGACGAGAGTCATCTCCTGGTCGACTGCGGCGTGCTCAAAGGGACGACCGACTCCGACAAGAAGATGCAGGCGGTCGCCCAGAACGTGCACGAGACGACGAATGGGCGGCTCGACAGGCTCGTGTCGACGCACGAACACTGGGATCACCTCTCCGGCTTCCTCCAGGCCCAGGCGATCTTCGACACCGTCGAGGTGGGTGAGGTGTGGCTCGCCTGGACGGAGGATCCTGACGACGAGCTGGCCACGGAGCTGCGGAACCACAAGAAGAAGGCGCTGAACGGGATCGCTGCCGCGGCCAAGCTGGCAGACGCCGGCAAAACCCCGGCCGCGCGGCGCACAGCACGCCAGCTCGACACGCTCCTCAACTTCCACGGCGACCTCGGAGCGGCCGGGACGAAGACCACCGGCAAGGCGCTCGAGTGGGTCAAGAACCGGCAAGCGCAGATCAAGTACCTGCGACCCGGCGAGCAACTCTTCGACCTGCCCGGGCTGCCTGGCGTTCGGGTTTACGTACTGGGGCCGCCGCACGACCGGCGTCTGATCAAACGCAGCGACCCGTCGAAGAAACATCCCGAGGTGTACGAGCTCGTCGGCGCCGAGGGCTCCCACGAGGGGTTCCTGGCTGCCGCAGAAGCATTGGCCGACGCTGGTACACCCGAGTCGCAGCCATTCGACAAGTACTTCCGCATCGAAGAGACGGAAGCGCAGGGCGAGGACGGGCTCCTGAAGCAGTACTACGCCGCCGGATCTTCCTGGCGGCGCATCGACCACGACTGGCTCGGCTATGCCGGAGCGCTCGCGCTGGCGCTCGACTCCGATACGAACAACACGAGCCTCGTACTTGCGTTCGAGCTCACGAGCGGCGGCGACGTGATCCTGTTCCCGGGCGACGCACAGGTCGGCAATTGGCTTTCGTGGGAGCCGCTCGAATGGCAGGTCGCCGGGGCGGACGGACCGCGCACGGTCAAGTCGGGCGACCTGCTCGCGCGCACGGTGCTCTACAAAGTCGGGCACCACGGCAGCCACAACGCCACGCTGCGCGAGAAAGGCCTGGAGCTGATGGCGAGCAGCGAGCTCGCCGCGATGATTCCTGTCAACCGCGTGACGGCGAAGAAGATGGACTGGCTGATGCCGTTCCCGCCGCTACTGACGCGGCTGGTGGAGAAGACCCACGGCCGGGTCCTGGACGCGGAACGCGGTCTCGACGACGCGGCCCCGCAAGACCTGAGCGACGCGGCATGGGCTCGATTCATCGGCCGCACCGACGTACAGCCCGGCTGGGTCGACTACACGCTCGAATGGTGAGCCGCCGCTACTTCCTCGTCGTCGCGATCTGCACGGTGGCATTGCTCCCAGCACCTGCGGCCGGCACGCAGCAGCGGACCTTTCACGCTGCGCCGATCGCCCGGAATCTGGTCGCGACGCCACGCGTCAAGGCAGCGCTGCGGGCGGCCCATCTTGCGCTTCTCCCGCCGTCGCAGCGAGCAGGAGTACGAGGGCCACTCAAAGGGACGACGTACTACGGCTCTTTCGGGAGTTGGCGGTACGCGCTGACCACGTTTTCCCATCCCGGAGTCGGGACAACGGATCAACCCGAGCTTTTCAGCAAAGCTCCGGGGCGCGGCTGGCGCGACCGCGGCGACACCGGCGGCTGCTTGAGCCAGGGGATCATCCCGCGCGCCCTTCTCAAAGTGTGGCGTTTGCAGTCGAACTGCTGACTAGCCCGACGGGATGTTCTGGTTGATCCGGGAGAAGTTGTCCGGGTCGTACCTCTGGTTGCGTCGAAGGACAAGACTGCTCGAGCCACCGGTGGGCGCTTCGGCGCAGCGGCCCGTGGTGTGGTGCTGAACGTGCCTAGATCAGGCTGGAGGCAGTGCCTGACGACGCGCATGCACAATCGTCAGGACGACCAGCGTGAGGATCAGGACCGGCATCAGGATCGTCCAAGCGGTCGCGAGGAGCCCGAGAAACGCGCCGACGATCACGAGCACGTCAGAGAGCCACGCGCGCGCAGTCGCTCGAAGCACTCCGATGAGTACCAGTGCCCCGCCACCCCACAACGCGGGCAGCCAGAAGAAGAGGGACAGTGGCTCGTCGAGATGCGTTACGAGTTCGGCGACACCGAGCCCGAGGAATAGCACGCCGACCGTCACCCCGAGGGCTCGCGTGGCTCGCGCAGTCCGGTCCCGGGGCATCAGCCGACACTACACCGCGGTGTAGGCGATCACGACCCCCGTCACTGCGAACACGGCGAATCCGGTCATGCCGAGCAGCACAACGCCCTGTGCGATGCGGCCGGGGCTGCGCTTCCGGTCGGGTGCGAAACGCTCGACGAGAAAGGGGACGGGTGCGGCAGTGAGTGCGACCGACCCGACGACGAGCACGAGGCTGAGCGTCACCGGCAGAAACGAGAAGTCCTCGCGGTTGCCGCGAACGATCTGTCCGAGCATGAACGCCGTGGTGCCGAGCGTGAAGACGATCATCCGCACACGCGTTCCGGACGGCAACAACGTGCGTCCCAACACGTAGGCCAGGCCGAGAGCGACACCGGCAATCGCCCCGAAGGCATAGATCGCCGCGGTCCCGTTGCCTGTGAACTCACCGACGATCGCACCCATCGCGGTCTCGAACCCAAGCGCGTCCTCCCTGGCGAGGAAGATGAGGCGCATGAAGACCCGACCTAGCGTGCCGCCGACGACGAGACCCACGCCGAAGCCGACCGCGAAACCAACAGCAACGCTACGCAACCACCACCGCATGCTCCGCCCTCCCTTCGACGCTTGACCGGCGCCAGTATCACCGACCGGATCCACCGATGTAAGAACCGGCAAGGCTCTCACAGAGGCCGAGGGCCAGGGTAGTTCGCCGGGCATGTCCCGGGATGCGCAACTGTCTGCTTAGGTCGGGTGGACAGAACGCTCAGCGACGGCCGAACCAGCGCAAGCGGCGGCTCGAGCCGAAGTGCTCCTTCTCGGCGGCGAGGGCGACCGACGGTTCCTGGAACGTGCCGGTCGGCTTCGGTCCGGAGAGGAAGTCGACGTCGACGCGGCCGACGCGGCCCGCGCCGAACTCGATGTAGCAGGACCCGAGCCCGTCGTAGGCTCCCGGCTGCTCGCCGTCCTGCAGACGTGCGATCAGCGAAGCCCCGACGGTCCGCGCCGCGCCTTCCGAGAACACACCTGCCTTCGGCACTCCGATGGTCGCGACGTCCCCGACGGCGTAGACGCCCGGAAACCGCGTCTCTAGCGTCTTCGGATTCACTGGCACATAGCCGTCTTCGGTCATTCCGCTCGCCAAGACCACGTCGGGGGCGCGATGCTTCGGGACGCCCAGAAAGAGGTCGTACGGCAATTCACTGCCGTCGTCGAGCACGGCTACGCGGCGTTTTGGGTCGAGAGAGCTCACGCGGTGATCGGGGACGAACTCGATGCCGCGCTCGGCAAAAGCGGCAAGCAGCGCGCGCGAGGTATCCGGCGACGGAGGGATCGGGGTCCCGAACGGGATGACGAAAGAGATCGCGCAGTCGTCGCGAACGCCGCGCGCCGACAGATAGTCGTGCAGGAGTAACGCGGCCTCGCTCGGCGCCGGTGGGCATTTGAACGGCGCTCCGCAGACGCCGACGATCGCTCGACCCTGCGTGAACGTCGGCAGCAACTCGCCAAGCTGCTCGGCGCCGCTCACGGAGTAGAACTCGTCGCCTCCTTCGGCGAGTCCCGGCGTGGCGTCGAAATCGTAATCGGCGCCGAGCGCCACGACCAGGAAGTCGGCGTCGTGGATACCGCCATCCGTCGTCACGCGCCGCGCTTCGGGATCGATCGCGGTGATCGCCTGCTGGAGGAAGCGGACACCGGGCTTTGCGATGTCGCGGTACGGGAGGCGAATCGCGTCGGGCGTCGTCCGGCCGAACATGACATCGAGCTTCGAATACCCGAAGACGAACGCGTCGTTCTTGTCGATCAAGGTCACGTCGGTGTCGTCGCCGAACGCCTCGGACAACATCGTCGCGAGCTCGAGACCCGCGAATCCCGCTCCGAGGATCAGCACCCGGGTCTTCATCAAGCTCTAGGCCGGCGGGATGTTCTGGTTGATCCGGAAGAAGTTCTCCGGGTCGTACTTCCGTTTGAGGTTCTTTAGCCGGTCGTACCTCTTCGCGCCGTAGGCGGTGCGAATTCGCTCCTCGCCTTCGTTCTCGAGGAAGTTGACGTACACCGTCTGGTGCCACGGCTCGAGGGCCGACCAGAAAGAGCGCACCCAGTCCCGTTCCTCGTCGAATCCCTCTGCCGTCTCTGTGCAGCAGCCGATGTTGTACGTGAAGGCCGCCTGCCTGCCACCGTACGGCGTCTCATCGTCGGCGACCCGGCTCACTGCTCCACCCATCTGCCAGATCGGGAACGACGTCAACGGTGACTTGATCTGCAACGCCCGCTCCACCGTGATGTCGATGATCTCGTCGCTCAGCTCCGCGACATCGCAGCTCTTGAAGTAGTACCAACGCTGGTGCGGGAAGCTCGGGTCGAGCATCGCCTGGTGCGTCAGATACGGCTTCACCATGCACACGTCCGCGACCGGATTCCCGAACTCCCGCAGCGGCTTGATGAACTTCTCGCCCTCCTCCACGTCGCCGGCCCAGCAGACGACCACCATCACGATCGGCTTGCCGTGCAGCTCCGCCGGCACGATCGGCAAAGGCGGCGCCTTTCTGTGCACCACGATCGTCATCAGGTCGTCCGGCGCGTCCGCGACCCAGTCGCGATAGAAGCGCAGCACCTCGCCCGATTGCTCCATCGGCCAGAAGATCGGCCCGGCCAAAACTTGCGTGCCGAGCGGGACGCAGTTGAACTCGAACTCCGTGACGATCCCGAAGTTGCCGCCGCCGCCGCGGAGGCCCCAGAACAGATCCGGATTCTCGTCGGCGGTCGCCTTGACGAACTCGCCGTCGGCCGTGACGACGTCCATCGAGACGAGCTGGTCGACCGACAGGCCGTATTTGCGCTGGATCCACCCGATGCCGCCGCCGAGCGTCAATCCCGCCACTCCGGTATGCGTGACGATGCCGGACGGCACCGCGAGCCCGAACGCCTGCGTCTCCGTGTCGAGCTCTCCGAGCAGCACGCCGGCCTGCACGCGCGCCGTACGCTTCTCCGGGTCGACGCGCACGCCCTTCATGGGCTGGAGGTCGATCATCAACGCGTCGTCCGCGACCGACAGGCCGGGGAAGGAGTGCCCGCCGCTTCGCACGGCAACGGGCAGGCCGCTCTCCTGCCCGAACCTCACCGCCGCGATCACGTCCGACACGCCCGCGCAGCGAATGATCAGCGCCGGGTGCTTGTCGAACGAGCCGTTCCAGATCTTGCGGTGGATATCGTAGTCCGGCGTGCCCGGACGAACGACGTTCCCACGAAAGGGAGCTTCGTCGATCTGGATCTCGTCAGCGACCGCGGTCATGGCTGCTCAGTTTGGCATGAACGGGCCGGACTTCCAACCGGCCGCAGGAAGGGCGAGAATCAGCCAATGGTCTCGGAAACCCGCTACGCCAGGAGTGGCGACGTCAGCATCGCCTACCGGGTCGCCGGTCAGGGCCCGTTCGACATCGTCTTCGTTCCAGGATCCGGATCGCACGTCGAGCTGGCCTGGGAGCTGCCCGTCCCATTTCGGGCGTGGTTCGAACATTTCGCGTCGTTCGCCCGTGTGATCCACTTCGACAAGCGCGGCACGGGCATGTCCGACGCGGTGTCCGCCGCGACAACGCTCGAGACTCGGATGGACGACGTCCGTGCGGTCATGGATGCTGCGGTCTCCGAACGAGCAGCCGTCATCGGCCTCTCCGAGGGTGGACCGATGAGCACCCTCTTCGCAGCGACGTATCCCGACCGTGCCTGGGCACTCGTCCTTTGGGGCGCAATGGCAAAGCAGACGCGCACACCCGACTACCCGTGGGGAGAAGACGAGGCAGAAGTCGAGCAAGCGATCGCCAGCATGCTGTCCAATCTGAGCGATCGTCCGCAACGACTCGAGGCGCGAGCGCAGGAGGCGTGTCCAACCGCGAGCGAGGATGAGATCAAGGCTCTGGCGACGTACTTTCGGAACGCGATGAGTCCCGGGGCATCGGTCGCCCTGGCCCGCATGAACGTAGCCATCGACGTGCGCGACGTTCTGCCGGCGATTCGCGTCCCCACGCTCGTGCTGCACAACACGCGTGATCCCTGGGTCGAGGTCGGCAACGGCCGCTATCTCGCGGAGCACATCCCCGGCGCAAGCTACGTCGAGTTGCCGGAAGACGGACACATCCCGTCCACGGCGACGTCCGGCCCCTCACTCGAGGCCATGGAGCGCTTTCTCCGCCGCGCCTGGGAGGCCGGGGCCGCGGAGGACACCGAACCGGACCGCGTGCTCGCGACCGTGCTCTTCACGGACATCGTGGGCTCGAGCGAACGTGCCGCAGCACTCGGCGACCGGGAGTGGCGCAAGACGCTCGAGCAGCACCACGAGCTCGTGCGGCGCCAACTCGTTCGGTTTCGCGGCCGCGAGGTCGACACGGCGGGCGACGGGTTCTTCGCCAGCTTCGACGGGCCTGCGCGGGCGATCCGCTGCGCGTGCGCGATCTCCAAGGCTGTGGGCGAGCTCGGTCTCGACGTGCGTGCGGGGCTGCACACGGGCGAGTGCGAGGTCGTGGACGGCAAGGTCGCGGGAATCGCTGTGCACACGGGCGCGCGCGTCGCGTCGCAGGCGAAGGCGGGCGAGGTGCTTCGTATCGAGCACCGTCAAGGACCTCGTCGCCGGGTCGGAGATTCAGTTCGCGGACCGCGGTGTCGCTGCGCTGAAGGGAATCCCGGGCGAATGGCGGCTGTTCGCCGTCGAACGCTAGGCATACGTTATCCCTAGGTCTGGGTCTGGCAGGACGTTGGGGGGGCGTCTGGGAGGGCTCATTCCCCAAGATCCATATGGGATGGGGGGAATCACTTTGACTTTCGCGCTCGCCGGGGGTGGGCTGCTGCTGGCCAGCTGGGTCGACGGAAAGGTCGGGGACTCTCGTCGCCCGGAGTCGCCCATGAAGCGGATTGGGCTCTGTCTCGTCGGCGTGCTCCTCGTGCAAGCATCGGCCGGGTCGCTGTACCTGTTCGACTCGCAGGCCGGACTCATGGCGGGCGTCTTCGGGCTCTTCCTGCCGGCTCTGGTCTTCGCGATGCTCACTGGACTCTGGCTGCTCCGGATGCTCGCGGACATCGCCGGTCTCGCACGCCGCTGATAAGCCTTCCCGATCTAGCCGATCAGCTCGGCACGGCCCGCTGCGGCGGCAAGCGTGCGGTCGGCCGTCACCAGTGTTGCTTCGAGCGCATCCGCGAGGACGACGTAACAGGCGTCGTAGACCGATAGGTCGCTCGCCATCGCGCGGCCAAGAGCAAGCGCCGCCAACCCTCGTAGCGGCCTGACTGCAAGACGAAGCCCCAACGCGTAGGCGAGAACCTCGTGCGCGTGTTTCCGCGTCATTACGCCGGTCTGGACATAGCGTCGGAGCGCGCTTGCGACTTCTGCCCACATGATGTCCGGCGCATGGCCGCTGACGTCGAGGTCGAGACGAGCTGTCCACTCACGCGCAGCAGGCGAACTATCGACCCCGGCTCGAACGATCACGCTCGCATCCAGAACAGCGTTAACGGCGATTGCGCTCCTCCCTGATGATGTCCTCCGGTCTCGGAGCGTCGGGAGGGAGATCGATCTCGGCCGCCAGCTCCGCGAGTCGATCGGTGATCTCGTCCGAAGTCAGTTCGCGCAGGACGGCTTCGTCGATGAGCTCGAGCACCTCGGCGTTCAATGACCGTCCGTTGCGCCGTGCGCGGGCTCGCAATCGCTTGTAGAGCTTTTCCGGTACGTCGCGGACGTAGAGGGTCGCCACGCCGTCATGCTAGCATTGTGCTAGCGCCACGGCTGGAAGCCCATCTTTCGCAAATCTCCCTTCGCACGCTCCGCAAGTTGAGCCGCGAGCCGTACGACGATTGCCCGCGCAACGTGGCTATGTCCTCCGTTTCGCTCTACATCCGCGAGGGCCTCGTAATGCCCGGCACGCTTAAGTGCGAGCTTGGCCGGCTGTTCGAGCCCTTCGGCCCAGAGATCCGGGGTCATCTTGTTCGTCCAGAGCCTGATCTCGCGTGTGTCGCCGGCGTCGATCGCAAACGACACGAAACTCAGGCAGGCGAGGCAGACCCCGATGTCGTGGACGTCGATATCGAGTTCGCGGGCGATCTTGTGGGCGACGAGCTCCGGGATCGGTGGCACGCCCTCATCGCAGCAGAACAGCTGTGACGGAGGTGTGCCCAATCCGTCGCCTTTTGGGCGGCCGCATCGACCGGCATCATTAGGGCATGCCGGAAGAGCGAGACGAGCTCGAGCAGGCCTGGCAGGCGCTCACTGAACGCGAGCGCCTGGTGCAGCAGACCGTGGCCCGCCGCTCGGCGGAGATCGACGCGCGCGCTCGCCGCTTCGATGAGATCGCCGGGGATCTTGACGCACGCCGCCAGCTGATCGAGGACGCCGAGGACGAGCTCGTCGAACGGGAACGGCGCCTGACGCTCGGCGAGCAGGAGCTCGAAGACCGCCGCGCAGAGATCGAGCGCGCCGAAGGCGAGGTTGAACGGCTACGTCAACAGGCCAGCGAGCTGGACGTTCAAGCGAGCGAACTACGCGTGCTCGCGTCCGAGCTGGAGGAGCGGGGCGATTGGATCGCGACTGCGTCCGCCGCGCTCGAAGCGCAGCAGCGCAGAGCGACCGCCGTTGCGGAGCAGGCCGCCGAGCTCGAGGATCGCTGGACCGCGTTCAAGGATCAAGAACGGCTTCAAGGAGCCGCGCTGCGCCAGCTCGAGACGCAGGCCGCAGAGCTCGATGCGCGCGCAGCCGACCTCGTTGCGAAAGAGCAGAAGGTCGACCAGGCGAGACGCGAAGTGGAACCACTCCTCGAAGCGGCGAAACGGCGTGAGCGCGAGATCGAGCAACGTGAGCAGCTGCTCGTCGACCAGGAAGCGCGCGCAGCCGAACGGGAGAAACAGCTCGGCAAGCGCGCCGCGAAGCTTGCACTGAGCGAAACCCAGCTGGCGAACAAGGCGCGCGACGTCCGCGAGGCAGAAGAGCGCATTCCAGTACTCGAGGAACGCGCGCTGCATCTGGACGCACGCGCGCGCGAGCTCGAGCGTGTCGCAAATGAGCTGGACGAACGTGGCGCCTGGCTGACGGAAGCGGTCGCGAAGGTCGAAGCGCGCGAGACCGAAGCGGCCGAACAGATCGCGCGCGCCACTGCGGAGGCGCGGCGTGTCGAACGGCGCGAGCAGGAGTTCGACGACTGGTCGGCGCGGCTCGACGACCGCGACCGGCGGCTCACCGAGGCCTACGAAGGACTCACGGAACGGCGACGGCGTGTTCGCGAGGACGAGATCGGGGTCCTGCCGGAGGAGAAGGCATAACGCTGCTACCCTGCGCCGCGGGTCGGGTCTGATGCGTTTCTTTCGTACAACAGCCGCCGTTGCCGCGCTGGCGGTCGTCTTCGCTGCGTCCGCCGCGGCGTTCGGTTTCACCGACGAAGCGCAGCTTCCACCGGACATGCACCTCGGCTCGCCGTACAGCTTCCAGCTGAGCGCGCGGAGCGGGTGTCCGCCGTACTACTACGAGCACCAGTCGGGTTACTTCCCACTGGGAGTGTCGATGACGGGTAATGGACTGATCAGCGGAACGCCGCAGATCGGCGGCAGCTTCCAGTCCTGGCTAGCGGTCAAGAACCAATGTCCCGGCGACAGCTCGGAACGGCTCTTCACGTTCTACGTCGTCGACCCCGCGCCGTTCACCGTCAAAACGGCAGCGCTCGCCGCTGGCACCGAAGGTTCGGCCTACCAGGCCCAACTGCTCTCATCCGAGGCCGGCGTCCTGACCTGGACGCTCAACTCCGGGAGGCTGCCGACCGGGCTCAGGCTCACGAAGGACGGCATGATCTCGGGCCTGCCGGCAGTGGGCGGCTCATTCGAGTTCAGGGCGAAGGTGAACGACGGACGGCGCACCGCGATCAAGGACTTCACGCTCGCGATCAAGCAGAGGTTGGCGTTCGAGACGAAGCCTTCGCTGACCGCGCGGGTGGGCCGCCGGCTCCGCAAGAGCCTCGACGTGCGAGGCGGCGTGCGCCCCCTGCGCTGGAGGATCCTGCGGGGCTCGCCCCCACGCGGCGTCCGCTTCGCCTACGGCATCTTCGCCGGCACGCCGCGCCTCGCGGGCACGTTTCGCATCACCGTGCGCGTGTGGGACGCCGAGAACCTTTCGTCCACGCGGACGTTCGTCCTCACCGTGCGCCGCTAGAGCTCGTACGCCATCAGGATGGCGTCGACGTACTCGTCGCCGCGCTTGTACTGCTCGCGGCGGTAGCCCTCTTGCACGAAGCCGAACCGCTCGTAGAGTGAGATCGCTGCCTCGTTCCAGGGGAAGACGTGCAGCTCGAGCTTGCGCACACCCGCACGGCGCGCCCAGGCCACCGCCGCTTCGAGCAACAGGGTGCCGATGCCTTGGCGGCGATGTGACGCGGCGACCATCAAGCCGATGTCCGCGACATGGCGGCTCGCGGGATGCTGATCGCGCGCGACCGAGAGGCGGCCGACGATGAGCCCCTCGTCCTCCGCGACGAAGACGGCGGCGTTCGGATAGCGCCGGATCGCGCGGAGGTAACGCCGCTCGTCGGAGACGTTCCGCCAGCCGTTCGTCGTCACGAGCCAGCCTTCCGGCTCGGAGCCGACCGCAGTACCGAGCTCTGTCAGCCCTTCGGCGTCGGTCGCCTCAGCCTTGCGGACGATCACTCGACCACCACCCCCGCGCCGCCGCGTCTGGGGTCTCCCGCGGCGGCGAGCTTGCCGTCCTCGAACGTTACCGCGGACGCGCCGCCGAAGTAGAGGTTCTGGCGGCGCCAGCGAGTCACGTTCCACCCCATCTCCTCCAGCTTGTCGAGCTCCGCGGGATCGTGGCCGCCCTCGCAGTGGAGGTCCTCGCCCTCGAGGTGGACGCGCGGGCGGTCGATCGCGTCCTCGACCGGCAGCTTGTGCGCGACGACGTTGACGACGTTCTGGAGCACCGAGCCGCGGAGTCGGAGCGAGCCGGCGCTGCCGACGACGAGATGCGGGCGGCCTTCCTTCAGGACGACCGAGGGACTCATCATCGAGGAGAGACGCGCTCCTGCCCGGGGAGGCTTCGCGAGATCGAACTCGCCGATCATGTTGTTGATGTGGATGCCCGTGCCGGGGACGATGACGCCCGAGCCGGCGCCCGTCGACGACGTCAGCGCAACGGCGTTGCCCTTGCCGTCGACGACGGAGATGTGCGTCGTTCCCTGCGAGACCACGGCGGCTCGAGTTTCGAGCGCACGCGCGAGCCCTTTCACCGAGCCTGCCGCGATGCGCGCGTTCGCCTGCTCGCGCATGACGCGAGCGAGTGCGTCGATCGCCTCCGCTTTACCTGGGTCTCCGGGGCCGAGCTCCTCGAGCAGAGGGAGTCCGAAGGCGATCAGGATGCCGCCGGCCGACGGCGGCGGATTGGAGAGGTACTCCTCGCCGCAGAAGCTCGCGCGCACGGGACGGCGCCTGATGACGCGGTAGCTCTCCAGGTCCTCGCGGGTGATGCAGCCGCCGTGCGCGCGGATGTGATCGGAGATCTGTTCGGCGAGCTCGCCTTCGTACAGGACTTTGCCGCCTTTGTCTGCGATTAGCTCGAGCGTGTTGGCGAGGTCGGCCTGGATCAGCGTGTCCTCGGCGACGAGGCGCTCGCCGTTGCGCTCGTACACAGCGCGCGACTCGGGTGTGTGGCGCAGGATCAGGTCGAGGATGGCGTGCAGGTACGCCTGGCCCTTGTTCAGCTCGACGCCGTTCCGCGCGAGGTCGATCGCCGGTTGGAAGAGGTCGCGCCACGGGAGCCTGCCGAAGGAGCGGTGCGCTTCCGCGAGCCCTACTGCGGCGCCGGGGACGGCGCACGAGGCGGCGCCGATGTGGAAGACCTGGGTCGAACCGCCGCTGAAGTCGACGTCGACGCGGTCCATGTCCACGACATCGCGCTGCTCGAGCCCGAGGCCGGCCACGGAGACGAAGAAGTCGTAGACGCGCGTCGACTGGTCCCGGGCGCGGTGGACGAGCATGAACCCGCCCGCGCCGGGGCCGGTGAGGGGGCTCTCGGCGACCCAGGACACGAGCGCTGCGCCGACGGCGGCATCGACCGCGTTCCCTCCCGCTGCGAGCACGTCGGCGCCCGCTTGCGCGGTCAGCGGATGTCCGGCTGCGACTGCCCCTCTCATGTTCGTGCAGGTTAGCCCGGTCTTGTCCTCACCTTGACTGCCTCTGGACGGTCGAGTTCAATCGTTCGGGGGCGGGTCCTGACGAAAGGAGAGCACCACGATGGGTGAGGGCGAAGAGCTGATGGAGCGGCGATTCAGCCGCGAAGACCTTCTCAAGCTGGCAGCCGCGGCCGGAGGCGCCGGCCTCTTGGCCGGACGTGCGGGCGCGGCAGATGCGGCGCTGGCACGGCTTGCGAAGGAGAGCGGCCGGCTGCAGGTGATGGACTGGGCCGGGTACGAGGTGAAGTCACTGTGGGCTCCCTACCTCAAGAAGTACCCCGGTGAGAAGCCGAAGTTCACCTTCATGACGAACGAGGCCAATGCGTTCGCCAAGTTGCGCGCCGGCTTCAAGCCTGACGTCTTCCGCCCCTACGTCGGCTACGTCAGAGATTTCGCGGAGAGCGGGTTCGTGCAGCCCTGGAATCCCAAGCTGATCTCGAACTTCAAGAACCTCAACCCCATCATGGTCAAGGCTGGCCAGTACAACGGGAAGCAGTACGGCATTCCGTCCGACTGGGGCTTCGATGCGATCCTCTACCGCACGGACAAGGTTCGCCCGACGGCAAAGTCGTGGAGCCTGCTCTTCGACAAGCGCTACAGCGGGAAGATCGCCTGGTACGACGACCTGAACCAGCTCGTCTGGGCCGGTTACTACCTCGGTTTCAAGCAGCCGTACAACCAGACCGACGACGAGCTCAAGAGGTCGCAGAAGCTCCTCATCTCGAAGAAGAAGCTCGTGCGAATGTTCTGGTCGTCCGAGACGGACATGCAAAACGCATTCGCCGCGGGCGACCTCTGGATCGCCTACGCCTGGCCGGCCGACTGGGTAGCGATGAAGGCAAAAGGGCTGAAAGTCGCGTACATGCACCCGCGCGAGGGGCCCTTGTCGTGGATCGGCATGTTCATGCTGGGGAAGGGGACGCCGCGCCCACAGCATGCGCACGCATACGCGGACGCGTGGAGCTCCCTCCAATCGTCGAGCTGGCTCGAGAACAACTACGGATACGGCGCCGCGAACATCAAGGCACGGCCGACGTCGAGCGACCTGTTGAAGGTGCTCAAGCTCACCGATCCGAACGCCGTCCGCGAGCCAAAAGCGCACATCGACCGCTACATGCCGCGCCGCGCGGTGTACGCAAGGCTGTGGCAAGAGGTGAAGGCCTCCTGACGAACGGCCGCTAGAAAGCAAGTGGCCGGCCGCAGGCGCAAGCGTCTCGACCTGACGACGCCCGGTCTGCTCGGCCTGCCACTTGCGTGGCTCGTCGCGTTCTTCCTCGTCCCGATCGGGATCGTCGGCGCGTACAGCATCGACGTCTTCTCGATCTATCCGGCGAAACACCCGGTGACCTTCGCCGGCTGGGACGACTTCCTACACAGCGCCATCTACCTGAAGCTGTTCTGGAAGTCGGTGCGGATGTCGCTGATCGTGTCGGTGCTCGTGGTGCTGCTCGCGTACCCGGTCGCCTACTACCTCGCGCTCGGCGGAACGAAGCGTAAGTACGTGTTGCTGCTCATCTTGATCGCGCCGTTCCTGACGAGCTACCTGCTGCGGGTGCTCGCGTGGAAGGTCATCCTCGGGAGCAACGGCGTCGTGAACTCGTTTCTCTACTGGCTCGGCGTCAGGGCGCACGACGATCCGGTGTCACAGCTCCTCTACAGCAGGTTCGCGGTCATGCTCGTCCTCGTCTATGTCTGGCTGCCGTTCGTGGCGCTGCCGATCTTCGTCTCGCTCGAGACGTTGGACCGGCGCTTGCTCGAGGCCGCTGCGGATCTCTATGCAAGCCGCTGGCAGGCGTTCCGGCGCGTGACGTTGCCGTTGAGCCTGCCGGGAGTCGTCGCCGCGTTCTTGTTCGTCTTCATCCCGACGGTCGGCGAGTTCGTCACGCCTTCACTCGTCGGTGGGACGTCCGGCTACATGTACGGGAACCAGATCTCGGATCTGTTCGGCACCGGTTTCCCGGATTGGCGGACCGGCTCGGTCCTTGCTCTTTTCCTGCTGGGAGTCGTCGCCGTCCTCACAGGCGTCTTCTCCCGTTTCCTCGGCATGCGACAGGCGGGCGCCCGCTGATGGACGCCGCCCTGTCGAAGAACGGATGTCGCATGCTGCGCGGCCTCTTCGGTCTCGTTGTCGTGTTCCTCTACGCGCCGATCGCGATTCTGCTCTTGTTTTCGTTCAACGACTCGGTGCTGCCGTCGTTTCCGCTGAGTGGCTTCACGCTTACGTGGTACCGGCAATTCATCCACGACCCGGAGTTGATCGGCGCGCTGGAGACGAGCGCAATCGTGGCCGCCCTCTCCAGTGTGGGCGCGGTCGTGCTCGGCACGCTCGCCTCGATCCCGCTTGCGCGGCGGCGCTTCAGGGGGAAGGGGGCCGTCTCGGCGCTCCTGCTCAGCCCGCTCGTCGTCCCGTATGTCGTGCTCGGGATCTCTCTGCTCCTGCTCTTCCATGCGGTCGGCGTGCCTCGCACGATCATGACCGTGGTCATCGGGCACATCGTCATCAGCCTGCCGTACACGCTCCTCGTGCTGATACCGCGTCTGCAGCAGATCGACGTCGGCCTCGAGGAGGCGGCCTACGATCTGGGGGCGAACCGGCTGCAGACGTTCCGGTTGATCATCCTGCCGCTGATCCTGCCGGCGCTCGTCTCGGCGTTCCTGATCTCTTTCACGACGTCGTTCGACGAGTACGCCGTCGCATCTTTCGTGGTCGGGTCGCGAGCGACGTTCCCGCTCTACCTCTACGGCGCGCTGCGTTTCCCGAGCCGGCTGCCGGAGGTGCTCGCGGTGGCCGTCGTGGTGATGACGGTGTCGCTCGTCGTGGTCGTCGGCGCGGAGCTCGGACGGCGGATCGCGGAGCGGCGTCTGGGAGCCCTGCCGAGCTAGAGGGGGGAGCCCGCGCCGCCGCTGGCGCGGGCCCCGGGGGAGGGGCCGCAGATCTGGTCGGGCCTGTGCCTAGTAGATGCTCGCGGCGACGTCTGCTCACGCCGTGCCCGCGAAGTTCACTCGAACGAGTTACGCCTCCCGCACAATGGGTCCGTGCTCCGGATCCTGGCCACCCTTGTGCTGTCGGCCGCCGTCACGTTCCCGCAAGGCACGGCGATGATCCGGACGGCCGATCGCACTGTGCGAGTCCGCGTCGAGATCGCCGAGACGCCGGCGCAGCTTCAGCAGGGCCTGAGCGGCCGGCGCGTGCTCGCGCCGAACTCCGGGATGGCGTTCCTCTGGAAGAGCGATGTCCGCGGGCAGTTCTGGATGAAGAACACGTCCGTCCCGCTGTCGATCGCCTTCTGGGGCAAGAACGGGCGAATCCTGCGGATCCTCGACATGGCGCCCTGCCGACGGGAGCCGTGCAAGGTCTACGACCCGAAGGTCGCGTTCCGCGGCGCGCTCGAGGTGAACCGCGGCGCCTTCGCGCGCTGGGGCGTGCGTCGCGGCGCTCTCGTGACGATCCGGCGCTAGGGACATTTCCGGTGCCAGGCACGGGTACGAAACTGTGACGCCCCGCCTAAAGGCGCTGCTCCTCGAGGGACATTACCCGTGCCAGGCACGGGTACGCCTTCGTGACGCCTTCGTGTCTTAGTTCCGCAGAAACGAGGGCGGCTCGAGCTCGTCGTCGCCGGCGGTCAGCGCGCTGACGAGGCTCGGCGTTCGCGAGGTGCTGCGGCCTGTGCCGCCTAGGCCCGTTGCGATCACCGTCACCCACACCTGGCCGGTGAGGCGGTCGTCGATCGTCGCGCCGAAGATGATCTGCGTTTCGTCGGTCGCGGTCTGCTTGATGACTTCGGCGGCCTCGTTCACCTCGAGCAGCGTGAGGTCGTCTCCGCCCGCGATCGAGAGCAGGATCCCGCGCGCGCCATGCAGCTCGGTGTCGATCAGCGGCGAGCGCAGCGCACGCTCGGCGGCCTCGCGGGCGCGGTTCTCCGTCCCCGACGAGAAGCCGATGCCCATCAGGGCGCTACCGGAGCCTTCCATGACCGTGCGTACGTCCGCGAAGTCGAGGTTGATCAGCCCGGGCAGCGTGATCAGGTCACAGATGCCCTGCACGCCCTGGCGGAGCACGTCGTCGGCGATCTTGAACGCATCCAGCATCGAGGTCGAGCGGTCCAGCACCTCGAGCAGCCGGTCGTTCGGGATCACGATCGTCGTGTCGCACTCGCGACGCAGCGCGTCGACGCCGGTCTCGGCCTGCCCCCGCCGCTTCGTGCCCTCGAACTTGAACGGCGTCGTGACGATGCCGACGGTGAGCGCGCCGAGGCTCTTCGCAATCTTCGCGACGATCGGCGCCGCACCCGTGCCGGTGCCCCCACCCTCGCCCGCGGTGACGAACACCATGTCCGCGCCGCGGAGCGCGTGCTTGATCTGGTCGTAGCTCTCCTCCGCAGCGGCCTTCCCGACCGTGGGCTCCGCGCCCGAGCCGAGCCCCTGCGTCAGCTCGCGGCCGATGTGGATCTTCGTCTCCGCATCGGAAATCTGCAGCTGCTGGACGTCGGTGTTGACCGCCACGAACTCGACCTGGTTGAGGCCGGCGTCGATCATCCGGTTCACGGCGTTCAGTCCCGCGCCGCCGACGCCGACGACCTGAATCTTCGCGATGTACGAACCCAGTTGTCCCGCGCGCACGGGATGCAGACGCGGTGCCGGCTCGGGCATCGGCTCGATGTAACGCGTGACCGGCGGCTCGGGGATGTACGCCGGCGGCGGAGTCGGCTCGGGTGTCGGATCCGGAGCCGGTGGCCGCGGCGGCGGAACGGGCTCGGGCATCGACGGCTCCGGCGTGGGATCCGGGCGTGGCGGCGCCGGGGTCTCGACCTCGTCCTCCCAGGACGGAACGTGCTCTACCGTCGCCTCGTGCGGCTCTTCTGCGGGCGCTTCGGGCGCTAGCCCTTCCTGCTGTCGCTGCGCCGCCTCGGTTGCCTTGAAGAGCTCCGCGAGTGGGCCCTCACGCATGCTCGCGCGTTTTCGCGCCATTGAGCACCTCCTTCGCGAGGTCGCGGTACAACTGCGCGGCATCGCCGCCCGGCTCGTAGCCCAGCACCGACTGGCCCTTCACGGGAGCCTCCGCATACCGGATCGTCTTGCGGATCTTCGTCTTGAAGACGAGATCGCCGAAGTTCTCTTTGAGGATGTCGACCGCTTCCTTCGAGTGCAGCAGGCGCTTGTCGTACATCGTCGGCAGGATCCCCTGGATCGAGACCTCGGGGTTCAGGTTCTCGCGGATCATGGACAGAGTGTTCTCCAACTGAACCAGCCCGCGCAAGGAGAGGTACTCGCACTGGACGGGGACGATCACGCCGTTCGACGCGACGAGCGCGTTGATCGTAAGCAGCCCGAGCGACGGCGGTGTGTCGATGAGGATGTAGTCGTACTTCGGCTTGACGCTCGCGAGCGCCTTCTCGAGGGCGCGCTCGCGACCGATCATCGACGAGAGCGCAAGCTCGGCGCCGGCGAGGTCGATCGACGACACGGCGACGTCGACCTCGGCCACACGGACGATTTCCTCGATCGGAAGCTTGTGGACGAGCACGTCGAACATCGACCGCTCGATCTCGTCGGGGTTCCAGCCCTGGCTCATGGTTAGGTTTCCCTGGGGGTCCAGGTCGACGAGCAGGACCTCGTGGCCCTTTTCCTTGAGGGCGACTCCGAGGTTCAGCGTGGTCGTTGTCTTCGCCACGCCGCCCTTTTGGTTGGCGAATGAGATGACCCGGCCCAAAGGGGATCCCTTCTTAGTAGACGTGGTCCGTGTGTTGGGACGCGGAAGTAGGCGTGAGAGCCCCATGGGGCGCTCTTTCGGGCCAGGATAGCGGGTTCCTCCCGATATCCCGCATGATCGCGGGCCACTCGGATGCCGCGGGTCTGGTGCCCTAGGCGCTCTCGACCGCGACCGCGATGCGGAGCGTGTAGCTCAGCGTGGTCGAAACGCTGCTGACGAGGCGGACGTCGCAGGTCGCCAGGCCCAGGTTCGGGATGTCGAAGGTCCGCTTGGCCTGACCCTTGCGGAACGTCCGGGTCACGACGACCTTCTCGTCGCAGACGAGCTGGGCGCGGGCGCGGATGCCCTTGCGCTTTGGGTTCGAGATCGTGGCGGCCACCGTCACGCGGCGACCCGGACCGAGCAGCCCGAAGGGAACGCTGTAGCCGTCGCGCGGCGCGAGCGTCCCGCTCCGGTTGAGGATCAGCGGGACCTCGGGCGCATACGGGAGTGCCGCGGTCGGCGTGCCGAGCTTGGCGAACATCGCCGACTCGAGGGCGGCATCGGGAGGGGTCAGCCACGACGTGATCCCATAGCGGCTGTGGGTGTGGATGTAGGCGTAGTTCTCGGCGAACACCTCGCCGACGCTGTGGCTCCAGCCGAGCGAGTAGTCGAACGCGACCCGGCGGTCGGCAAGCAGCGACGCCATCCCCCGCGCCGCCCACCAGCTAGGCGTCCCGTTCAGCTCCTGGACGCCGGGAACTCGCCAGAACGTGTCGAGGTGATGCCCGTACTCGTGCAGGAGGACTGTCTCGAGGAGCCTGCTCTTCCCAGCCGGAACAACGATCGTCGTCGAGCTCCTGTCGTAGCAGGCTGCCGCGTCCGCCCCGCCGCAGAACGCCTGGACCTGCGGCTCGGGAACGATGATGATCCTGACGGCGCTGATCTCGTTCCCGTGCGCGGAGGCGCGCACGACGCTCGCGTACCACTCGGTGTCGACCGTGGCGGCCGCGCGCACGTCGAAGGTGATCGTCCGACCCTGGTCGTCGTGCGAGGTGATGATCGCGGCGTTCGCGCCGGTCGTACCCGCGAGGGCAAAGGCTGCGACGACCGCAGCGAGGACACGACCCCGGAGCACGAGCGCCATAGAACCACGCCCGCCTAAGAGCTGCGTAAAGAGCCGGTTAAGAGGCTAGACCGGAAGCGCGGTCGCCCGGGCGGCCGGGCGGAAACGTGTGAACAGCATCCAGATCCCGGCGGCGCCGACGAGCGCGGCGCCGACGATGATGACCATTCCCTGCGCGGCCACGGCGAAGGCGAAGGCCTCGGACTTGGGGACGCCGCCAATGATGAGGATCGCGGCGCCGGCGCCGGCCTGTGTGGCCGCACCCGCCGGGGCGATCGGCAGTGCCGCGGAAGCGGCGGAAGCGCAAAGGAAGGCCAGCGCGAGGGGGAACGAGGCGCCGACGGAAAGAGCGTTGAACAGGACGAAGACGGCGAGCCCTCGGAGCGACCACGAGATGGAAATCAGGAACCAGGCCTGCGAGGCGGAGCGCTTGCAGGCGGTGTGATCCTTGAGCCAGCGACCGACCTTCCAGCGCTTCACGAAGTCCGTCTTGGCGATTCTCGGGAGAAAAAGGACGAGCACGGCCGCGGCGACTCCGGCAGCTGCGACGAGCGCGAAGCCCGCCTGGACGCCGCCGTGATGCGAAGCGGCGGCGGCGATCGACGCCATCGGCGCCAGGGCGACGCTGTCGAGCAGGCCGACGATGATGAGGGTGAGGCAGATCGCGCCCAGGCCGGCGGTCTTCTTGCCGGGGCCGCGGTGGACGACCGCGATGCGGATCGCCTCGTCGAAGCGTCCCGGGAGAGCGACTCCACCCACCGATGCGGCTCCACCGGCAGCGGCCAGGGTCAGGGCCTCAGGGCGCTGACCTTCCGGGAAGAGGCGCTGCCAGCCCCACGCCTTGAAGGCGTAGGCGAAGAGGAAAAGGATTCCGGCCGCCACCACGAGCAGGGGGTCGGCGTTGGCGAGGGGCCACCCTGAATGCACGAAATGCAGGATGGTCAGTGTGGCTGCGGCAAGCGCCCCGGAGACGAAGACAGCGTTGACGCCGATCCGGAATCTCCGAGAGCCTGCGAGACGGCGAGCTCTCCCCATACGAGGAGATATCGGGAACTCCGCTAGGAGGCTGAAGACGCGAATGAGGGACTGCTTCCGTGGGTGAGGCCGGGACCGAGACGTAGAGCGAACTAAGTTCTGCGGGAGGGATGTCAGTCCTCGGGCTCTCCATCATCGTAGCCCAAAGATTCCAGCCTCGTAATCAGGCCAACCCCCCGCCAGTAGATCTTGTTCGACCGGGGGTAGTAGCAAACATCGTTCGGCTCCCGCGTCCCGTACGCGAGGAAGGTCATTCCTTCGTCCCCGCCGCGGAGGAAGTGAGCGATGCCGGTGCTCGGCGGCCTCCAAACGACGTCCCCGGCGCGGAGCTCGTGCTCTTCGCGCTCGGTGTCCTCGGCGCGGACGGGAGAAGGCCAGAGCTCGAGCGTCCCGCGGCCTTCAAGGATGACGAAGACCTCCTCGTCCGCGGAATGGAGATGTGGCGCCGCTCCGCTCCTTCCAGGCTCGAGGTGGCCCCAGTTGAGACCCGCGCGGACTGCCCCTGCATTCCTGGCGAGGACCACCCACTTTCCCGACTCGCCCTCGTAGTCGGCTTCGATTGCTTCGAGGTTGACGATGTTCGGCTTGCTGGTCTTCGCTCCAGAAAAAAGCTTCCGGGCGATGGGGCTGACAAAGGCGAGAACCGTCAGGCCGTCTTTGCCCGCCCGCAACAGATGACCTTGATCCTGCGCAAGTCGCACACCGCAACTGCCGGCACGAACCTCCGACGTCTCGTCACCGTTCTCCCACGAACCCGAGCCTTCGAGGACGAAGACGATCTCCTCGACCGGCGCATCTGACTGCGCCGCGGTTTCCCCGGGCGCAATCTCCAGCCGGTGTAGGCCCACGTTGAGCGCGCCCGCGGCCAGGCCGATGTCTTGACCCACCTCCACATCGTCCCAGCGGACGATCACTCGTGCGCTTCACCGTCCCATGCTTTGTTTGCCACGGCTCTCCTCGGCCCGATCGTAATCGGCGCGGGAGGTTGAGCCCCACCTACTGATGAGCAAGGCGGCGCAGAATCGGCGACGGCGCCGCGCAATTCGGACGGATGCCCGATCGTTCTAGCTGCTGTCTCCCGCCTTCGGCGGTGAACCATGCGGTAGGGATGGTCTCGGATGTGCTTTGACCGACGGTGCCGGTTCGAGCTCGTGCTCGCTGGCATGCATGATCGTCGGCTCAAGGCAGATCTTCTCGAGTACCTTCGCCGCATCAAGAATTGCGTTGAGCATCGGCACCCGATCCGAGTCGGGTAGATCGGGCATGTTTGCGAGCGTCTGGGCGATCCCAGAAATGACCTGGAGAGGATTCGCCATACGGTGGCGCACGAGCTGCGTGTAGTGGTAGAGCGCTCGCTGATATTCGTCGCTGTCGCTCGTTGCCTCGGCGAGCTTCGCGGCCGCAACGACAAGCTGTTCATCAGCCTCGTGCATCATTCGGTCTGCATCCTCCGCCCGGTGGTCAGCCAGCGCCATGTGGGCCGTTGCTGCGAGGAGATGTTTCTGGGCCGAATTCATGTGCACTTGGGCTTCAGCCAGGCGGTCATCTGCCACCCGTGCTCTCTCGTCGGCCGTATGGGTGCGAGCATCGGCGTCGAGGCTGTGTGCTTTTGCGGCGGCTTCTCGGGCATCGACTGCGGCACTGCGTTCGATCGCGGCGATTGAGCGAGCATTCGCGCCGACCTCACGAGCGTTCGCGGCAAGCTCTCGCGCGTTGGCGTCGGTTTCGCGAGCGTCTGCGGTGACGCCGCGCGCATCGGCTTCCTCCTCACGGGTGTCCGCCGCGACGCCCCGAGCGTCTGCGACGAACTCTCGCTCGTCGGCGTTGGCTTCTCGAATGGCGGCCGAGACGCCGCGCGCGGCAGCGTCCGATGTTCGAGCGTCGGCCGCCCGTTCTCGCGCGTCAGCGTCAGCTTCGCGGACATCCGCGGTCACGCCACGCGCATCGGCCGTTTGCTCGCGCTTGTCCGCAGCCAAGCCTCGGGCGTCGGCGGCTAACTCACGCTCGTCAGCGTCGGACTCTCGGGCATCGGCCGCAAGGCCGCGCACGTCCGCATCTGCCTTTCGTGCATCGATCTCAGCGTTTCTCTCGTCCGCATCCATCCGGAGAGCGTAATTCGCGCCGCCGAAGAATGGTAGGGCGACATGTGGCGCGAGGCTCTCCCGGGCCACCCGAGCGAGACCGATCATGTGCCGAACCCCGCTTGCCATGCAGACAATCACTCGAGATCTTCGCTCTCCCAGTAGTCGAGCTGCTCGATGCGGCCGACGACGCCGACGCCTCGCCAGAACATCTTCTGCGAACGCGGGTACCAGCAGATGTCATTCGGGTCGCGTGTCCCCCACGCGATCAGCGTCATGCCGGAATCGCCGGCGCGGAACGCGTGCGCGACTCCGGTGCCGGCCGGGCGCGCGACAACGGAGCCCTTGCGCACGGCTTGCTCTGCCGGCTCGCTGTGCAACCCCGGCGGTGTCAACTGAAGCGTGCCGTCGCCGTCGAGCACGACGAAGATCTCCTCTTCGGCGGAGTGCACGTGCGGCGGACCGGAGAGCACACCCGAATCGAACTCGATGTGCTTCAAGCCGGTCCAGCGTGAGCCTGCCGCGCGCCCGAGATCGCGTCTGCGCCGCCCGCCGCGGACATCGGGCTCGACGTCGTGCGTGTTCACGATCGTCGACGGGCGTTCCTTCTTCGGCTTCGGCCACACGAGCTCGGGCTCGCGGTCCCACGGATGCCCTGGCTTGATTTCGTAGTAGCCGTCGGCGATCGCCCACGACGTGCCGCCGCGGGGCAGGTCGCTCATCGGCGCGTACTCGCGCCCGCCGAACGCGATCACGTCGAGGCCGTCGTCGCCGGCACGGATCGTGTGCGCCTCCCGCGCGTTCCTGTAGAGGATGCAGTCGCCCGCGCGAATCTCGAAAGCGTCGTCGTCGAGCAGCGTCAGACCCGAGCCGCCGAGCACGTAGAAGATCTCCTCGGCCTCGCCGTGCACGTGCGGCGGAGTCGGCTGCTCACCGGGCGCAAGCTCGATGCGGGACGCGCCCGTGCGCGAACTCCCGGCCGCAGCGCCGAGCGCGGACCAGGTAGCGGCCATCTGGCCACGTTCCAGCCGGCGTTTCTCGACGTCGTCCCAGTGCGCCATTCCCACGCCGCGACTTTATGCGACAGGTTGTGAGAGGGCAGCGTCGCAGCGTTCTACGGCTGTGTGCGCACGTTCATCTCCTTCCAGTTTGGCCCAGGCCTCTGCTGCCTGGACGAGCCCGCGCAGCTCCTCGAGCAGGACGCCGGGGGGTGCGCCCTCGCGTTCGAGCTCCTCGATCCGGTCGAGCCGGGCCAGCACTGCGCGGGCGTCGTCCATACGAATGAAGCTAGCCGGACAATCCACGCCACTATGCGCCGTAACCGTGCCTTCTTAGACTGCAGCCATGGCGGCGTGTCCGAACTGTGGCGAAGAGAACCCGGAGCGGGCGCGCTTCTGCTCGTCGTGTGGCGTCGGACTCGAGGACGCACCGAGGCGCGCGGCCGAAGAGCGCAAGATCGTCTCCGTTCTCTTCGTCGACCTCGTCGGGTTCACCGCGACCTCCGAAAAGGTCGATCCGGAGGACGTTCGCGCGCGCCTGCGCCCGTACCACGCACGCGTGAAGCAGGAGATCGAGCGCTTCGGCGGGACGGTGGAAAAGTTCGTCGGCGATGCGGTCATGGCGGTCTTTGGCGCGCCTGTCTCCCACGAAGACGATGCTGAGCGCGCGGTGAGCGCGGCGTTGCGCATCCTGGCCGCGATCGACGAGCTCAACGCCGAGCACCCAGATCTCGAACTGGCAGTTCGCGGAGCCGTGAACAGCGGCGAGGCAATGGTCACACTGAACGCGCGGCCCGCGGAGGGGGAAGGAATGGTCGCAGGCGACGTCGTGAACACTGCGGCGCGCCTTCAGCAACATGCCCCCGTCGGCGGGATCGTCGTGGGCGAGGGCACGTACCGCGTGACGCGAGAGCTCTTCGAATACGAGCCCCTCGAGCCGGTCAGCGCGAAAGGAAAGGGCGAAGCGCTACAGCTCTGGCACGCGACTGCACCGCGCAGGCGCTTCGGCGTTGACGTCGAGCCCATCGTCCAGACGCCGCTGATCGGTCGAGACGACGACCTCGCGCTGCTGCAGTCCACGTACACGCGCACGCTGCGGGATGCCTCGACCCAGCTGTTGACGATCACCGGGGAGCCCGGCGTCGGCAAGACGCGGCTCACCGCAGAGTTTCGGCGTTGGGTCGACGACCAGCCCGAGCTCGTCTTCTGGCGGCAGGGCCGTTCGCTTCCCTATGGGGAGGGCATCACCTACTGGGCGCTCGGCGAGATGATCAAAGCGCAGGCAGGAATTCTCGAGTCGGACAGCCCGGAGGAAGCTGCTGCAAAGCTGGCCGTCGCCGTCGGCGAGGTGGCGGAAGACGACACCGAGGTGGACTGGCTCGAGGCGAGCCTCGCGCCTCTGGTCGGCGCCAGCGGCACGGTCACGTCGTCCGAGCGGGAGGAAGCGTTCACGGCCTGGCGTCGCTTCGTCGAGGGAGTCGCCGCACAGCGGCCGCTCGTCCTCGTCTTCGAAGACCTGCATTGGGCCGACGACGCATTGCTCGCCTTCATCGAGCACCTCGTAGACTGGTCAACGGGCGTACCGCTCCTCGTGCTCTGCACGGCGCGTCCCGAGCTCTACGAACGCCACGCAGGTTGGGGCGGCGGCAAGCGAAACTCGAACACGGTCTCGCTGTCACCACTGGCGGCCGACGACACCGCGCGCTTGCTGGCAGCGCTCCTGCGCAAAGCCGTCCTGCCGGCCGAGACTCAAGAGCGCCTCTTGGAGCAGGCTGGAGGCAATCCTCTCTACGCCGAGGAGTTCGTCCGCATGCTCACCGACCAGGGCGTGATCGCCGAGGGAGGCGAACTCGTCGATGGAGACATCCGCGTGCCCGACACCGTCCAGGCGTTGATCGCCGCTCGGCTCGACACATTGCCGCCGGAACGCAAAATTCTGCTTCACGACGCGTCTGTTGTGGGGAAGGTGTTCTGGACCGGGGTGGTCGCAGAGATGGGCGATCGCGACGATTCAGCTGCGCGCGCCGGTCTGCACGAGCTCTCCCGAAAGGAACTCGTGCGCGCGGCGCGCACGTCGTCCGTGAAGGATCAGGCCGAGTACTCGTTCTGGCACGCGCTCGTCCGCGACGTGGCGTACTCACAGATTCCGCGCGCCGAGCGTGCGCAGAAGCACATTGCGGCAGCCAAGTGGATCGAGCGTATGGCCGGGGACCGAGTCACAGACCATGCGGAGTTGCTCGCGTACCACTACACCCAGGCACTCGACCTGACGGGTGCGGTGGGAGCGGCGGCCCCTGCGGAGCTCGAGCGTGCAGCGCAACGCTTTCTCGTGCTGGCGGGTGATCGGGCGATGTCGCTCGACCTCGCGAAGGCCTACTCCTACTACCGACAAGCTCTCGAGCTCTTCGGGACCGACGAGCTCGAACGAGGAAACGTCCTGATGAAGCTTGCGGACTGCCGACAAGGTTCAATCGACGACGCGGAGATCGCGCTGCGAGAGGCGCTCGCGTTGTTCCGCGCGCACGGGAATGAAATTCGAGAAGGCGCTGCTCTGCGCGAGCTGGGCCAGTGGGCGTATTTGAGCGGCGACGGTGAACGAAGCAGGCAACTCCAGTCAGACGCGATCGAGCTGCTCGAGCGACATCCGCCCGGTGAAGAGCTCGCGTCGGCGCTTACGCGAAGGGCAGGAACCTTCGCCGTGGCCACTCAACCGCATGAGGCATTGGTAGCGACCGAAGCTGCACTTCGCGTCGTCGACGAGCTCGATCTTCCGCACTTGCGGGCCAGGTTGCTGCAGTACCGCGGAATCGCGCGCCACGACCTCGGAGACATCATCGACGGCGTTCAGGACATCCGAGCCGGCCTCGAGCTGGGGCGCGAACTTGGGGACCTCAGCACTGTCGGGATGGGCTACAGCAATCTCGCCAGCATCCTACTTTCCCGGTCGGCGCAGGAGAGTGCAGACGCATACCACGAGGGAATCGATTTCACCCAGGCCCGGGGCATGACCGGGAATGGCAGGTGGCTGATGGCCGAGCGCACGTGGCCGCTCTATGACCTTGGACGCTGGGACGAGATCGTGAAAGAGGTCGACATGCTGGCCGAGGTGAGCGGGTTCGGTCAGGGATATCTGTCGATCATCGCTCTTACCCAAAAGGCCCTCGTGCTCGTGCAACGGGGCCGGACGGAGGAGGCTGCACCGCTTGTCGACGATGTTGTCCGACGAGCACGCGAAGCCAAGGATCTGCAGGTTCTCGTTCCAGCGCTTGCGACAGCGGCGGCTCTGGCCGTCACCGCAGGTCAGCTCGGCTTCGCGGCTGCTCTCGCGCGCGAAGTCGAGGAGATCACGCGGGAGGGTGCCGCTGCTCTGCGCGCCCGACATCTGCCCGAGCTCGTTTCGATCGCCTTCGTCGCGGGCGCCCCCGACACGGCGCAACGCCTTCTCGATGCGAACTACTTCGACGCGGGACGTCCGGCGCACGCAGTGGTGGCGGCCCGCGCTGTGGTCGCTGAGTTCAACGACAAGCCCGCCGAGGCGCTCGAGCTCTACGAGGACGCCGCAACACGGTGGAGCGAATACGGTTCTGTCCTCAAACGCGCTGATGCCTTGTTCGGGGCGGGCCGCTCGCTGCTCGCGCTCGGACGACCGCACGAAGCGACGGCTCGCCTACAGGAGGCGCGCACGCTGTATCAGGAACTCGGCGCCGAGCCGTCGGTAGGCCGCGTCGACGAGGCACTGGCGCGAGCGACGAGCGTCAGCGCCTAGCCGGTCTCGACTGCGTCCACGTGCGTGCTGCTCACCGGTCGCGGGCGCAGCCCGAGGATCGACTCGTCGAGCGAGGTGACGAGCTGCGCGCGGTCGCCGTGAAGCAACGTCTCGACGAGCGCGCGGCGAACGACGTCTGCATCCGGCTCGTCCGAAAGACGGTCCTGCAACTCGGCGCGGGCTCGTGGCGTGTCCCCGAGGAGGATGGCGCCGCGGACCGCGGCCGCCCAAAGGCCGTCGTTGCCGCCGAGCAGCGCGGCAAGTGACTCTCTGAGTTGTTCCGTCTGGAACGGGCCGTCCTGGAAAAGCGACAGCTCCCAGCGGTCGAGGGCTTCACCGAGCTCCGGGTCCTCGTCGGCGAGCGCCAGGCGTGGGAGTAGATCGGCGGCGAGGGCTGCGCGGAACGAGTCGAGCCGCGTCGGCTCGCCGGCGGGCTGCGTTGCGGCGATCGGCAGCACGGGGCGAATTCCGTAGGGACGCCAGTCGAGGCGTTCGAAGAGCACCGGGCCTGCGGCGATTGGCGCTGCGGTGGCGAGCCGGATCGCGGTGATTGCATCGGCGAACTCGCCGGGCGCGTCGGGCGGCTCGGTCGCGCCCGGTTCCAGTGCACGCTCGAGCTCGAGGATGGACAGGCGGTCGGCTTCACGGCCGAAGTCGGTCGGGAGCAGACCGTTGGCCTCGGGCCACAGCTTTGCGAGCTCTCCTGTTGCTGCAAGCCGGACGCGCATGTTCGCGCCGAGCTCGATC
>JBBRZA010000013.1:0-54651 GCA_038237145.1 Gaiellales bacterium
AAGGCCGTCGTCCGCGAGCTGGTCTGGCTTGCAGGGCTCGGCCTTGCGTTCGGGGGACTGGCCCGGCTCGCCACGCGGCGGCTCCTGTCCTGATGTTCGAGTCTAGGCTGTAGGAGTGAGCACCTTTCCAGTCACCCGTTTGCGTCGGCTGCGCCGGACGAGCGGGCTGCGTGACCTCGTGCGCGAGACGCGCCTGGATCTCGACGACTTCGTCATGCCGATCTTCGTCGGACCGGAGCAACTCGCGAATTCGGACCTGCCCGGCATGGCGCGCCACTCCGTCGACTCGCTCGACGCCGAGGCCGACGAGCTGGTCCGGCTCGGCGTCAAGGGCGTGATCCTGTTCGGGATCCCCGACGAGAAGGACGAAGAAGGTTCGGGCGCCTGGGAAGACGACGGCATCGTCCAGCGCGCGCTACGGGCGCTTCAGGGCCGCGACCTCGTGCTGATCACGGACGTGTGCCTCTGTGAGTACACCTCCCATGGCCACTGCGGAGTCATCGGCGACGGTGAGGAGATCGACAACGACGCGACGCTCGAGTTGCTTGCGCGCACGGCACGAAGTCACGTCGAGGCTGGAGCAGATGTCGTTGCGCCGAGCGACATGATGGACGGCCGGGTCGGCGCGATCCGAGAGGAGTTGCCGGACACACCGGTGATCGCGTACTCGGCGAAATACGCCTCCGCCTTCTACGGCCCCTTCCGCGAGGCCGCCGAGTCGGCGCCTGCGTTCGGAGACCGGCGCGGCTACCAGATGGATCCCGCGAACGTGCGCGAAGCGCTGCGCGAGTGCGAGCAGGACGTGGCCGAAGGCGCAGACGTCTTGATGATCAAGCCCGCGCTTCCCTACCTCGACGTGATTCGCGCCGCGCGCGAGCGCTTCGACCTGCCGCTGGCGGCGTACAACGTCTCTGGTGAGTACGCGATGGTGAAGGCTGCAGCGGCGAAAGGATTCCTCGACGAACGGCAGGCCGCGGTCGAGTCGCTGACCGCGATCAAGCGCGCCGGTGCCGATTTTGTTATTTCCTACTGGACCAGGGAGCTCGCGAGCTGGCTTTGAAGACGCGCAGTGAGTTGTTCCGCCGCGCGCTCGAGCTGATCCCCGGTGGCGTGAACTCGCCGGTGCGCGCGATGCGCGCGGTCGGGTTGGACGAGCCGTTGTTCGTGGGGCGCGGCGAAGGGGCGTATCTCGAAGACGTCGACGGCAATCGTTACGTCGACTGGGTCATGTCGTGGGGCCCGTTGCTCTTCGGTCACGCCGATCCGGACACGGTGACGGCGGTGCGCGATGCTGCCGAGCGCGGAACGAGCTTCGGCGCCCCGACGGAGGCTGAGGTCGAGCTCGCAGCGGAGATCGTCGATGCGGTTCCTTCGGTCGAGAAGGTCCGTCTCGTCTCGTCCGGCACCGAGGCGGCCATGAGCACCGCGCGCCTTGCCCGCGCGTTCACTGCGCGCGACCGCATCCTCAAGTTCGCAGGCTGCTACCACGGCCACGTCGACGCGCTGCTCGCGAGTGCCGGCTCGGGTGTCGCCACGCTCGGCTTGCCGTCGAGCCCCGGCGTCCCCCTGGCGACCACCAAAGACACGATCGTGTGCAAGTACAACGACGTCGACGCAGTTGCATCCACCGTGGCCGAGTACGGCGAGGGCCTCGCTGCGATCATCCTCGAGCCCGTTGCCGGGAACATGGGCGTCGTCCCGCCCGAGCCTGGTTTTCTCGAAGCGCTTCGTCGTCTCTGCGACGCATCGGGAGCGCTGCTCGTGTTCGACGAGGTCATCACCGGCTTCCGCGTTGCCAGAGGCGGCGCGCAGGAACTGTTCGGCGTCACGCCGGACCTGACCATCCTGGGGAAGATCGTCGGCGGCGGGCTCCCGCTGGCGGCGTTTGGGGGCCGAGCCGAGATCATGGATCGCCTGGCACCGAGCGGTGACGTCTACCAGGCCGGAACCTTGTCGGGAAATCCGCTCGCCACCGCGGCAGGGCTTGCGATGCTCAGGCGCCTCGGCGACCCGGCCGTGTACGAAGGGCTCGAGCGGCGCGCTGCCCGACTCGAACGGGGACTTGCGCCGCACGGACGCGTGCAGCGTGTCGGCGCGATGGCGACGCTCTTCATGACCGAGGACGAACCGGTCCGCAACTTCGATGACGCGCAGCGAGCCGACACGGATCGCTATGGCGCACTCTTCCGACACCTGCTCGAACGCGGCATCTACGTTGCGCCGAGCCAGTTCGAGGCCATGTTCGTCTCGCTCGCCCACGGCGACGAGGAGATCGACCGGACAATTCAGGCCGTTGCGGACTTCGGGTAGTCCGGCCGGTTACGTCAGTGGATTCCTGGCGCGCGAAAAGTCCGCCGGGAAAGGACGCAGGCCGTGCGCGTGTCGGGTCACACGCGCACGGCCGAGGACGCCGCCCGGCGGAACTTTGCAGCCGCCCAGGGGCCGCTGACGTGGCCGGTCGGGCTACCACTGCTGATCTCTGGGACACGATCGCCGCTGACGCTGGGCAGGAAAGCGCCCTGTGGAACGCGGCGCTGCGCCCGCGTGAGGAGCAGGAACGGGATCCGGCTTTCTCCTCGCTCGGCGAGCCGCGTTATGCGCTGGGGATCGAGACGATCTATGAGGGCTACCTTCTGCACTACGGCCAACCGAGATTGTTCTCACCCGAGGACCAGGACGCTGCGTTGCTCCTCGGGGATTACCTCTTTGCACACGGGCTCGTGCGCATCGAGGAGGTCGGCACAGTCGAGGCGGTCAGCGACCTCGCCGAACTGATCGCGCTCTGCGCGTATCTGCGGGCGGAAGACATCGCCGGGGACGGGCCGGTGTGGGCGGCAACTGCCGCGGCCCTTGGCCGCGGCGAGCTGGAAGGAGGCCGGTCGTCGCTTCGTCTCGACAACGATCCGGGCCCGCTCGAGCGGCTGGCTCGGGCTCGGGCCGGCGACGCGGCTGTCGACAGCTCCCTGGCGACCCATCGCGGACGCCTGCGTTAGAGTCACGCCGATGCTTGCGCTGCTCCAGTTGCTCGCGGTCGAGGACGCCGCGACCGAGGGCAAGAAGGTCATCACCGGCATGCTCATCGTCGGCCTGATCTTCGTCGGCGTGATCGCCCTCGGCGAGACCACGCACTGGCTGCGCCGCCGCCGCCGCTAGACCTTCGGCTCGAGTCGGCGCATCATCCCGGTGTGGCCGAGCTGCCCACCGGCACTGTCACCTTCCTCTTCACCGACGTCGAGGGGTCGACGCGGCTCCTGCACGAGCTCGGCGACGCCTACCCCGATGCGCTCGGCGAGCATCGAAAGACGCTGCGTGAATGCTTCGGCCGGCACGGCGGCGTCGAGGTGGACACGCAGGGAGATGCGTTCTTCGTCGCCTTCGCGAAGGCCTCGGACGCGCTGGCCGCGGCTGTCGACGGAAAGGCTGCGCTGGAGGGCGGCGCGATCCGCGTCCGCATGGGCCTGCACACGGGCGAGCCGCTTCTCACCGAGGAGGGCTACGTCGGCATCGACGTCCACCGCGCAGCTCGCATTGCCGCTGTCGGTTACGGCGGCCAGATCCTCGTCTCGCGGTCGACGCGCGACCTCGCGGGCGCGCACGGACTACGTGACCTTGGACACCACCGGCTCAAGGACCTGACCGCGCCCGAACGCATCTACCAGTTCGGCCACGACGACTTCCCTCCGCTGAAGAGCCTCAACACGACGAACCTTCCAGTGGCGTCGAATCCGCTGGTCGGTCGCGAGACGGAGCTTGCGGAACTGGCGGCCCTCCTCACGGATTCAGAGCGGCTCGTGACACTCACGGGTCCCGGAGGGAGCGGCAAGACGCGGCTCGGCTTGCAAGTCGGCGCAGAACTGCTCGAAGACTTTCCCGGCGGTGTCTTTTGGGTTCCGCTCGCCGGGCTGTCCGCTCAGGAGCTCGTTCGGCCGGCGATCACCCGAACTGCCGGTGTTCGCCAGCTGGAGGAGCTGGCCGGCCGCCGAGTGCTCTTGCTCCTGGACAACTTCGAGCATCTGCTCGGCGCGGCCTCCGAGGTCGCGGCCCTCCTCGAAGCCGGTAACTCCGCGAAGGTTCTGGCGACCAGCCGAGCGCCGCTGCGTGTTCACGGCGAGTGCGAGTTCGCCGTCGATCCGCTGCCGGAGACGGACGCAGTCGAGCTACTGGTCCAGCGCGCTCGCTCCGTGCGAAGGGACTTCCAGCCGGACGAGAACGCGAAGGAGATCTGTCGCCGGCTCGACGGGCTCCCGCTTGCGCTCGAGCTTGCTGCTGCGCGGCTGCGCTCGCTCGACTCCGCGGCACTGCTCGAGCGCCTCGACCGGCGTCTGCCGCTCCTGACCGGAGGCGCGCGGAACGCGCCTGCGCGGCAGCGCACGCTACGCGCGACGATCGAATGGAGCTACGACCTCTTGCCCGACGATCTGCGCGCGCTTTTCGCCAGGCTGGCGGTCTTCGCGGGCACGTTCTCGCTCGACGCCGCGGAAAAGGTCGCCGGCTGCACCGTCGAGACCCTTGACGCTCTGGTCGAGGCGAGTCTCGTGAAAGCGCTCGCCGGAACCCGGTTCCTCATGCTGGAGACGATCCGGGAGCTGGCACTCGAACGTTTTGCCGAGCTCGACGACGTGGCCGAGCTGCGCGCGCAGCACGCCAGGTACTACCACTCGGTCGCTGTCAGCGCCTGTCTCGACACGGATGATGTTGCGGCCGAGCAGCGCCCGGAGATCGTCATTCCGGAGGCTTCGAACCTGCGCGCGGCCCTCACCTGGGCGCTGGAGACCGGTGAAACCGAATTCGGGCTCGACTTCCTGGTTGCTCTGGAGCAGTTTTGGGTCCTCGGCTACACCGCAGAGGGAATGCGCTGGTTCAGCGCGTTCCTCGAGCACGCGGACGCAGTTCCGCCCCTCCTACGTGCCCGCGCCCTGCGATCCTTCGGCAGCTCTGCGCACTTCGCCGGCGAGTTCGACCTCACCGAGCGGCTCTGGGAAGAGAGCCTCGCGGAGTACGAGCGGCTCGCGGACGAAAACGGCATCGCGGTGCTGCTGCACCGCTTGTCGATCATCGCGCTCATGCGCGAGGACGTCGAGCGGGCGAGTGCGCTCAGCGAACGGAGTCTCGAGTTACACCGGCGGCTTGCAAACGACAAGGGCGCGACGCAGCCGCTGGCTCTCCTTGGCGCGATCGCACTCCAGTCGGGTAATCGCCGGCAGGGACTGGCGCTGCTCGAGGAGAGCGCCGAGCTGGCCGGAAAGATTGGCTGGCGCTGGTGGCGAGCAGGGACGCTCAGCGCGCTCGCGGAGGTGGCGATCGCGGACGATCGCATCGCCGAAGCCCGGGGACTTCTACACGAAGCCGTCGCTCTGGCCCTCCAGTTCGGTGATCGCGTCGGGCTCTCGTGGTACCTCAGCCAGTTTGCGCTCGCGCTTGTCCACGACTCGCGGACAGAGGACGCCGGCCGGATCTGGGGCGCCGTGGAGACGGCCGCAGCCTTCGTCCCAGGTGGTCCGTGGCCGCGTGACATCGAGCGGCTTCAGCGCGAAGTGCTGGCGTTCGCTGACGGCGCGTTCGAAACCGGTCGCGAGGCTGGTCGCTCGCTCTCGCTCGAGGAGGCTGCGACCTGGATGTGCGCCTTAGACTGACAGGGTGGCGCCCCCCGTTGACCTGCGTGCGTGGATTGCGCTCCTCGAGCGCGAAGGCGAGCTCGTCCGCATCGGCACGGAAGTCGATCCCGAGCTCGAGATCACGGAGATCACCGACCGCACGGTGAAGGCCGGTGGGCCCGCGCTGCTGTTCGAGAACGTCAAGGGCTCCGAGCACTCCCTACTGATCAACCAGTTCGGCACCGAGCGCCGGATGTGCATGGCCTTCGACGCACCGTCGCTGGACGATGTCGCCTCCAAGCTCAGCGACGTGCTGGAAATGCAACCGCCGTCCGGGCTCATCGACAAGGTGCGCGGCCTGCAGAAGCTGAAGTCGATCGCCGACTCACGTCCCAAGACGGTCCGCCGTGCGCGAAGCCAGGAGATCGTGCTCGAAGGCGATGACGCGTCACTCGACCTGCTCCCGATCCAGAAGTGCTGGCCCGACGACGCTGCGCCGTTCATCACGCTCCCCGCAGTCATCACCAACGATCCACAGACGGGGACCCGGAACGTCGGTATGTACCGGATGCAGAAGCTCGGCCCCCGCACGACGGCGATGCACTGGCAGATCCACAAGGACGGGCGCGCCGATTATCTCGCCACCGACGGGAAGATCGAGGTCGCGGTTGCGCTTGGGCTCGACCCGGTCACCGCGTACTCCGCGAGCGCGCCCCTGCCGAAGCACATCGACGAGTTCATGCTCGCCGGTTTCTTGCGCGGTGAAGCGGTCGAGCTCGTCCAGGCGAAGACGGTCGACCTCGAGGTCCCCGCGAACGCCGAGATCGTCCTCGAGGGCTACATCGACAAGGACGAGCTCACCGAGGAGGGGCCGTTCGGAGACCACACGGGGTACTACACGCCACCCGAGCCGTTCCCCGTGTTCCGGCTCACCGCGATCACCATGCGCCACGACGCGATCTATCCGTCGATCGTGGTCGGCAAGCCGCCGCAGGAGGACGCATGGCTCGGCAAGGCGACCGAGCGGATCTTCCTGCCTGCGATCAGGATGACCGTTCCGGAGATCGTCGACTACGACCTTCCGGTTGCGGGCGCCTTCCACAACTGCTGCATCGTCTCGATCCGTAAAGCCTTCCCCGGCCATGCCCAGAAGGCCATGCACGCGATCTGGGGTCTGGGGATGCTCAGCCTGACCAAGGCGGTGGTGGTCGTCGACGAGTGGGTCGATGTCCACGACTACGCGGAGGTCATGTTCCGCGTCGGTGCGAACGTCGATCCGGCCCGGGACGTGCTGCTGACGGAAGGGCCGCTCGACCATCTCGACCACGCCCCGACCCGCCAGTTCTACGGCGGCAAGATCGGGATCGACGCGACCCACAAGGGCCCCGCGGAGGGCACCCGGGAGTGGCCGCCCGAGATCCAGATGACGCCGGAAGTCCAGGCTCTGGTCGACCGCCGCTGGGAGGAGTACGGGATCTCGCTCGACACCGCTGCAGGGAACGGGCGAATCCGTCAGAGTTCTGGCCCGTTGCGCCGATTGATACGTCGTTGACACACGGAACAGGGCGGGGATTGAATCCACTAGTGGTGACCCATAAAGGGCAGGCTCGGTGACGGAACCCCAGCACGGGGACCGGCCGCATTCCCCGGGCCCTTCGCTCCTTCCGATCGGATTTGCAGCGGGAATCGCGTGCATCCTCGTCGGGCTGATCGTCAACACGAAGGTGATCGTGCCCATCGGCGCCCTGATCGCGGTCGTGTGCGGCTTCCTCTGGGCCCGCGATGCGACGAAGGAGTTCCGGGGCGAGGCGGTCTCGGCGATCGAGCCCGAGCGCGGCGAGACGAGGGAGTCGACCGAGGCTCCCGCCATCCCTGCCCATGAGGGCGAAGCCGCCATGCCCGAGCCCGAGACAGGCGAGCGCTTCCCGCGCAGCCGGTTCCTCGAGGGCGCGACGCTCGGGCTGGGCGGTGTGATCGGCGGTCTCGTGACCGTGCCTGCAATCGGCTTCATGATCGTTCCCGCATTCCGTGGCCAGGGCTACCCGAAGATCGACCTGGGTCCGTTGGAGAACTTCACCGAAGGAAAGTGGTTCGTGACGAAGTTCTTCATGAACCCGGAGGCCGGCGAGGTGTCACACCGCACCGCGTACATCCGCAACAACGGCCCGCTGAACGGCAAGCCCAGCTTCACGATCATCTCGAACCGTTGCGCGCACCTCGGCTGCCCGGTACAGCCGAACGGCCCCGTGCAGGACAACCAGCAGAAGGAGGTCGAGGGCAAGAAAGGCCAGCGGATCACGATGATCCCGGCGATCCCCGCCGGCGGCTACGGCTGTCCCTGCCACGGCGGCCAGTACGACATCGAGGGCAACGTCGTCTCGGGACCGCCGGTTCGCGCGCTCGACCGCTACGCGTTCGAGGTGGTCGACGGCCACCTCATCCTCGGCGAGCCGTACAGCGTGTCGCACGTGAAGGGGGAGGGAAAGAACGCACTGATCCACAAGTACAAGCTCGCCGGGCCCGGCCAGCACATCGACGGCGTGGAGCAGCTCCTCTATCCGTTGCAGCCGCCCCACTGATGGCCACCGCGACGCGCAACAAGAAGTCCGCCCGCCGCCAGCAGCTCGAGGCCGCGATCAATTACCCGATCGACTGGCTCGAAGAGCGCTCAGGCCTGGTCGGCGCGATCAAGTACTTCCTCTTCCGCAAGGTCCCCGGGGATGCCGGGTGGTGGCACACGCTCGGGTCGGCGACGCTGACGGCCTTCCTCGTCCAGGCGCTCACAGGCGTGATCCTGGCGATGTACTACAAGCCCGACCCGCAGAGCGCGTACCAGTCGATCCAGCACATCACCAACGACCTCACGCTCGGCTGGCTGGTGCGCGGCATGCACAAGTGGGGCGCGAGCGTCTTCATCATCCTGATGTTCTTCCACATGGCCCGCGTCTTCCTGTTCGGCGCGTACAAGTATCCGCGCGAGCTGAACTGGATCATCGGCGTGACGCTCCTCGCGGTCGGCATGCTCGAGGGCTTCACCGGCTACCTGCTCCCGTGGGACCAGACCGCGTACTGGGCGACCGTCGTCGGCATCAACCTCAACGGGACGGCGCCGTTCCTCGGACCGTTCCTCGCCGACTTCTTACGCGGCGGCTCCGAGATCGGGGGCGAAACGCTCGCCCGCTTCTACTCCATGCACATGCTCTTGATTCCCGGCCTGATTTTCGCCCTGATCGGGCTTCATCTCTATCTCGTCATCCGGCTCGGCGTGTCGTCGCCGCCCTGGTCGGACGAGGCCGCCGGTTCCGACTACGACGACGAGCCTGCGACCAACGGACGGAGTGGGCTGACACAACCGGCCGCGCGCAGCGGCTTCCGCCGCAACGGAGGTGACGACGCTTAGTGCCCCTTCCAGCAATACTCGCCGGCTTCTCGCCCGCGATCACGCGGCGCCAGAGTCCACCCTCGCCCTTAGCAAGGCAAACCAGCCTTGCTGCGGTTGAGTGCGGCCTCTGGCTTGGTGCTCGCGACCGAGAAGCTCGACAGCATCACTGGAAGGGGCACTGATGGCCAGCACCGACCAGTGGCGCAAGCAGTTCACGAAGTACAAGGCAGACGTCAAGAAGCGCGGCAAGCCCTTCTACCCGTACGCGATGTTCCACGACACGGTCATGAGCCTCGTCGTGGTCTCGGTCATCATCGGGCTCTCGGCCGTCTGGTACTTCACCTCCGGACCGGACCCCAACACGTGCGGCAGCGGCGACTCCTGCCTACTCGGGCCGCGCTACTCCGAGCCCGCCGATCCGGCGACGACGAACTTCGTCCCGCGGCCGGACTGGTACTTCTACTTCCTCTTCTATCTCCTTCGCATCTTCAAGTGGCCCGACTCGGTCATCCTCGGCACGGTCGGCATTCCCACAATCATGCTGATCATCGCCTTCCTGCTCCCGTTCATCGACCGGCGGATGGAGCGGCGGCTCACGCGGCGGCCGGTCGCTGTCATCGGCGCGATCCTCGTCGTGATCTCGATGGGCGTCCTGACGTACAAGGGCGCGACCGCGAAGGAAGCGCTCGCGAGCGAGGTCGTCCAGGCCGTGCCGACCTGGGCGCAGCGACAGGGATTCACAGGGAACGCGGAAGCGATCGCGGGCGCCAAGATCTTCGCGAGCTCGGGTTGCACGGCCTGTCACACGTACCTCGGAACCGGCAGCTCGAACCAGGGTGCGCCCGACCTCAGCGACGAAGGGACGAAGGGCCGGACCAAGGATTACCTCATGAACTACATCCGCGACCCCTCGAAGTTCGGAAACAAGGTGATGCCGAAATTCGGCTTCGACGACCAGCAGCTCTCGCAGCTTGCGACATTCCTCCTCGCGTCCAAGGGGCCGAAATAGGCCCGCGGTGCGAGTCTTCCTCGGCATAACGGGCGCCTCCGGCGCTCCCTATGCGGCTCGCCTCGTCGAGGCGCTCGGCGGTGCCGACGTGGAGCTCGGCATCTGCGCGTCGAGTGCCGGCATCGAGGTGCTTGCAACGGAGCTTTACGGCAACCCGCGTCTGTCCCGCGATGAGACCCTCACGCGCCTGCTCGAGCATGCCCAGGGCGGGAACGTCACCGTGTACGAGCCGAACGACTGGAAGGCGCCGTATGCCAGTGGGTCGGCAAAGGTCGACGCTTACGTCATCTGCCCATGTTCGATGGGCACCCTCGGCACCATCGCCTCCGGTGCAATGTCAAACCTCATCCACCGGGCGGCGTCGGTTGCGCTGAAGGAGGAACGCAAGCTCGTGGTGATGCCGCGGGAGACGCCGCTGTCTCTGATCCACTTGCGCAACATGCTGACGATCAAAGAGGCGGGCGCGACCGTGCTGTTCCTCGCACCCGGCTTCTACCACGGGTCCGAGTCGGTCGACGACCTGGTGAACTTCATCGTCGGCCGCGCGCTGGATCAGCTCGGGCTGGATGTCGAGCTCGCCAAGAGATGGGGAGAGTGAGCGTCAACTACGAATCCGGCCAGCTGGCCCCGGACGCAGTACGGCGCATGTTCGACCGCATCGCGCCGTTTTACGACGCGATGAACCGCACGATGACGGCGGGGCTCGATCGGCGCTGGCGCCGGTTGACGGCGGAGGCGGTCGTCCGGCCCGGCGACGTCGTGCTCGATGCCTGCTGTGGCACCGGCGACCTCGCGGTCGCTGCGGCGCGCGCCAGTGGACGTGTGACCGGCCTCGACTTCTCCGAGCCGATGCTCGAGCGCGCACGGCGCAAGGCGCCCGAGCTCGAGTGGATCCGCGGAGATCTGCTCGAGCTGCCGTTCGGCGACGCAACCTTCGACGCGGCGACGGTCGGTTTCGGCGTGCGGAACGTCGACGATCTGCAGCGTGCGCTGTCCGAGCTCCGGCGCGTCCTCGGGCCTGACGGCCGGCTCGGGATCCTCGAGATCACGCGCCCCCGCGGACCGCTCGCGCCCTTCTACCGATTGTGGTTCGACGGAGTCGTGCCGCTGCTAGGCAAGCTGCTTCCAGGTGGTTCTGCGTACACGTACCTCCCGGCCAGCGTCCGCCGTTTCCCCGGTCCGGCGGAGCTCGCGGCCATGATCGAGGCGGCGGGCTTCCGGGACGTGCGTGTGCGGCTCTTCGCAGGAGGCATCGTCGCGTTGCACACCGCGGACGTCAAATGAGCGCGCTCGCGGAGATTCGCGAAGCTCCAGGGCTCGACGACTACCTCGGCGACCTGGAGGAGCGGCTGGGACGGGCAGTCGGCGCGTATCGAGGCGTCGTCGCCGAGGTGGGCGCTGAAGCGCTCGCCGCCGGCGGCAAGCGGCTACGGCCCCTGCTCGTGTACCTGTCCGCGCCGCCTGGCTCCGAGCCGCCTGTGGTCGCCGGAGTCGCAGTCGAGCTCGTGCATCTGGCGACCTTGATGCACGACGATCTCATCGACGGCGCGCATCTACGCCGGGGACATGCGTCGGCCTGGTCGGCGCACGGTCCCGAGGCTGCACGGGCCGCGGGCGACTATCTCTTTGCCCGCGCCTTTGCCGAGATCGCGGCGACGGGAGACGCGCGCGCGGTGGCCGTGCTGGCCAATGCGACGCTCTGCCTCGCGCGGGGCGAGGCACTCCAGCGCTCGCAGCGCTTCGATCCGGACACGAGCATCGCGGCGTACCTCGAACGTTGCACGCTGAAGACGGGGAAGCTGTTCGAGGCGGCGTGCCGGCTGGCCGGCGGTTCGGGCGCTTTCGGGCTCGCGCTCGGCGTCGCATTCCAGATCAGCGACGACATCCTCGACTGCTCGGGCGTCACGATCGAGACCGGGAAGATCGCCGGCACCGATCTGCGCGAGGGCACGCCGACGTTGCCGCTGCTGCTCGCTGCGCAGCGGGACGAGGGGGTGCGCGCCGCCCTTGCCGGCGGGGGCCAGCTGGAGGGTGCGCTGCTGCGGGTCGCGTCGACGGGCGCGATCGAGGAGAGCCGCGAGGTCGCTTTCGCTTACGCACGCAACGCGCGGGCGTGCCTGAACGGGGAGCTGCATCGAGAAGAGCTCGAGTCTCTGACCTACGCTGTCGTCAACAGGGAGCGGTAATGGCTTTGCTGGAACGCACCGACATGCTCGCGCCCATCCGAGACAAGGTGGAGGCCGGAGAGCGCCTCGACTTCGAGGACGGCGTGACGTTGATGGAGAGCGATGACATCCTCGCCCTCGGCGAGCTCGCCGATCTTGCGCGGCGCGTGCGTGGCGGCGACGACCGCGTCTACTTCGTCCAGAACCTCTACTTGAACCAGACGAACGTCTGCCGCGTGAAGTGCAAGTTCTGCGCGTTCGCCGTCACGAACAAACAGTCCGATGCCTACACGCACACGCCGGAAGAGATGGTCGAGGACGCCGTTCTTCAGCACGAGCTCACCGGCTTCACGGAGATCCACATGGTCGGTGGCGAGAGCCCCCACGTGGACTTCGACTACTACGTCGGGATCGTCCGCTCGCTGCACGAGGCGCTTCCCGACGTGCACCTGAAGCTCTTCACCGCAAGCGAGATCCACCACATGACGAAGCTCTCCGGGCTCACCCACGAAGAAGTGTTGCGCCGGTTGCAAGCGGCCGGGCTCGGCTCGCTGCCTGGCGGCGGCGCGGAGGTATTCGCCGACCGCGTGCGCCGCCTGGTCGCGCCGGGGAAAGAGCATCCGGACTTCTGGTTCCACACGCACGACACTGCGCACCGGCTCGGGATTCCGACGCACTGCACCATGCTCTATGGGCATGTGGAGACGTACGAGGAGCGGGTCGACCACCTGTTGCGCCTGCGCGAGCAACAGGACAAGACCGGCGGCTTTCTCGCCTTCATCCCACTCGCGTTTCATCCGGAGAACACGGTCTTCGAGCGGCGGGGTTGGAAGCACACGTCCGGCTCGGACGACTTGAAGATGATCGCAGTGTCGCGGTTGCTGCTCGACAACATTGCGAACATCAAGGCCTACTGGATCATGATGGGCCTGCCGCTCGCACAGGTCGCGCTGCACTTCGGCGCGAACGACGTGCAGGGCACGGTCGTGCGTGAGCAGATCTTCCACGCCGCGGGTGCGCGCACCGAGACCGAGCAGAAGGTCCCGGAGCTCGTGCGCTTCGTCCGCGACGCGGGGCGGATTCCCGTTCAGCGCGACACGCTCTACGGCGAGGTGCGGAGGTGGGACAACTGACCGTCGCATGCGTACTCACCTGGTCGAGTGGCGGTGTGCGCCGACCCTGGAGCCTGGCCGCGCTCTTCGCGGGACTGGTGGGGGCGGTGTGCGCCGGTGTGGTGATCGCTGCGCAGACCGACCCATGGTCGGTGAACTGGCCGCTCATCCTCGTACCTGCGGTTGTCGTCCCGCTGCCGCTTCTCGTGCCCGGTCGCGCCGTTCGAGTGGCTGCCGCGGTCATGGGCATCTGGTGCGCGATCTGCGGTTCTCGATCGGGCTGTTCTTCGTTCCCGCCCTCGTGCTCATGATCCTCGCCGCCAAGCGGGAGGACACGTGATTCGCCTGGGACGCATCTCCTACGTGAACATGGCACCGGTCTTCTACCGGCTCGAGGCCGAGGTCGAGGAGATCCAGGGCGTGCCGACCGAGCTCAACCGCCGCGTTCTCGCCGGCGAGCTCGACGTCGCGCCGATCTCGTCGATCGAGTACGCCCGGAATGCGGATCGTCTGCGGCTGCTGCCCCGGCTGTGCGTCAGCTCGGAAGGGGCGGTGGATTCGATCCAGCTCGTCTCGCGCCAGCCGCTCGAGCACGTGCGGACGGTGGCGATCACGCCCGAGTCCGCCACGTCGGTTGTGCTGACGAAGGTGCTGCTGCCGGAGGCCGAGCACGTGCCGCTCGGCGAGGAGGCCGACGCGAAGCTCCTGATCGGCGATGCGGCCCTGAAGTCCGCGTTCGAGGATCCGACCCCGCACTACGATCTCGGCCGGCTCTGGCTCGAGCGCACGGGGCTGCCGATGGTGTTCGCCGTTTGGGCCTGCCCCGAGCCGCTGCAGGCTGGGCTCGCGGAGCTGGAGGACGCTCTCGTCGCCTCGGTTCGACTGGCGCGGGCCGAACCGGAGCGGCTGGCCTTCGAGGCGAGCGATCGCTACGGGTATCCGGCCGGCTTCCTCGCCCGCTACTTCGAGAAGCTCCGCTATCGCTTCGGCCCGCGGGAGCGTGCCGGTCTGATGACCTTCCTGGAACTCGCGCACGAAGCCGGCGAGCTCGACGAGGTCCCGGAGCTGCGCTTCGTCCGCGAGGCCGTCGTCGCATGAACGTACCGGTGCCAGGCACGGGTACGAAACGCATGACGAAGCGTCACGCAGCTCAGCGAACCCGCACGCGGTGCCGCAACCCCGAGGGCGTACCCGTGCCAGGCACGGGTACGCAGGTGTGACGTGAGCGTCACGGAAATCCTCGGCAAGGCGCTCGAGGGAGAGCGCATCTCCGACGACGAGGCGCTCGCGTTGCTCGATTCGCGCAACCTCGTCGCCGTTGGGCGCGCTGCGAACGAGATCAGGAACCGCAAGGCGGATCCCGATCGCATCACCTTCATCATCGACCGCAACCTCAACTACACGAACATCTGTCACACGGACTGCGACTTCTGTGCCTTCTACCGTAGCCCCGGCGACACACGTGAGGGCTACCTGCTGCCGAAGCCGGTCATCTTCAAGAAGATCGAAGAGACGCTCGCGCTCGGCGGCACCGGCCTGCTTATGCAGGGCGGCCACCACCCGGATCTCGGCATCGACTACTACGAGGATCTGTTCCGCTCGATCAAAGCGCGCTACAAGATCCACCTCCACGCCCTCTCGCCGCCGGAGATCCAGCACATCTCGCGGCGCAGCAAGCTGACGCTTTGGCAGACGATCTCCCGTCTGCGCGACGCCGGTCTCGACTCGATCCCTGGCGGCGGCGGCGAGATCCTCGTGGACCGCGTCCGCCGTGAGATCGCCCCCAAGAAGACGAAGACGAACGAGTGGCTCGCGGTCATGCGCCACGCGCATCGCCTTGGTATGTCGACGACTGCGACGATGATGTACGGCCACGTGGAAACGGTCGCCGAGCGCGTCGAGCACATGCGGCGCATCCGCGAGCTCCAGGACGAGACCGGCGGCTTCCGCGCCTTCATCTCGTGGACGTTCCAGAACGACGGCAACCGGCTCGCCGGGAAGGTTGCCCGCGAGGACATGCCGACGTCGTTCGACTACCTGCTCACGCAAGCCGTGTCCCGCATCTATCTCGACAACGTGCCGCACATCCAGTCCTCCTGGGTGACGCAAGGGATGAAGATCGGCCAGGTTGCGCTCGGGTTCGGCGCGGACGACATGGGCTCGGTGATGATCGAGGAGAACGTCGTCTCGGCCGCGGGAACGACTCACCGCACCTCCACCGAGGAGCTCGTCCACCTGATCAAGGCCCTTGGCAAGACTCCGGTCCAGCGCGACACGCTCTACCGCGACGTCAAGGTTTGGAACTGAGCGAGGCCTAACAGTCTCCTTTCATTAGCCGACATCCCGTTCAGCTAACCTCGGGCGGGGTCGTGGTCCGTAGAGCCGTCATCTACGCCCTCTTTGCAGGGCTTTTTGTCGCACCGGATGCCTTCGCGGCGGTGCCGATTCGTGGTCAGACGCTCGCTCCCGGTGTCGTGTATTCCCGGCAGGTCGAGTTCACCGCGCATGGGCCGGTTGTGATTCACATGATTTCCGCGCCGAAGCCGACCGGTCTGTACGCGCTGAAACCGGTGCTGTCGAACAACACGATCATCGGTCGCGAGCGCGTGACGTCGATGCAGAAGCGAGTGTCGGCAGAAGCGACCGTCGGCGGCGTCAACGGCGACCTGTTCAGCTGGACGGACGGACACCCGACCGGCGCTCTGATCCGCGGCGGGATCCTCGATAGCGGTCCGGTGGACTTCCGTTCGTCGGTCGGGATCGACACGGACGGTGTCCTGCACGTCGAGCGCGTGCGCCTTGCCGGCACCTGGCAGGGATCGGGCCAGCGGCGAATCCTCGGCATCAACGAGGTGCCCCGGCCGAATCGCACGACGCTGTACACGCGTGCATGGGGTGCGCGGACGCCGGCGGAGAACGCCGGTGCGCAGGCGATCATCCAGCCGTTCTCCGCGACGAAACCGAACACACCGTTGACCGGCGTTGTCACGCAGTACGTCAGCGGCGGCAACCAGCCGATCCCACCCGACGGCGCGGTGCTCGTAGCGCGCGGAGCGCAGGCCGGCTTTCTCTCCGCCGAGGTTCCGATCGGCGCGAACGTCACGGTGCTGCTCACGCTCACGCCGCCGTGGGCTAACGTCCTCGAGGCGGTCGGGGGTGGCCCGATCATCGTCCGCGAGGGGAAGCCGGTGTACCGCTCGCTCGAAGGCTTCACGACGGATCAGCTCGCGTACCGCCATCCGCGCACGGGCGTCGGCCAGACGGCCGACGGCCGGATCCTGCTCGTCGCGGTCGACGGCCGACAACCCGGATACAGCACCGGCCTGACCAACTTCGAGTTGGCGCTGACCATGATGCGCCTGGGCTGCGTCACGGCCTCCGCCCTCGACGCAGGTGGTTCGACAACGATGGCGTTCGACGGCAAGTTGCTGAACAGGCCGTCCGATCCCGGAGGCGAGCGCGCTGTCGCGGAGGCGCTCACCGTCTTCTACTACGGCGTCTACGCGCCGGCTTTGTCGGCCCGTGTCCTTTCGCCGAACGCAGACGGTGTGGATGAGGCGCAGACCTTCGCGTACAAGCTCGTAAGGCCTTCGACGGTCGCGGCAACGCTGACCGGCCCCGGGGGAATTGTCGTCCCGCTGGATTCGGGCTCGCGCGCGCCCGGAAGCTACAAGTTCAGCTGGACGGGAGTGGGACAGCCCGAGGGCGCCTGGACGTTCAGGACTGTCGCGGACGACGATCTCGGGCGGCACTCGATTGCCGACCGCCAGTTCGGCCTCAACAACACGCTCGGCTTCGTGGCCGCGAGTGCGAGCCACAGGCGTGTCACAGCGAAGTTCAAGCTCGCGCGGCCTGCGCGCGTCGCGCTGCGCATCGAGACTCCCGGCGGCGGCATCGTGAAAACTCTTGCCACTCGAAGCTTCCCCGCAGGCGACGGGACGATCTCGTGGCGTGGTCGACCCGGCAGCTACGTCTTCAGCGCTACCGCCACGAACGAGGTCGGAGCAGTGGAGCTCACTGCTCCGTTCCGGCTCCGACGCTAGCCCCAGGCTCGGATCCGTTGAGCCGAGCCGCAATCGCCGTTCGAAGCTCGTCGAGCGAGAACGGTGTGAGCAGCAACGGGCTGCGCTGGGCGTCCGCCGGCTGCTCGTCGGTGCTGTCTGACAGGTAGAGGACCCGCAAACCCGGCTGGGACTCGCGTACTTCTTCGACGAGCCCCGGCTGTGAATCGATATCGATTATGAGCAGATCAATACGCAATCGACTCGCAACATCCAGCACTTCCAGCGCGTTCTGGGTCACGAGCACGCGATCGCCCGACTCGCGCAACGCCTGTTCAACGAGTTCCTGCACCGCCGCGCTCTCCTCGACGATCACGATCGTCGAGCCTCGTGTGGTCACGCGGCAACCTTCTCAAGCAGGCTCGCGCGAGACCAGACCCAAATGGGGTGAGTCAGACAGCTGGCGCGGCTAGCGTAAGCGAATGACTACCGAAGACCGGAATAGCATCGACCTCACGGAAACGCTCGACCAGCTCGGCCTCCCGAGCGTCATCGTGAGTCGTGAGGGACGTATCACCTGGATGAACGACGCGTCTCGCGCGCTGTTCGGCGATCTCGTGGGTCAGATCTCCCTGGGGACCACCGTCGTACCTGAACACGCCCCGGTCGCCCGCCGAGAGTTCGAGCGCAAGCTCGACGGTGCGCCCTTCACCGACTACGAGGTCGATGTCGTCACGCTCGACGGGCGACGCGTGCGTGCCGTGATCAGCTCCGTGATGATTCCCGGCGACGATCCCGACCGCGCAGTCTTTGCAGTTGCCTGGCTCGAACCGCAGCCGCCTCGTGTGATCGCGACGGACCTGACGCCGCGCCAGAAGCAGGTTCTCCAACTGCTCGCGCAGGGCAGGTCGACCGAACAGATCGCCGCAGATCTGCATCTGACGACGGAGACGGTGCGCAACCACGTCCGACACGTGCTGAAAGGGCTTGGCGCCCACTCCCGGCTCGAGGCAGTGGTCGTCGCACGCCGACAGGGTCTCATCCGCGACACCTGACGTAAGTAAGCTCCGTCGGGTGCCGGTCGCCGGCGTCACCAGCTCGCTCACCTCGTTGATCGGCAACCACGGGCTCTACGCCGTGTTCTTGCTGATGGCGATCGACGCCGTGCTCCCTGCGGCGAGCGAGCTTGTCATGGTCTATGCGGGCGCACTCGCAGCCGGAGCTTTCGCCGGTCAGCACGTCGACCTCTTCGGATCACGCATCTCCTCGCACGCCTGGGCGTACGTGGCCATGGCGCTCGCCGGCACTCTGGGTTACCTGGTGGGCTCGGTCGTCGGCTGGGCCATCGGTCTGTATGGAGGCCGGCCGTTGCTGGAGCGGCGCGGGCGCTGGCTCCATCTCGGCGAGGACAAGTTGCAGCGGGCGGAGCGCTGGTTCGACCGCTGGGACGACCTCGCTGTCCTGATCGGCCGGCTCACCCCCGTCGTCAGGTCGTTCATCTCGATTCCGGCCGGAATCTTCCGGATGCCCTTGTGGCGCTACACCGTGTTGACGCTGATTGGGTCCGCGGTCTGGGCCTTTGCGCTGGCCGGAGTCGGCTATGGGCTCGGCAACAGTTATGAGCGCTTCCACCGCGATTTCCGTTTTGCCGACTACGCGGTGGCGGCGGCAATCGCTGCGCTGGCGGCGTATTTGATCGTGCGCCGCAGACGGTCTTCTAGACTTTCCAGCCGTGCGTCCGATTCCTCTGGTTGACGTCAAGGCACAGTACGAACCGTTTCTGCCCCGCATCCGCGAGGCGATCGACGGCGTGCTTGCCAGCGGCGCATTCATCCTGGGGCCCAACGTGGCCGCCTTCGAGCGCGAGGCGGCGGACTACCTCGGCGTAAAGGAATCCGTCGGTGTCGCCAACGGCACCGACGCGCTCGTGCTCGTCATGGATGCGCTCGGGATCGGAGCGGGCGACGAAGTCATCTGCCCGGCGTTCACGTTCTATGCGACTGCAGAAGCGATCGCACGTCGCGGAGCGACTCCCGTTTTCGCGGACGTCGATGCCGCGACGATGAATCTCGACCCGGAAGATGTCGCCGCCAAGATCAGTCCGCGCACGAAGGCGATCCTCGCCGTCCATCTCTTCGGGCGCCCGGCGCCACTCGCCGAGCTTGCGCAGCTGGGCGTCCCGGTCATCGAGGACGCAGCGCAGGCGTTCGGGTCGCCGGACATCGCGCGCGGGGGAATCGCCTCGACGTTCAGCTTCTATCCGACCAAGAACCTTTTCTGCATCGGGGACGGCGGGCTCGTTTCCACCGACGACCCCGAACTTGCCGAACGCATCCGCATGCTCCGCTTTCACGGCTCGCGCGACAAGGTCGACTTCGAATTGATCGGCTACAACTCGCGCCTCGATGAAATACAGGCGGCGGTGTTGCGCATCTTTCTCGCGGAGCTCGACGGTTGGGTTGCCGCGCGCCGTGAGGCTGCCGCTCGTTACGCCGAGCTCGGCCTCGGCGCCGCCTGCGAGCTTCCCGAGGACGAGCCCGGTCATGTCTATCACCTGTTCGTCTGCCGCTCACTCGAGCGCGACCGCATCCGGGTTGCGTTGAAGGAGGCCGGGATCGGCAGTGCGGTCTACTACACGACCCCGCTGCACCTCCAGCCCGCGCTCGCATATCTCGATTACAGCCTCGGTGCGCTGCCGGTCACAGAGCAGCTCGCGCAGGAGAACTTCTCCGTTCCGATCTGGGCGGGCATCGACGCGACAACTCAGGAGCAAGTCGTCTCCGTCGTTCAGGCGTCGGCACCGGTGGCCTCGTGATTCCTATCAACAGGCATCGGCTCTGGCAGCTGCTCGCGGACGCCGCGCTGATTGCGGTTGCCTGGTGGCTAGCGTTCTGGCTGCGGTTCGACCAGGGCGTGCCGAGGCCGTACCACCGCCTGATGATCGACACGATCCTCGTCGTGGTCGCAATCAAGCTCGCGATCTTCATCGCGTTCGGCTTCTACAACCGGTGGTGGCGTTACGTTTCCACCCGCGACATGTGGGGTGCCGCGCGCGGCGTCACGGCTGCGTGCATCGCCGCCGACCTCACCGTCTACTTCGCCCACCCGATCCACGGCTTCCCGCTCCCGCGATCGATTGCGGTGCTCGACTGGCTGATCCTGCTCGCGTTGGTCGCCGGCACCCGGCTGTTCGCGCGCAGCCTGCTCGAGCGGCCTGGCGCGGCGTCGCTCATGGCGCGCGGCAAGGAGGTGATCGTTGTCGGTGCGGGTGACGCGGCGCAGCTCGTGGTCCGCGAGATGCTCAAGACGCCCGCGGGCGGCTACACGCCCATCGGCCTCATCGACGACGACCCGCGCAAGAAGAACATCCGCCTGCACGGCATCCGCGTGCTCGGAACGACAGACGATCTGCCGCACATCTTGCGGGACAACCCGCCCGACGAAGTGCTGATCGCGATCCCGTCCGCGTCGGGCGAGACACGCCAGCAGGTGGTCGAGATCGCGCAGGCGGCGAACGTCCCCGTCAAGACGCTGCCTGGGCTCTACGAGCTGATCTCCGGCGATCTCGATCTCGCAGGGCAGATCCGGCCCGTCCAGGTAGAGGACGTGCTCGGCCGCGAGCCGGTCGAGGTCGACATGGGCTCGATCGCGAAGTACCTCTCCGGCGAGACCGTGCTCGTCACGGGTGCCGGCGGCTCGATCGGTGCCGAGCTTTGCCGTCAGATCTCGCGCGTCCGGCCCGCGCGACTCGTGCTCGTCGAGCACTCGGAGGCGGCGCTGTTCGATATCGAGCGCGAGCTGGTCGGCGAGCGCGACTTCTCGGCCGTCGCGACGGTGCTCGGGGACTGCGGCGACCGCGCCAAGATGAGCCAGGTCTTCGAGCGCTACAGGCCGGGCGTCGTCTTCCACGCCGCCGCGTACAAGCACGTCGCCCTCCTTGAAGCCAATCCGCTCGAGGCCGTCCGCAACAACACACTCGCGACCAGAGTTATGGCGGATGTCGCCGTCGAATACGGCACCCAGCGGTTCGTGCTCGTCTCGACGGACAAGGCCGCGAATCCGAAGAACCTCCTCGGCCAGTCGAAGGCGCTGTGCGAGTGGATCGTGGAGGCCTACGGCCACCGCAAGGACATCAACACGCGCTTCGTCGCCGTTCGCTTCGGCAACGTCCTCAACTCCTCGGGCAGCGTGATCCCGATCTTCCGGCGCCAGATCGAGAAGGGCGGCCCCGTTACGGTGACCCATCCGGAGATGACGCGCTATTTCATGACCATCCCGGAGGCGGTGTCGCTCGTCGTGCAGGCCGGCGCGATCGGCGGCCGCGGGCAGGTCTACGTGCTCGACATGGGCGAGCCGGTGAAGATCCTCGACCTGGCGGTCAACATGATCCGGCTCTCGGGCAAGGACCCCAAGACGGATATCTCAATCACGTTCGTCGGCGTGCGCCCGGGCGAGAAGCTGCACGAGGAGCTGTGGACCGACGGCGAGAAGGTCGGCCCCACCTCGCATCCGAAGATCCTCCGCGCTGCGCGTCCGCCCATCGACGCCGAATGGCTCCAGGAAGGGCTCGACGAGCTCGAGCGGATGGTGTCGCGTGGAGAGACCCTGGACGTGGTCTCGCGGTTGACCGCGATGTTGCGGGAGCCGAAGCGGGCCGGCGCGGCGGTTCTGGAAGACACTCTGCACTAACTCGGCACAGTCGCCGTCCCGCGCGGTCTTTACGGTGCACGGGTGGACCGCGATCCCATCTTCGCCGGGCTGAACCCGGAACAGCGCCGCGCCGTCGAGACGGTGCGCGGGCCCGTTTGCATACTTGCGGGCGCAGGGTCGGGAAAGACGACCACGATCACGCGCCGGATCGCAAACCAGATTGCGATCGGCGAGTTCGAGTCACACGAGATCCTCGCGGTCACGTTCACGGACAAGGCGGCAACGGAGATGCGCGAGCGCCTTGAACGGCTCGGCGTCGGCGGTGTCACCGCGCGGACGTTTCACTCGGCAGCGCTGCGCCAGTTGCACCGCCTCGGCGATCCGCCGGACCGGATCATGGCGTCAAAGGCGCTGCTGCTACGACAACTCGGGAACACGCTGCCGCCTCCCTACAAGTTCCGTCCCGCCGGTGACCTCGCCACCGAGGTGGAGTGGGCGAAGAATCGCAGGCTGACTCCCCCTACCTATCTCGCCGAGCTCGGCGACCACGAGCCGCCGATCCCGGCCGACCTGATGTTCCGCATCTTTCGCGGCTACGAGGTCGAGAAGGCCGACCGCGGCTTCGTCGACTTCGAGGACGTCCTCGAGCTCACGATCCGCCTTTTCGACGAACGCCCCGAGGCGCTTGCCGAGGTTCGTGCGCATTTCAGCGCGTTCACGGTGGACGAGTACCAGGACGTCAACCTTCTGCAGCAGACGCTCCTCGAGCGCTGGCTCGGCGATCGTGAAGAGCTCTGCGCCGTCGGCGACGACTATCAGTCCATTTACGCGTTCACCGGAGCAACGCCGGCGTACCTGCTCGGTCTCCCGACGCGCTTTCCAAACGCGACGGTGATCCGGCTGGAGGACAACTACCGCTCGTCCCCGGAAGTGCTCGCGCTGGCGAACCGGATCGTCCCGGCACTCGGCGGTGCGGAGAAGATCCTGCGCGCCAAGCTCGGCTCGGGGCCGGAGCCTGTCACGCGGTCGTTCCCGGCTCGCGAAGGCGAGGTCGCGTTCGTCGTCGACCGCGTGCGGGCGTTGCACAAGGAAGGCGTGCCGCTCGAGGAGATCGCGATCCTCTCTCGCACGAACGCAAGGCTGGCCGACTTCGAAGAGCCTCTGCACGAGGCGAAGATCCCGTTCCAGGGTGCGTCGCTGCTCGGGCGCGAGGCTGCGCGGCAGCTGCTCCGCCGGCTGCGGCGGCTGGACTCGACCGAAGTCGCCTTATCCGTGCGTAGGTACGCAAAGGACGCGGGCTGGTGCGAGCAGCTGCCGGAGAAGCTCGGCGAGCGTGAGATGGTGCGCCAATCCGATCTCGGACGTCTCATTCGCCTCGCCGAGGACTTCGACGACGGCGCTCGGACGACGCGAGAATTCATCGCCGACCTGGAAGCTCGGTTCGGCTCGACCGGCGCGGACCGGCGCGGCGTCCACCTGCTCACGCTGCACCGGGCGAAAGGGCTCGAGTTCGAAGCGGTCTTCATCCCGCGGCTCGAGGAGAAGGAGCTGCCGATCAGGCAGGCGAAGAAGCCGGACGAGATCGCCGAGGACCGGCGGCTCTTCTACGTCGGCCTCACCCGGGCGAAACGACACCTCTCCTTGACCTGGAGCGGAAAGGCGAGCCGGTTCCTCGGCGAGCTCGGGATCGCCGTCTCTCGACCCGTCCGCGCAACCGAGCCGGACGATCCGCTCTACGCGGCACTGAAGCGCTGGCGCCTCGAACGCGCAACGGCCGACGACCTGCCGGCGTACGTCGTCTTCCACAACTCGACGCTCGCCGAGATCGCCGGACGCCGTCCGCGTGACCTGTCGGAGCTCGGGACCGTGCCGGGGGTCGGGCCGACGAAGCTCGATCGTTACGGCGGCGACGTCCTACACGTCGTCGCGACGTGCGGTGAGCAGCAGGTCGAGCAGGACCGCCGGATCGCGGCGGACGCGGCTGCCTGAGCCCTCGCCCCGTTTCTGCAGCTCGAGCGCGCGCGGATCGGTGAGCGGCTTGAGCCTCCCCTGCCGAATCAGCTCTTCGTCCACGCCGCCGAGCCGCCCGCCGTAGGTCGTGTAGACGGGAACTCCCAGCGCGGCGGCCTCTCGGTTCATCGTGCCTCCGGCGGAGACGACGATGTCTGCGAGCGCGATCAAGCTTTGCGCGTCGACGGCGCGATCGGGAACGATCACCGACGGCAAGGCGAGCGCACGTACGTACTCGCGCTGCTCGTCGGTCCGCGGGAGGACGACGGCGTGCACGGTGTCGAGCTCGCCGAGATAGGCGAGCGTCTGCGGGAACAGCGGGTTGGAGTGCCGGTGGTAGAGCGACACGTCGGGCGGCGGCCGCAGGACGACGAGCATGCGGTCCCGCTCGACGCCCAGCTGCTCGAGTACGCCCGGATCCGGCTCGAAGTCGGAGAGGTAGTACTCCTCTTTCAGGCCGGGATATCGCAAGAGCTTCGGCGGTCTGACGCCGAAGTGTGCGAGGCGCTCGTCAGGGATCGAGTCCGGCACGACCACCGTCGTCGCGGCGCGCATGCCGAGGTGGTGCTGCAGCGTCGCGAACTCGTAGTCATGTGTCGTCGCGCTCGGGACGCCAAGCCGCCGAGCAGTGATGGTGAGCTCGTGTGAGCCATGCGCCAACGCGAGATCGAAGTCGCGCGGCCGCGCCCATTTGCGCAGGGCGCGCAGACGCGAGGTGAGCGAGCGTGCCTTGCCGAGCCGCGAACGCCCGCCGTGACGGCCGACGACCGTGGCTTCGAGACCGTGCAGCTCGAGTAGCTGCAGCGTCTGCGCATAATCGCGTGCGGTGATCTCGACGTCGTGGCCCCGCTCGCGCAACAGCCGGATCAGGGGCCTGAAGACCAGCACGTGCGCCGACGCCGTCATGTCTACCCAGACCTTCAGGCAGGGACCTCAGCATGCATCAGCAATCTCTCGACAGCGTCCGCCGCTCGCTCGCCCGCATGACCGTCCCACAGCGGCGGGATTTGGCCTTGCTTCGGCTCCGCGAGCAGCGACGGAATTTCACGCAGCGCTTCCGGCTCGAGGCCGAGCAGCGTGTTGGTTCCTTGCAAGGTCTCGGGCCGTTCCGTGTTTGCGCGCAAGGTGAAGCACGGAACTCCGAGGACGGTCGTCTCTTCCTGGATGCCGCCTGAATCGGTAATGACGGCAGCAGCTTCAGCTTCAAGGGAAAGAAATGCCCGATACGGCAGAGGAGGCACCAGGGTGAACGTCGGACGCTTGCCCAACTGCTCGAGCATCTTCTGCGTGCGCGGGTGCACCGGGAAGACGACAGGAAGGCTCGTCGCGAGGTCAGCCAACGCGTCGACTGTGCGTGTCAGCAATTCGGGCACGTCGACGAGGCTTGGGCGGTGCAGCGTGACAAGCGCATACTTACGAGGCTCGACGCCGTACTCGCTCCAGGTTTCGAGCGCACGGGCCGCATCCACATTCGCCAGCAAGGTATCGATCATCGTGTTGCCCACCAGTGCGACCGTTTGGTGATTGTCGGGAATCCCTTCGTTCTCCAGGTTCTGGTTTGCCCCTTCCGAGTACGTCAAGAGCAGGGTCGAAAGGTGATCGGCGGCACGCCGGTTGTGTTCCTCCGGCATCTGCCAGTCGAAGCTGCGCAGCCCGGACTCGACGTGGCACACCGGAACACCAACCTTCACTGCCGCCAGCGCCCCGGCGAGTGTCGAGTTGACGTCGCCGGCAACGGAGACGAGGTCGGGCTCGAGGTCGAGGAAGACCTGCTCCAGCTCGATCAGCGCGCGTCCAGTCTGCTCGCCGTGTGACCCTGAGCCGACGTTGAGCTCAACATGCGGACGTGGGAGTGGTAGTTCCGCGAAGAAGACGTCCTTTAGCAAGGCGTCGAAGTGCTGGCCGGTATGCACGAGGCGCTGCTCGACGTTGCCACGCCGCTCCAACTCGGCGTACACCGGCGCAACCTTCATGTAGTTCGGCCGCGCGCCGACGACGTGGACGACGAGAGGTCGGCTGGCCATTCGGAGGAGTCTAGGTCAGCGCTCGACGAGCACTTCGGGCCGTGAGGGCACCTGCGGAGCCCGCTCGACGTGGCGTTCGTGCCAGAGGGTGAACGCAAGGAGGCCCCAGAGTTGGCGGCTGCGATCCTCGCGGCCGGCGACGTGGTCGTCGAGGAGCCGTGTGACCACGTCTGGCCGGAAGAAGCCCTGACGGTGAAGCGTCTCGCGCGAGAGGGTCTCTCGCGCGAACGGCTCGAGCTCGCCCCGGAGCCAGGCGGCTGCGGGGATCGAGAAGCCACGCTTCTTGCCGTGGACGATCTCGCGCGGCAGGAGCGGGGCGGCTGCCTTGCGCAGAAGCACCTTCTTGGAGAGTCCGCGGATCTTGTGCCGGGTAGGAAGCGCGAGCGCGAGATTCGTCACGACCGTGTCGAGGTAGGGCACGCGGGCTTCGAGCGAGTGCGCCATCGACGCGCGGTCGGTCTTCACCAGTAGATCGTCAACGAGATAGATGCCGAGGTCGACATCCTGCAACCGGGCAAGCTCGTCGGCGCCTTCGGTCTCGCCGTACCTGTCGCGGAGGATGTCGACGGGGTCGAACACCGAGCTGCGTCCGGTGAGCTCCGCGCGAAGCTCGGGCGAAAAGATCTCCTTCCAGCCGTGATGCCGTTCGAGCGAGGGCAGATGTGCGGCGCGGACGAAGCGCTTCGCCTTGTAGTCGAAGCTCGCCCTCGACGAGGATGTCGGCAGCCTTTCGACGAGCGGGCGTGCCAGTCGCGCCAGACCGCCGACTCGTTCGGCGAGCAGGTCGGCTGCGTACGTGTAGTAGCCGCCGAAGAGCTCGTCGCCGCCCTCGCCGGAGAGCGCGACCTTCACATCGCTCGCCGCGAGCTGCGACACGAGATAGGTCGGCAGCGCGGACGAATCGGCGAACGGCTCGTCGAATGCGTCTGCCAAAGCAGGCAAGAGCAGCGCCGCATCGGGGCGCAGGACGAGCTCTCGGTGTTCCGTCCCGTAACGCTCCGCGACAAGTCGTGCACCGGCGAGCTCGTCGAAGGTGCGTTCCTCGAAGCCGATCGAGAACGTGCGCAGCGGTTCGGAGCTCTCTTCTGCGGCGAGAGCAGCTAGGAACGCCGAGTCGACCCCGCCCGAAAGCAGAACACCTACGGGCACGTCGCTGACGAGATGTGCACGCACGGAGTCCCGCAGACGCGATCGCAGCTCCTCGACGAGCTCCGCCTCCTCGTCCTCGCGGAGCTCATCGAGCGGCGCCGGACGGGCAAAGCGGCGCAGCTCGAGGCGGCCGTCTTCCCAGATCAGCAGATGTCCCGGTGGGAGCTTGCGGATCTCCCGGAAGATCGTCAGCGGTGCCGGGATCGAGTTGAACGCGAGGAATGCCTCCAGCGCGTCGAGGTCGATCTCGCCGCGAGGCAGGGCGCGCAGCTCCGAGGCGAAGGCAAGCTCGTTATCGGCCTCGCGGTAGTAGAGCGGCTTGATCCCGAAGCGGTCACGTGCAAGCACGAGCCGCCGGTGGCTTGTGTCCCAGATCGCGATCGCGAACATGCCCCGCAGCCGCTCGGCGAAGCGGTCTCCGTGCTCCTCGTAGAGATGTAGGAGCACTTCGGTATCGCCCTGGGTGCGAAAGGAATGCCCTGCGCGTTCGAGCTCGCGACGCAGCTCGCGATAGTTGTAGATCTCGCCGTTCTGGACGACATGCAGGGTTCCGTTCTCGTTTGCGACCGGCTGGTCGCCCGTTTCGAGGTCGATGATCGAGAGCCGCCGAGCCGCGACCGCGACGTCTCCGTCGCTGAACTCGCCGTAGCTATCCGGGCCTCGGTGAACGAGCGTCGCGCTCATCGCCGCGACGCGGTCGGTGATCCCCGAGCCGTTCGTCGAGGCGATTCCGCAGATCCCGCACACGAGCGGTCAGTGTAGAGAGGCCCTCGAATGAGGGATTGCCTCGTACCCCTTCCGGGTGACATGGTGTTTGTAGGGGGAGGGGTGAATTGGATCCAACCACGCATGCATTCGTTTGTGCCACCGCGGCAATCACGTCGATCGCTTTCACGGTCTCTGTCTTGAACGTTCTCGCGGTCGTGTTGTCGCACGTTCTTCGCTGAGCGGTCTGACGTAGGGAGGTAGCCGCCGCGTAGGCTCGCGGTGTGGATTTCGGGACCCACGCCCAACTCGTCCTGCTTGCCCTGCTCGTTGCCGCCGCGGCCCTGCTTGCAATCGCCCCGGCGCTGCGAATCCCGTACCCGATTCTGCTCGTCCTCGGCGGTCTCGCGCTCGGCTTCGTCCCGGGCGTTCCGACTGTGCAGCTGCCGCCCGATCTGATCCTGATCGCGATTTTGCCGCCGCTCCTCTATTCGTCGGCGTTCTTTACGTCATTACGCGAGCTACGGGCGAATGTCCGTCCGATCGGGCTCCTCGCCATCGGGCTCGTGATCACGACGATGGTCGCGGTCGCCGCGGTGGCCCACACGCTGATCGACGACATGTCCTGGACCGCGGCGTTCGTGTTGGGAGCAGTGGTCTCACCGACGGATCCGATCGCGGCTACGGCGATCATGCGCCGGCTGGGCGTGCCACGCCGTCTCCTCTCGATCGTCGAGGGCGAGAGTCTCGTGAACGACGGCACCGCACTCGTCTTCTACCGCGTCGCGGTCACGGCGGCGGTCGCCGGTACGTTCTCCATCTGGGACGCATCCTGGCGCCTGCTTTGGAGCATCATCGGCGGAGTCGCGATCGGTCTCGTCGTCGGCTTTGTCGTCGCCGCGGTTCGGCGACGGCTCGACAACCCGCCGGTCGAGGTGACGATCGCCCTCCTCACCGGCTACCTCGCGTTCATTCCGGCCAACGCCGTTGAGGCGTCTGGCGTGCTCGCGGTCGTCACGGCCGGCATCTATCTCGGTTGGCACACGCCGGAGCTCACGTCGTTTCAGACCAGGCTTCAGGGAGGAGCCGTCTGGGAGATCTTCACCTTCGTTCTCAATGCCCTGCTCTTCGTCCTCGTCGGCCTGCAGCTGCCGCGGATCCTCGACTCGCTCACGGGATTCTCGGCGGCGGAGCTCATGTGGTGGGGCGTACTCGTCACCCTCACCGTGGTCGTTGCCCGCCTCCTCTTCGTGCCCGTGTTCACGTACCTCCCGAGGAGATTCCTCGGGGCGTTCAGCCCCAACAACCCTCCGCCTCCGCCGACCCGTGCATTCGTGGTTTCGTGGGCAGGCATGCGGGGCGCCGTATCCCTGGCCGCCGCACTTGCCGTGCCTTTGACGACGGACGCGGGTAGCGCGTTTCCGCAACGTGACCTGATCGTGTTCCTCACGTTCTGCGTCATCCTCGGAACACTCGTCGGCCAGGGTCTGACCCTGCCGGTCGTGATTCGTGCGCTCGGGGTCGAAGCCGACCATCTCGACGAGAAGGAACACGCCAAGGCGCGCATCAAGGCCGCAGACGCCGCCCTGGCCCGGCTCGAGGAACTGGAAGGCGAGGACTGGGTACTAGAGGACACGGCCGAGCGGCTGCGCGGTCTCTACGGATTCCGGCGCAACCGGTTTATGTCTCGCTTCAACGAGGACGATGACGGCGCGATCGAGGAGCGGTCACTCAACTACCAGCGTCTGCGACGGGAGTTGTTCAACGCGGAGCGCGCGGCAATTGTGGACCTTCGGCGCCGCGGCGTCATCGACGATGAAGTCGAACGCCGTCTCTACCGCGATCTCGACCTCGAGGACGCCCGCCTCGACGTCTAGCTGCGCCCGGTGAGGCCGCGCGCAAACTGGCCTGACACTCGCCACGCAGTCGTGGCCAACGTTCGCAAGTACAGCCGCAGGGAACGGTCGGCGATCCATTCGAGATCGTGGGCGAGCTTCTCCGCCATCGAGGTCTCGTAGCCGCGGCGCACCTGAGCGAAGCCGGTGAGGCCCGGTCGGACGACGAGCCGCTGCCAGTACGCCGGGAGCTCTTCCACGAGCACCGCGAAGAAGCGCGGCCGGATCGGCCTCGGGCCGACGAGGCTCATGTCGCCGCGCAGCACGTTCCAGAGTTGCGGAATCTCGTCGAGCTGCGTTGCGCGCAGCCAACCACCGATCGCAGTCGTCTCTTCGCGCGTGCGGTGGACGAGCTCCTCGCCGAGGTAGGGGCCGAGCCGTTCCTCTGCGTGCGGGCTCAGCGTCCGGAACTTGAGCATGTCGAAGACGCGCCCGCCTCGCCCGACCCGTTCGCCACGGTAGAAGAGCGGCCGTCCACTTGTCAGGAAGAGCACGAGCGCCATCGGGACCGTCAGGGGCAACGAGACGAGCAGGAAGAACGTCGAGAGCGCGATGTCGAATGCGCGTAGTGCGGAGTCACGCGGCCGGGTCGGGCTCGCCTCCGTCAGCTCGGAGAATCGCAGGCTGAAGGAGTCGCTCGACTGCGGCGTGATGGCCACTCCAGGATCGTAGAGCCTGCCTCACCTGGCCCTGGATTGCATAATGAATCCTTATGGACACGCGTCAGCTAGCTGCGTTCTGCGCGGTGGTGGAACGAAAGAGCTTTTCCCAGGCGGCCGAGCGGCTGGGGGTCACCCAGCCAGCCGTCAGCCTCCAGATTCGCTCGCTCGAGCAGCGCCTGGGGCGGCAGCTCCTTGACCGCTCCGGCCGCCGGGTCGAGCCGACCGAGGTCGGGAGACGGCTCTATGCATCGGCTCAGCGGGTGCTCGCCGCCGAGGAGCACTTGCTCGAGGAGCTCGATGCGGACGACGAGGGAGCGATCACCGGCACGCTCGAGCTCGGCGCTTCGACCGGCCCGGGAGGAACAGTCGTCCCGCTCCTGCTTTGCGAGTTCCAGGAGCAGCACCCCGACGTGCGCGTGCGGCTCACTGTCTCCGACACCCAGACCGTCGTCGACCGCGTCGCCGGGAGAGAGCTAGAGCTCGGCATCGTCGGCGCCGGCCGCCGCCATCGCGGCGTCGCGTTCGAGCCGTTCTTCCGCGACGAGGTCGTGCTTGCGTGTCCGGCGGGTCACCGCTTCGCCGGCAAAACCGCCTCGCTCGACGATCTCAAGGGGGAAAAGCTGATCGTGATGCAGGAGGGTGCAGGCGTCCGGCAGGTGATCGAGGACGAGCTGCGCAAGGCGGGGATGCGGCTGCGCGACCTCGATGTCCGGCTCGAGCTTGGTCTACAGGAATCCGTGCGCAGCGCGGTGCTCGCCGGACACGGCATCGCCTTCATCTCGCGGCTCGCGATCGAGGCGGACCTCGCTGCCGGGCGGATTGCCACCGCCCGCGTGCGCGGGCTGGACCCGGTGCGAGAGATCTTCCTCGCCCGCGCGACCGGGCGCAGCGAGACGCGCGCGGCGCGCGCTTTCGTCGCGTTTGCACAAGGGCGCCTTCCGGCGTGATCGTCCGCTGGGGCCTGGCCGAGCTCGCAGTGGTGCTCGGCGAGCTCGGGATCGATCAGCCGCTGCTCGTCGCGAGCGAGCGCCTGGCCGACACGAACCTGGGCGTGCGCACCGCAGCGCGCTGGACGGAGGTTCCGTCCGACCAGGTGTCCGCCGCCGCTGAGCACGCAGGCGACGGCGTGATTGCGGTGGGTGGTGGCAGCGCAATCGACCTCGGGAAGGCGATCTCAGCGGAGGCGGACGTGCCCGTCGTCTCGGTGCCGACGACGTACGCCGGGGCGGAGTGGACGACCTTCTACGGGATCCGCGATCCCGAGCGGAGGATGCGCGGCGGCGGAGCCGGCGCCCACCTCGGCGGCGTCGTCTACGAACCGGAGCTGACGCTGTCGCTACCGCGTGCCGAGACCGTCGGCACTGCGCTCAACGCGCTCGCGCACAGTGCGGAAGCACTCTACGTCCAGGGCCACAACCCGGAGGCAGACGAGCACGCTCTCACCGGAGCCCGGCTGATCGGCGAATGGCTTCCGCGCGTCGTCGACGCTCCGCAGGACCTCGAAGGGCGGACGAAGCTGCTGGAGGGAGCGATGCACTCTGGGATGGCGCTCGGGGGCTCGATGCTCGCGCTCGGCCATGCGATCGCCCAGGCGCTCGGCGGGCGCTACGGATTGCCACACGGTGCGATGAACGCCCTGTCGTTGCCTGCTGCACTGCGCTTCAACGCCGAGGTCGCACCAGATGCCGTGCGCCGTTTCGGCGAGGCGCTCGGCACGGACGATCCGGCCGCGCGGGTCGAGGAGCTGGCGCGACTGGGCGGATTCGAGCGCCTGCGTGACTTCGGAGTGCCGGAGGAGGCGTTGGCGGAGGTTGCGGAGGCGGCTGCCGGCCGAGCCGGTAACCAGGCCAATCCAAAGCCTGCCACGTCGTCGGAGATCCACTCGCTGCTGCAATCGATCTACTGACGTGCGCGGGCGCGCGAGGAGGACGGCAGACTCCTCGCGCGCTTAGCTGACGGCACCTTTCCGCGCTGTTCAGGTGCGCGACCCCTCCTCCACCTGAATCTGGACTAAATCTCTGCTCCGTCGTGGGGGCCCTGTGGGATTCCCTGTGTCATCTTCGCCTCCCTTGCACCTGTTGCCGACGCGCTCGATAGTCCCAACGGGGGCTGAGAGATCGCTGAAAACCGGCTGAAAAAAGCACTTGCCGCCCTCCGCCGAGGTGTCATAGTTCGGGCGTTGCCGCGAGTCAGCTTCCGAGGCCTGATTCCATCGCTGCCGCGGCCGGCGTGGGTACTCCACGCTGGAATGGCGCTGAACTACGTCGGGACGGGGATGTTCGTGCCGTTCCTGCTGATCTACCTCCACAACGTGCGCGGCTTCGGGCTGCAGACGGCGGGGCTTGTCTCCGCGGCTTTTGCCGGAGTCGGGATGGTGGTTGCGCTCGGCGCGGGGCCGGCGGTCGATCGTGTCGGAGCGCGGAGGACGGCCGCCGTTTCGCTGGTGCTGCTGGCTCTGGGGCTTGCAGCGATGCCGCTCGTCCGTGAACCCTGGCAGGCATTCGCTTTCGTCGGCGTTGCGGGGATCGGTCGCGGGCTCTTTTGGCCGGGGTATTCGACCTTGCTGATCGCCGTCACTCCACCGGCGGCGCGGGAAGGCTCCTACGCGGTTCAACGAGTCACGTCCAACCTCGGCTTCGGCCTCGGCGGCCTGGCGGCGGGCCTGATCGTGTCGACCGGTGATCCCTCGACGTTCACGCTGATCTTCGTGCTCAACGCGGCGACCTACCTTCTCTTTCTCGTCGCCCTTGCCTTCGTCAGGGAACCGGAGCGTACGGAGCTTGGCACCGAGCCGAGCGGCGTCGGCGGTTACGGAATTGTCTTGCGCGACCGGGCTTTCATCGGCGCGATCGTGATCGGCGGCGTCTTTGCGGCCTTCGGCATCGCGCAGCTGAACTCGATGCTGCCTGTCTACGCGGCGTCGGACGTGGGAGTCAGCGAGCGAGGCGTCGGCCTCATCTTTCTCTTCAACACCCTCGCAATCCTGATCCTGCAGCTTCCGGTGGCGAAGCTGCTGCAGGGCCGTCGGCGCGTTGCGGCACTGGCGTTCACGGGCCTGATCTGGGCCGCCGCCTGGCTGTTGGCGCTCGCCGCCGGCCTCTGGTTCGGCGTCCTGGCTGCGACCGGCCTGCTGATCGCGGTCGGCGTGGTGTTCGCCGTCGGCGAGTGCCTGGTCGGTGTCGTCCAGGGACCGCTTGTCGCCGATCTCGCACCGGAGCGGCTACGTGGCCGCTATACGGCGCTCTGGTTGACGACCTCTCAGTTCGGATTCACGCTCGGCCCTGCGGTCGGGGGCCTTCTGCTCGCCCACTCGGCGACGCTGCTGTGGCTCGTCTCGGCGGGAGTGTGCGTGGCTTGCTCCGCCGCCGCAGTATTTCTGGGACGAGCCTTGCCGACCGCTGCGCGCCTCGCACCGATCTCCCCGCAAGCGTAAGGTCGAATGCTGTGTTGGAGTTCTCGGTTCTCGGACCACTCGAAGTGCGGGCCGACGGCCAGCCACTTGCGCTCGGCGGGGCCAAACGTCGAGCCCTGCTGGCGCTCTTGCTCGTCCGGGCCAACCAGGTCGTATCGACCGATCGCCTGATCGACGAGCTGTGGGGGGAGAGCCCGCCGGAGACCGCTGCGAACACCTTGCAGGCGCATGTCTCGCAGCTGCGGCGTGTGCTGCACGGCCCGCTCCGCGAGGATGACGAGCCGGTCGTCCTCACGGAACCGCCGGGCTATGTGCTCCGCGCACGCCCCGAGTCGCTGGATTCGTATCGCTTCGAGCAGCTTGTCAGCGCGGCTGACGGGGCACGTGCCCGTGGCGCGCCGGCGGAGTCCAGTACCCTGCTCGCGGAGGCACTCGGGCTCTGGCGAGGTGACGCCCTTGCCGACGTTGCCGACCTGGACTCCGCGCAGCCGGAGATCTCGCGACTTGAAGCGCTGCGACGTCGCGCGCTCGAGGACATGATCGACTGCGAGCTCGAGCTCGGGCATCACCTCGAGCTCGTTCCGGAGATCGAGGCCCTGGTCGGCCAGCATCCACACTCCGAGCGCCTCCGCATGCAACTGATGCTTGCGCTGTATCGGTCGGGACGCCAGGCCGATGCGCTCGACGCGTACCAGGATGCACGACGCGCGCTGACCGACGAGCTCGGCCTCGAGCCGGGGCCTGACCTGCGCGAGGTGCATCAGGCGATCCTCCGTCACGACATGTCGGTTCTGGCACCCGAGGGAATCGCCTCTCCCGTGGAGGCGAGGCTGCCTTCATTTCTGACCGTTTTCGTGGGGCGCGAAAGCGAGATCGAGGAGGTGGCGGCGCTCGTGCGCGACGGAGCACGGCTGCTAACGGTCACAGGGCTAGGCGGGATGGGAAAGACGCGCCTCGCGGTCGAAGCGGCACGAAATCTCGCGAACGACTTCGACGGGAACGTGGCCTACGTCCAGCTTGCGTCGATCGCCGACCCGGCGCTCGTGTCACCGACGATCGCGCAAGCGTTGGGCGAGAGCAGCGTGGCCGCAGAGGATGCCCTGGCACGGCACCTTCGCAGCCGGGGCCGGCTTCTGCTGCTCGTCGACAACTTCGAGCAGGTGCTGGACGCCGCGCCGTTGCTGGCGCGACTGCTCGATGCCCCCGCTCTCTCTGTGCTCGTGACGAGTCGCGCGCCGCTGCGTCTTTCCGGTGAGCACGAGTATCCATTGCCGCCGTTGCAGGTCGACGAGGCGGTGACGCTGTTCGCCGACCGCGCGCTCGGTGTCAACCCGCACTTCACGCTCGGCGACGGAGAGACCGACGCGGTGCAGGAGCTGTGCGCGAGGCTGGAGGGGCTACCTCTCGCGATCGAGCTCGCGGCAGCCCGTAGCAAGCTGTTGACCCCGACCGCGCTGCTCGGCCGGCTCGCCGGCCGGCTCGACTTGCTCGTCGAAGGACCGCGGGATGCCCCCGAACGACACCGCGGCTTGCGAACGACGCTCGACTGGAGCTACGAGCTACTCACGCCTTCCCAGCAGCGTGTCTTCGCGCAGCTCGCCGTCTTTGTTGGCGGCTTCTCTCTCGAGGCCGCCGAGGCCGTGTGTGCGGGCGGCGAACGTTCGGTCTTGGACGACGTATCCGGCATCGTCGAGGAGAGCCTGGCCACACGCGAGCATGCTCCGCATCCACGCGTATCGATGCTCGAAACAGTGCGTGAATACGCGCTCGAGCACCTCGGTGCGCTCCCGGAGGAAGAGGAGGTGAGGCTACGACACGGCACCTACTTCCTCCAGTTCGCAGAGCTGGCCGAGGCGGAGTCGACCGGGCCCGACCAGGCCGAGTGGTTCGAGCAGCTCGAACGGGAGCACGACAATCTCCGCTCGGCGCTGTTCTTCTTCCGCGAGCGTGCGGCGGCCGAGCGCGAGCTGCGGCTGTCCGTCGCGCTCTGGCGCTTCTGGCAGACGCACGGCCATCTGGACGAAGGCCGGCGCGCGCTGGAGCGGGCGCTGGCGGTGACTCCCGACGCGGATCCTCTCCTCCGTGCACGGGCGTTGAACGGTGCGGGCGTTCTCGCCGGCGAGCAAGGAGACTTCGAAGCCGCGGCGGGATTCTTCGAGCCGTCGCTCGAGCTCGCCCGCATGGTCGGCGATCACGTGCGAATTGCCGGCGCCCTCGCCAACCTCGGCAATCTCGCGCTCTTCTCCGGCAACTTCGCCCGTGCGCGTCTCCTGTACGAAGAAAGCATCGAAGAGGCCACGCTCGGAGGTGCCTCGAGTACGGAGCGGATCGCCCGCGAGAGCCTCGGCCTCGTCGCGCTTGACGAAGGCGATCTCGAGCGAGCTATCGCGCTTCTGGAGGAGAGTGCGGCACTAGCCGAGCAAGACAGGGACGAACGGACGCGCGCCTCGTCGACCAGAGCGCTCGCGGCCGCCTTGCTCGAGAGCGGCGACCACGAGCGGGCGCGCGGGCTCCTCGGCGAGAGCCTCACACTGGCGCATCGCCTCGGCGAGGTGAACGGCATCGCCTACTGCTTCGACACCATCGCGGGACTCGCCGTTGCCGAAGGGGATCCGGAGGAGGCGGCGCTTTTCTTCGGCGCCGCGGATCTGGCGCGCGCCTCGATCGGAGCATTGCGCCCACCCGACCAGCAGCCGCTCTACGAGCGCTGGCTCGCACGGACGCTGTCGCAGCTCGGCGCGGCAGTTTACGCAGCCCGCTACGAGGACGGGAGGCTGCTCGAGCTCGATCAGGCCTACGAGCGTGCTCTGGAGCTCGTTTCCGCAGGTCGACGAGTGAGTCACTGAATAAGCGTTACTAATCTCTAAAATTAGGCAATAGGTGATAAGGTTCGCGGGTCGTGGCGGACTCTTCATTTGACGTGCTCGTGATCGGCAGCGGGGCTTCGGGCCTGGCGGCTGCGGTCTCGGCCCAGCGGGCCGGTGCGCGCGTCGCGCTGGCGACGAAGGGCGCGCTTCAGTCCTGCAACTCGGCCAAGGCGCAGGGCGGCATCCAGGCCGCATTCGGGGACGACGACTCGCCCGAGCAGCACGCGGCGGACGTCTGGAAGTCCTCCCACGAGACGGCCGACCGCGATCTGGTGGAGATCCTCACCGGCGAGGCGCCGTCGGCGATCCACTGGCTCGAAGAGCTCGGCGTCGAGTTCACGCGCGAGAACGGCGGCTACCGTCTCGCCCGGTGTGGCGGAGCGTCACGCAAGCGGCTCCTGCAGGTCGGGGACCGCACGGGACACGCGATCACGACTGCGCTGCGCGACTTCGCCGAGAGCTCCGGCATTCAGACCTTTCCCAAGTCACCGCTCGCCGGCCTCGCCCGGACCGAGAACGGCTGGCGCGCACGCTGCGGGGATCACACGATCGTCGCCACGACGGTGGTTCTCGCAGCGGGCGGGCGGTGCTTCCGCGTCGCGGAAGAGCGCGGTGAGCTTTCGACCAACCATCCGGGTGCAACCGGCGAGGTGACGCAGATCGCCGTCGACCTCGGTGCAGAGGTGCGCGACTTCGATGCGTTGCAGTACCACCCGAACGGCGGCGCGTGGCCGCAGAACATGCAGGGCTACTCGATCCCCGAGACGACGCGGGCCTATGGTGCCGTGCTCCTGAACGCAGACGGTGAGGAGTTCACCGATTCTCTCGGCCCTCGCGACGCCGTCAGCCAGGCGATCGTCGAGGAGGTCGAGCAGGGCAAAGGAGTCGAGACGCCGGACGGACGACCCGCCGTGTACCTCGACACCACGCGGATCTCCGAAGCCGACGCCAACGTGTCGCTGCCCTACATGCTGCGCCGGTACCGTGCGGGCGGGATCGACCCGCTGCGCGAGCGACTGTTCACGTATCCCGTCCTCCACTACCAGAACGGCGGCCTCGTGATCGACGCGAATGCCGAGACCACGCTCGAAGGGCTTTACGCATGCGGCGAGATCGCCGGCGGCCCGCACGGTCGCAACCGCATGATGGGCAACAGTCTCCTCGAGTGTTGCGTCTTCGGCCGGCGCGCCGGCAAGGCCGCTGCGGAGAAAGCGAAGATATGAGCACGATCACGATCACCGACCTCGAGGCTGCGGTCGAAGATGCCGCGGCGTACCTCTACGTCTGGGCGCTGAAGGACATCCCGCAGGATTTGCGCGACGCGCTCGCCGATGCCGCAACACGCGAGACGTCGGTACCCGGACAGCGAGTGCTCCAGACGATCCTCAAGAACGTCAACGTCGCCGAAACCGAGAAGAACCTCGTCTGCCAGGACACGGGAATCGCCGTCTACACCTGTCGTGTTGGCGAGCATTTTCCCCTGCATCCGGCACGAATTTACGCCGCGCTGAAGACGGGTACGGAGCGCGCGACTGTCGAGCATCCGCTGCGCTCGAATGCGGTGCACACGATCACGCGCGAGAACACCGGACCGAACACCGGCTACCGACTGCCGATCGTGCACTGGGACTTCATTCCCGACTGGGACGGCCTCGATGTGAAGTGCGTGCCGAAGGGATCGGGCAGCGAGAACATGAGCTTCCTGAAGATGTGCGTTCCCGCCGACGGAGTGAAGGGTGTCAAGAAGTTCGTGCTCGAGTCGATCGTCGGCGCCGGTGGCAAGCCCTGCCCGCCCGGCATCGTCGGCGTCGGCATCGGTGGCAGCGCGGACTACGCGATGTATCTCGCCAAGGAGGCGATCACGCGCCCAGTGGGCACACGCAATGCCGACCCGCACGTGGCCAAGCTCGAAGAGGAGCTCTATGAGCTGCTCAACGAGACCGGCATCGGCCCGATGGGCCTCGGCGGCGACGTGACGGTGCTCTCGTGCCACGTCGAGCATGCGGACACGCACATGACGCTGAACCCCGTCGCAGTCAACTACCAATGCTGGGCCGCGCGCCGCGCGAGCGCGCACGTTGCCGCGAACGGAGAGGTCGAGTTCGATCGTGAGTTCTGACGCTGACCTTCGAAGCCACGGCCCGAACTGCAAGGGTCTGACCCCGGCCTTTCGGGACGTGCGTTAAATGGCCGCGGTTCGCATGCAGTTTCCTGCGGCCGAAGAGGCGATTCGCGAGCTACGTGCGGGCGACGAGGTGACCGTCGACGGTCACATCATCGGCATCCGGGACCGCACGCAGATTCGCATCTTCGACGAGGGCATCGCGCCACCGATGGACCTCCGCGGTGCATTCCTGCTGCACACGGCACCAGGCGTGCGCAAGCTTGGACCCGGCAAGTACGAAAAGATCTGCATCGGCACGACGACCTCCGCGCGCATGGTGCGCTTCACGGAAGGCCTCGGCTCGCAGTATGGAGTCCGCGCGATCTGCGGCAAGGGCGGCCTTCCCGACGAGGCGATCGAGCCGATGCAGCGGCTCGGGATGGTCTATTTCGCAATCGTCGGGGGAGCGGCAGCACTCGAGACGACGCAGATCGAGGAAATCGAAGAGGTCGCCTGGGAGGAGCTCATGCCCGAGTGCCTCTGGAAGTTCCGGGTCAAAGACTTCGGCCCGCTCACGGTTGGCATCGACTCGCACGGCAACTCGCTCTTCCACGACGTGCAGGAGCGTGCCAAGGCCAAGCTGGAGGAGCTCTATGAGCGGCTTTGACCTGGGCCTGGCACCGCGTCCCGGCGGGCTCACGCACGTGATCGACAAGGGTCTCGGCCCTCATGCGTGGGAGGACGTCCTCGAGACCTCGGGCGACTACATCGACATCGTCAAGCTCGGCTGGGGCACCGCCTATGTCACGCTGAACCTGCGGGCGAAGCTCGACGTGCTGCGGGGAAAGCCCGTCGTGATCGGCGGGACCTTCTTCGAGGTCGTGTTCGTGCAGGACAAGATCGAGGGCTACAAGCGCTGGTTGCAGGAGCTCGGCCTCACCCACGTCGAGATCTCGGACGGCGTCATCGACCTGCCGCGCGAGCGCAAGCTCGAGCTGATCGAGGAGTTCGCACGCGACTTCACCGTGCTCTCCGAAGTCGGGTCGAAGGACTCCGATGTCGAGTTCACGTCCGACGAGTGGACGAAGTGGCTGCGCGAGGAGCTCGACGCCGGCGCCTGGAAGGTGATCACGGAAGCGCGTGAAGGCGGGACAGCGGGCATCTTCAGCAAGTCCGGCGACATGCGAACCGAGCTCGTCGGCGAGATCGCAGACGCGGTGCCGCTCGAGGACGTCGTCTTCGAGGCGCCGAGCAAGGCCGCTCAGGCCTGGTTCATCAAGGAGTTCGGCCCTGCCGTCAACCTCGGGAACATCGCGCCGGACGAGGTCATCCCGCTCGAGACGCTCCGCTGCGGCCTCCGCGGCGACACGCTGAAGGAGGTGCTCCTTGGCGACCGCGCCGGCACTCCAGCTTCCTGACGTCGAGGCGATGACCGCCGAAGAAGCCCTGCTCTGGGCGTACGAGCAGTTCGGCGACCGCATGTGCCTCACGTGCTCGTGGCAGCGGCAGTCCTCCGTGCTCGTGCACATGGCCTTCGGGGAGCTCGGCCTGAACATTCCGGTCGTCGAGCTCGACACCCAGCTCTTCTTCAAGGAGACCTACGAGACGCGCGACCGCCTCGTCCAGCGCTACGGGCTCACGCTCGAGCGCCCCGAGATCATCTCGGTCGCGCAACAGGCGATCCAGGATGGCCCGAACCTCTGGGAGAGCGACCCCGACCGTTGCTGTCACATCCGCAAGGTCGAGCCGCTCGAGCGCGCTCTCGCGCCGTACGACGCCTGGATCACCGGGATCCGCCGCGAGCAGGCGCTGACCCGGGCCGACGCCAAGCGCGTCGAGTGGTCGGAGCGCTACGGCGTCTGGAAGATCCAGCCCGTCGTGGATTGGGACGCGAAGCGGGTGCAGGCGTACATCCACGTGAACGAGATTCCGTACAACCCGCTGCACGACGCGGGCTATCCGTCGATCGGCTGCATCCCCTGTACGCGCCCCGTTCTCGTGGGCGAGGACGAACGTGCGGGACGGTGGTCCGGGTCGGACAAGCTCGAATGCGGCATCCATGGCAACACGCGACTGGTGAAGGAGTCCAATGACTGATCACATCTACGCGCACGAGCATCCGGAGACGGAGCGCCGGCGCGACGGCGGTTTCACGCTCTGGTTCACGGGACTGTCCGGTTCCGGCAAGACGACCATTGCGCATCTCGTCGGTCCCGCAATCGAAGAGCGCGGGCCGATCGTCGAGTACCTAGACGGGGACACGGTCCGGACGCATCTCTCCAAGGGCCTCGGGTTCTCGAAGGAGGACCGTGACGCGAACATCGAGCGCATCGGCTGGGTCGCCGCACGGCTGACCCGCCACGGTGCGGCCGTCATCGCCGCCGCGATCTCTCCCTATGAGGAGACGAGGCAGAAGGCGCGAGAACTGGTGGAGGAGTGGGGGACGTTCATCGAGGTGCACGTTGCGACCTCGGTCGAGGAGTGCGCCCGACGCGACGTCAAGGGTCTCTATGAGAAGGCGTTCAAGGGCGAGATCAAGGGCTTCACGGGTGTCGACGATCCCTATGAGGAGCCGAGCAACCCGGACGTGGGCATCGACACCGAGCAGCACGAGCCCGAGGAGAGCGCGCAGCTCATCCTGCAGCACCTCGAGGAGCGCGGGCTGATCCCGGCGGGGGTGACCGCATGAGTGTCATCACCGACACGAAGCTGATCGCGCCCCACGGCGGCACCCTGATCGATCGGACGGGCGAGCGGCCCGACGACGTCGACACGCTCGAGGTCGTGACCCTGACGTCACGTGAGCTCTCCGACCTGGACATGCTCGCCTCGGGAGCGTTGTCCCCGCTCGAAGGCTTCATGGGCCACGAGGACTACGAAGCCGTGCTGGACACGATGCGGCTCGCGAACGGTCTCCCGTGGGCGCTACCGGTGTGTCTCGCAGTCGACGCCGCCCCCCAGGGCGACCGGGTCGTGCTCGCGGACGAGAGCGGCAAGCCCTATGCGGTGCTCGAGGTCGAGGAGACCTACGAGTACGACAAGCAGCGCGAGGCGCAGCAGGCGTTTCGCACGACCGATGAGGCGCATCCCGGTGTCGCAAGGCTGTACGAGCAGAAGCCGCTGTACCTGGCTGGTCGCGTCACCGTGTTCGAGCGTGCTGAGCCGTCCTTCCCCGAGTTGGCCAAGGACCCGGCAGAAACACGGGCCGAGTTCGCCGAGCGCGGCTGGCGCCGCGTCGTCGGCTTCCAGACGCGGAACCCGATCCACCGCGCGCACGAGTATCTGACCAAGGTCGCGCTCGAAACCGTCGACGGCCTGCTCGTTCATCCGCTCGTCGGCGACACGAAGTCGGACGACGTTCCTGCCGCGACGCGTGTCGAGTGCTATCGCGTCCTGCTCGACGGGTACTACCCACCCGACCGTGTCGTCCTCAGCTCGTTTCCCGCGGCGATGCGCTATGCCGGGCCACGCGAGGCGATCTGGCACGCAATCTGCCGCAAGAACTACGGCTGCTCGCACTTCATCGTCGGCCGCGACCACGCAGGTGTGGGCGACTACTACGGAACGTACGACGCGCAGCTGATCTTCGACGAGTTCGAGCCGCACGAGCTGGACATCGAGCCGATGTTCTTCGAGCACTCGTTCTGGTGCAAGGCGTGCGGATCGATGGCGTCGGCGAAGACGTGCCCCCACGGCGGCGACGAGCACGTGTTCCTCTCCGGCACGAAGGTAAGGGAGATGCTCGAGGCCGGGGAATTGCCGCCGCAGGAGTTTTCGCGGCCGGAAGTGGCCGAGGTGCTGATCCAGGCGTACCAGGCCTAGCACTTGACCTGGCAGTTCACCCTCACCGGTCTGCTGATCGGCGCTCTCGTCGGGCTGACTGGAATGGGTGGAGGCGCACTGCTGACGCCGATCCTCGTGCTCGTGTTCGGCTTCAAGCCGACCTACGCGGTCGGTACGGACATCCTCCACGGAGCCATCTTCAAGAGCTTCGGCGCCGTCCGGCACCGACGGCTCGGCAACGTGCACGCGCATCTCACCCTCTGGATGTTCGCGGGGTCGGGGCCTCTGTCCCTGCTGGGAGTGGCCGTCGCCGGTTGGCTCGAACGCGCTTACGGCGACGGAGTCCAGTCGGCGGAGGGCTATGCGATCGGCGCCGCGCTCGTGCTCGGTGCCGCCGGTCTCGTGGCCAAGACATTCGTCAAGCGGGGGATGCAGCCGAGCGAGGCGGGCTTCGTGCTGCAGCGAAAGGACAAGATCCGCGCCGTCGTGATTGGGGCCGTCTTCGGTTTCATCGTCGGCCTCACGTCTGTCGGAAGCGGCACGTTCTTCGGTCTCGTGATGGTGATGGTCTATCCGCTGACCATCGCGAGGATCGTGGGTACGGACATCTTCCATGCAGCCGCCTTGCTCTGGGTCGCCGGCCTGGGCCATCTTGTGCAGGGGAATGTCGATCTGCACGCGATGGGGTGGCTGCTGCTCGGCTCCATCCCTGGGATCTGGATTTCGAGCCGGTTCACGCTCCAGATCCCCCAGGACGCGCTTCGCCTCGGCCTCGCCGGCGTGCTCGCGCTCAGCGGGGTCAAGCTGCTGAACGTGCCCGCGGCGGGCTACGTCATCGCGGTCGGCCTCGGCGTCGGGCTGACGGCGTTCGTGGTCTGGCTGGCCACCGGTATGCGCGGCGTACAATCGCGCCCCGATGAGACGCAACGCACCGACGATTCTGGCGCTCCTGCTCATCGTGGCGACCGCGACAGCGTTCGCGGTGACCCAGCGCCTGAAGCTCGAGCCTAGTCCGATCTCGCGGACGCGCGTTTCCGACGCCTTCTCGCCCGTCTGCCGCTGCGCCTCCAAAGCAGCGAACATCGAGTTCTCGCTGCGCAGGGCGGACGACCTCCGGATCGCGGTCCGGGTCGGTTCGAGCGAGGTGACCGTCGCCGAGGGCCCGTTTGCGCGGGGCGACGTGCACGTTCGTTGGGACGGGCGGGACGCTTCCGGGGAGATCGTGCCGGACGGAATCTATTACCCGCTCGTGCATCTCCAACGCGCCGGCAGGACGATCGACCTGCCGAACCCGATCCGCGTCGACACGATCAGACCTTCGATCAAGTTCACCAGCTTGCGGCCGAGACTGTTCCGGCCCGGCCTGGAGAAGCTCAAGGTGACCTACACGGTCTCCGAGCGCGCGCACGCGCTTCTCTTCGTCGACGGTAGGCGCCGTGTGTTCACGAACTCCACGCGGTTGCGTGGGAAGTTGCAGTGGTATGGGAAGGTTCGCGGTCGCGTGATCCGGCCGGGTCGGCACAAGCTGAAGCTCGTTGCAGAGGATCTCGCCGGAAATCGTTCTGCGCCGACGCCCTGGGTGGTCGTGCGCGTGCGTCGTTCGTGACGGCGACCCCCGGCGGTCCACCCGTGCTCGTCCTCGGCGTGCGCCGCTCGGGGACGACGCTGCTGCGCGTGATGCTCGACCGGCACTCCGAGCTGGCGGTTCCAGATGAGTCGTACTTCGTCCCTCAGCTCGCTGACCGGCATCTTCGCCACGTCGACCCCGACGAGTTCGTCGACGATCTGCGGAGGATCGACACCCTCGCCGAGTGGGACGTGCCACTGGAGAAAGTGCGTGCACGCCTGACCGAGCGGATGCCGATCGGAACGGCGATCGCCACCGTGTATGCCGTGTACGCGGAGGAGCGCGGCAAACGGCGGTGGGGTGACAAGACGCCGATGTACATGCAGAACCTGCGCCTGCTCGAGCGGCTCTTCCCGGACGCGTTCTTCGTTCATCTGATCCGCGACGGACGCGATGCGGCGATGTCGTTTCTCTCGGTGCCGAAGGGCTTGATGACCGAGACCTGGATGCAGCCGCGCGACGTGGCCGCGTTCGCCAGCCAGTGGCGGGCCGAAGTGAAGGCAGCGCAGCGTCTTGGGCACCGCGTCGGTGGCCAGCGCTACCTCGAGGTGCGCTACGAGGATCTCGTCGGCGACGTCGAGTCGGTGCTCCGTCGCATCTCTACGTTCGCGCGGCTTCCGTACGAGCCGGCCATGGCCGACTACGCAGGCAACGTCGACGTCTCGACCAAACCGCACCAGCAGAGCCTGAAGCGGCCTCCGACTGCGGGGCTGCGCGATTGGCGGCTGCAGATGTCGCCGGAGGACGTGGGCGCCTTCGACCGCGTCGCGGGGGATCTCCTGGACGAGCTCGGGTACGAGTCGCACGAGCGGCCCGGCGCGGCAGGGAGGCTCAGGCGAGCGTCCTACGGCGCGCGTGCCGCGGCGTGGAGGGCGGCCAGCTTCGGGCTACGGCGCTCGCCCCTATGGCGCCGTCGTCACCCGCCCCTGCGCTGACTTCTTCTCGGCCTGGCGGCGCTTGGCGCGTTGAAGCTCGAGGATCTGCGGGCTGCGGCGCGCGTGCCACGCCATCACGATTCCGTTCAGCGTGAAGAAGTAGTGGCGCTCGGTGACGATTCCCGGTGAGTACTTCCCGATGTTCAGCCGCCAGAGGATCTTCCCGTCCGAGACTCGCATTGCGAACGTACGCGCCGCGAGCGTCGAGGTGAAGACCAGGTTGCCCGCCACGAACGAGCCGCCGAGAATGCGGCCGTGCAGGTTCCGGCGCCACAGCAGTTGTCCGCTGCTGGCGCGAAACGCACGTAGGCCTCCGTCGAACCCGCCGATGAACACCCGGCCGTGGGCGATTGCCGGTGTGGAATAGCCCAAGCCTCCGACCTGCGCAGTCCAGATGAGGTGACCGCTGCTCGCGGAGACGGCGTAGATCTTTCCGGAGCGGGCGATCGTGAAGACCCGCCGCCCGTCGGTCGACGGGCTTGCATAGAAGCTCTCGTAGCGGAGCACGTCGCGCCGGAAGTACCTGTTCCAGAGCTTGTGGCCGTCGCCTACGCGCAGGGCGAAGATCGAGCCTGCGTAGGTCGAGATGAAGATGCGGTTGCCGGAGATCGACGGGCTCGAATTGATCCTCCCGCCCGTGTCGTAGGCCCACTTCACGCGGCCGGTGCGCACGTACACGGCGAACAGCCGTCCATCCGTCGCACCGAAGTAGACGACACGGCCGATCGCGACCGGTGAGGACTCGATTTTCGCGTTGACCTTCAGCCGCCAGAGCAACTGGCCGTTGAAGCGATTGTAGGCCGTCACGCGGCCGTCGTGCGAGCTCACGATCAGGCGTCCGCCGGCGATCGCCGGCGTCGAGGGCTTCTTGGCACCGAAGCGCTGCCAGATTCTGTGCCCGTTGTGCGAGTCGAGTGCGACCGTGCGGCCGCCGTAGGTGTTCACGTACAGGATCCCGCTGCAGTAGCTGGGCGGATACTCGATGTAGCTGCGCAGGCCCACGACCCAGAAGTGCCGCAACGGCAGGCCGATGTCGATCCCGGGTCGCGACAGCGTTCGCGCCGGGTCTCCGCCGAAGCTGTCCCAGCAGCGCTTGTCGTCGACGACGTGGTAGCCACCCTTCTTCTCTTTCGGCTGCTTTGGCTCCGGCGCGTTCGTGGCGACCGACGCAGACACGCCGCTCAGCTTCGTGTCGAGCTTTCCTCCCGGTCGCTCGCGAGACTTGAGGAAGTAGGCCGCGCCCGCGCCCGCGACGAGCAGCACGACAACAGCCACGATGAGAAGGATCCGACGGCGCACCGAGCGGAACTAGTCTGCCAGTGGGACCTGGTGTTGGAGCCCGGCAGGTGTTCGTTGCGGCCCGCCGTCCTGTGGAGGCTCGGTGGTCCTTGCCGGTTTGTGGGGCCTTGGGGGCTCAGGCGGCGTTTTGCGTGGAAGAGCGACCCAGGCCCACGCCGCAAGCGCCATCACGCCCCACACGATCGGGTCTTCGAAGAAGCCCGCATAGAAGAGCGAGTGGACGAAGAGGGCGAGGAAGACAGCGGCTGCTCCTAGCCCCAACGCACGGTTCAGGCCGGTGAGCAGGAAGAGCAGCCGGGTCGCGCCGGCGAGCAGTGCGGCGTACGCCAGGAGGCCGATGATGCCGAGCTCAGCCGCGACCGTCAGCGGTGTCGTGTGCGAGCGGTCACGGTTTGCCGACAGCTGTGTGTTCGCCTCGTCCTTGCTCGCCTGCGGCTGACCGCCGATCCCGACACCCGCGAGCGGATGGTTTGTGAAGACGACCCACGTCACTCTTGCGAGGCGCGTTCGGCCGCTCGTGGCCTGGCGCGCCGAGTCGTTCACCGCATTGACGGCGACGAAGGCCGCTCCCGCTAGGATGAAGGCTGCGCCGCCGACGAGCAGCACGCGCCTCATCCTCGGTCCGCCCAGCGCGTACGACACCGCCACGCCGACCGCGAACAGCGCGACGAAGCTCGATTGTGAATACGAGAAGAGCAGTCCTGCCCAGAGGAAGGCGATGAGCGCCGTGCCCGCCCAGAAGCCGATTCGCCCCAGCCAGACCGCGACGAGCAGGACGGCGATCGCGATCACGACGTGGCGGCCGAAGATGCTCGGGTCCTTGAAGAGCGACGTGACGCGGAAGTACGTCGTGTACGCGTTTGCGCGCTCGACGTCCCCCGCGAGGAGGTGTCCGTGCGTCAGGCGCTGGAAGAGCGCAACGGCGGAGAACAGTCCAGCGAGCCCGACCAGCGTCGCCGCGAGCGCGCGGGGATGCCACGAACGGAAGGGCGAGCGCGCGACGGCGGCGACGAGTGCGGAGAACGGAAACAGGAAAAAGAGGAGCTCGATCGTCCCCTGGCGCAGATCTCGGGTCCAGAGGAGAGAGAGCCCGGCGAGGGCGACGAACGCCGCCGCGGGCACTGCGAGCAGCGCCGGCAGCGACCTCCCGATGTCGCCGCGCAGTGCCCGAATCAGCAGTGCCAGAACTGCGGCCGCGAGGACAGCGTAGAGCGGCAGCAGGAGGTAGGCCTTCTGCGCTCCGATCGAGACGGAGATCCGGAACGGTGCCGCAGCGAGCAGCACGACCGGGACGATCGCGGGGTACCGGGCGAGCCCCGCAGCTCCGGCTCCGACCAGGAGAACCCCGACCACGAGGGCGGCGGCGTGGCTCGCAGGGCTGACGAGCAGCTTGAGATCCGCCGCCGGGATGAGGGCTGTCGCGAGGGCCGCTTCGCCCGCCACGGCCACGGCCAGACCGGCCAGGAGCTGAGCGCGCGTACGTGACAGGAGCATCGCCGCCGCCCCTAGCCCGCCGATTACCGCAGACAGCTGAGCCAGGTCGCCATGGGGCATGAGGGACAAAGACTACGGGCGTTCGTGATAGGAAGGGCCGCGTGATCGGAGCCTGGAAGCGCGTCCTCGTGCTTGCGCCACATACCGACGACGGCGAGTTCGGCGCCGGCGCCAGACGGCGCGTGGAAAGGGAAGGGGGAAACCGGGAGGTTTCCCCGCTTTTGGTCTCCGGCGTACGCGACGATCTCAGCGGCGCGGGCGGCGGAGCGTACTCAGATGAAGAAGGGGGCTCGTGGGGGAAACATGGTTTCCTCCACGCGAACTCGCCGGCGTCGGTGCACCTACCCTCATGATCGGAGCCTGGAAGCGCGTCCTCGTCCTCGCGCCACATACCGACGACGGCGAGTTCGGCGCCGGCGGGACGATGACGCGGCTGGTGGAGGAAGGGGCGGAAGTTCGCTACGTGGCGTTTTCGATCGCCACTCGGTCGCTGCCGGAGGGCTTTCCGCCGGACACGCTGGCGCAGGAGGTGAAGGAGGCGACCGCCGAGCTCGGGATCTCGCCGGAGAACCTGACGGTGCACGACTTCGACGTCCGTACGTTTCCACAACACAGGCAGGACATCCTCGAGCTCCTCGTTGCGCTCTGGGAGGACTGGCGGCCCGACGCTGTCTTCCAGCCGAGCCTGCACGACATCCACCAGGATCATCAGGTGATCGCCGCGGAGGGCCTGCGCGCCTTCAAGCGCACGACGATCCTCGGCTACGAGATTCCGTGGAACAACTTTGACTTCGCCTACCAGGCCTACTTCGCGCTGCAGGAGTCGCACGTCGAGAAGAAGGTCGCCGCCCTGTCGAAGTACGCGTCGCAGCAGCACCGCCGCTACAGCGATCCCGAGTACATCCGCAATGTCGCCAGAACCCACGGAATCAACGTGAACCGCGAGTTTGCAGAGGTTTTCGAGGTCTACCGCGTCGTCACGTGACCTCACTCGGGCGTCCGTCTGGCACTCTCGCTTGAATCCCTACGTGAATTCGCCCACAACCGAAGGAGTCCAATGCCCCTGACCCAGACGCAACTCGCAAGCGAAGTCGCCGAACGCAGCGGCTTGACCAAGAGCGATGCCAAGGCTGCGCTCGCGGCCCTCGAGGAGATCGTGCTCGAGGAGCTCGGCAACGCCGAGAAGGTGCGGATCGGCGGCGTCGTTCAGCTGGTCGTGCGCGTCAAGGAAGCCACGAAGCCGCGCCAGGGACGCAATCCTGCGACCGGCGAGGAGATCACGATTTCGGCGAAGCCCGCCTCTGTCGCGCTCAAGGCGCGGCCGCTGGCGAAGGCGAAGGCGGCGCTGCCGTCGGTGCAGAAGGCGCGCAAGCGCCTCGCTTAAAGCAAAGAGGAATCTCTGAACTAGCGAACGACGACGCCGGCAACGGCGTCGTCGATCGCCTTCAGCGTCGGTTCGTCCAGCTCGATCCCGGACGCGGCCGCGTTTTCCTCGACCTGCGAGGGGCGCGATGCCCCCACGATCGCCGAGGCGACGTTCTCCTCGCGCAGCACCCACGCGAGCGCGAGCTGGGCCATCGTGATCCCCAGCCTTGCGGCGATGGGGGATAGGCCTTGCACCGCCCGCAGGACGTCGTCGTCGCGGAACCGGTCCATCGACCAGCCCATCTGCTGCGACGCCGCACGGGTGCCGGCCGCCGGCTCCTCACCCGGCTTGTACTTCCCGGTCAGCGTGCCCTGGGCGAGCGGTGACCAGACGATCTGCGAGATGCCGTTGTCCTTGCAAAGCGGGATGACTCGTTCCGGGACGCGGTATAGGAGCGAGTACTGAGGCTGCGACGAGACGAACTTCTCGACGCGCGGGACCAGCGCGAGCGCGGCACGGATCTGATCGGCGGTCCACTCGCTGAACCCGATGTAGCGCGCCTTGCCCTGCCGCACGACCTCGGTGAGCGCCTCCATCGTCTCCTCGAGCGGTGTCTCCCTGTCGTAGCGGTGGCACTGGTAGAGGTCGACGTACTCGGTGCGCAGCCGGGCGAGCGAGGCGTCGATCTGCTTGAAGACCTGTTCGCGTGACAGCCCGCGGTCGCCGTTCATCGGGAAGTAGAGCTTGGTCGCGAGGACGTAGGAGTCGCGCGGTCGCTCGGCCAGCACCTCGCCTAGAAACTCCTCCGCGCCGCCGCTCGAATAGACGTTGGCCGTGTCGATGAAGTTGATCCCGACCTCGAACGCCTTCGCGACGCATGCTTCGGCCTGCGCGTTGGAGACGCCGCCGCCGAAGGTCAGCCAGGAACCGAGGCTGATCTCTGAGATCTCGAGGTCACTCGAGCCGAGGCGTCGGTAGCGCATAGGGAAGCTCTAGCATGGCCGGCCATGCGTGCGCGGCGCTTGGGAACGGAAGGGCCGGAGGTCTCGGTGGTCGGCCTGGGCTGCAACAACTTCGGGATGAGGGTCGATCTCGACGGAACGCGCGCAGTCGTCGACGCAGCCCTCGACGCCGGAGTCACGCTCTTCGACACGGCCGACATCTACGGCGGCAAAGGCGGCAGCGAATCCTTCCTTGGAGAAGTGCTCGAGGGCCGGCGCGACCGGGTTGTGCTTGCGACGAAGTTCGGCGGCGACATGGGCGACGGGACCGAGGCACGCGGCTCGCGTGCATACATCCACAAGGCGATCGACGCATCGCTGAAGCGGTTGCGCACCGGCGTCGTCGACCTCTACCAGTACCACACGCCCGACAACGTCACGCCGTTCGAGGAGACGTTCGGTGCGCTGGACGAGCTCGTGCGCGCAGGGAAGGTGCGCTATGTCGGCCACTCGAACCTCGATGCGACGCAGATCGAGGAGGTCGACGCGATCTGCCGCGAGCGCAGCTTTGCGCGTCCGGTGAGTGCGCAGAACCAGTACTCGCTGCTGTGGCGTGAAGCGGAGGAGGGGCTCCTGCCGACGTGCGAGCGCCTCGGGATCGGCGTGTTGCCGTACTTCCCTTTGGCGAGCGGTCTGCTCACCGGCAAGTACCGTCGTGGCGAGCAGCGCCCGGAGGGCACCCGCCTCTCGGACCGGGAGGCAGTGTTCACCGACGAGACGTTTGACCGCCTCGAGGCACTGGAGGAGTTCGCGCAGGAGCGCGGCCTGACGTTGCTGCAGGTGGCGATCGGCGGCCTGCTGGCGCAACCCGCAATCGCTTCCGTGATCGCGGGTGCGACGAAGCCGGAGCAGGTGCGCGCGAATGCCGAAGCGGCGGACTGGGAAGCGACGCCTGAAGATCTCGCGGCGCTGAACAGCTAGGGGCTGCGCACCACTCATTGGTCGGCGACGTGGTCGCGCCACGACCAGCGAGGCTCATACCCGAGCAGTCTCTTTGCCTTCCGGACGAGAGAAGCGTGTCGAAGTCGCCCGCGGTCGGGGTGTAGGGCACCGTTGGGAACACCTCTGCCATCAACTCACGGCTCGGTCGGTTCATGACTGTGTCGGGCGCGGCGACGATGAAGTGCTCAGCGCCGATGTCGGCTTCGAGTGCGAGCCGGCAGCTCTCGGCGACGTCGCGCGCATCGATGTAACCCCACAGATTCCAGATTCCAGCGCCGCAGGCTCGGGTCTCCCCAATAGGACGGAAACCGGTCGTAGTCGGGGGGTTCCATGATGTTCGAAAACCGCAGGGCGACGTACGGCGTTCCGGTCCAGCGGTGCAGCTGCCGGCCGAGCTCCTCCGAGAGCACCTTCGACAGCGCGTAGCTCGATTCGGGATAAGCCGGGTGATCCTCGTCGATCGGCGCATATGCGGGCCGCTCGCGCTCGAACGGCAACCCGAGGATCGTCTCGCTCGACGCCCAGACGACCCGGCGCAGGCCGAGGAGCCGAGCCGCCTCGAAGACGTTGTACATACTGAGCATGTTCGTTCGGAAGGTCGTCTCCTCCGTGTGAATTCCGGACGCCGGGATCGCTGCGAGGTGAACGACAGACTCCACGCCCGCCAGGCATTCGACGGTCTGGCCGAAGTCGGTCAGGTCGGCCAGCAGAAAGGGCGCAGCCGATTCGGCGGGCGGCACGACGTCGACAGCAAGCACGTCGTGGTCGCGTTCGAGCAGAGCGCGGACGACTGCCCGTCCGGCCTTTCCGCTGGCGCCCGTGACCGCGATCTTCGGCAAGGAGCGAAGCTTACGAGGAGCCCCGTGTCCCAACCGGCCACTGTCTTGGGGTCAGACCCCAGGACACGTCGCGATGGGACAAAAGGGCTGCAAACGGCACCTTTAGTGTCGCAAAGATGGTGTGTCGCAAGTGTGCCCGAAGAGTGATTATTGGAGGTCGACTTGCCACTGCTCGGCAGAATCGGCGCGATGGATCGTCCCACCGCCGAGCATGGTCTTCCCGCCGCGGTCATCGACGTGGGCTGGGTCAACGGGCTCGCGGCGATCCGCTCGCTCGGGCGCGCGGGCATCCGCGTGCTCGCCGTGGATCACCGTCCGAGCGCGCTCGGCTTCCGCTCGCGCTATGCGGAACCGTTCCTCTGCGCCGACTCGCATGCCGACCCGACGCGATTCGTCGCGTCGATTCGCGCGCTCGGCGAGGTCGTCGTCTTTCCGACGCACGACGGGCAGCTGAACCTGATCGCGCAGCATCTCGGCGATCTTCAGGTCCTCGCCCCCTTCCCGGCTTGGGGCATCCTCGAGCAGGTGCAGAGCAAGCGCGCGCAACTCGACCATGCCCTGGCCGCCGCCGTCGACGTGCCGCAGACGCACTACCCCCGGACCGCCGCCGAGGCGCGCACGGCAGCGGAAGAGATCGGTCTGCCCGTGCTCGTCAAGCCCGAGCATCCCGTCGGCTTCAAGCAGCGCTTCCGCCGGCAGGCGTTCCGTTGCGAGACGCTCGACGAGGTCGAGGACGGCTACACGCGCGCCGCGGAGTTCGGAGCGATGGTGCAGGAGCTCATTCCCGGTGGGGACGACACGCTCTACACCGTCGGCAGCTACGTGGCGCGCGACGGCCGGCCGCTCGGCGTCTTCTCCGGCCGAAAGCTGCGGCAGACGCCTCCCGGCATCGGCACCTGTCGCGTCGGCGAGGCAGTCTGGGTGCAGGACGCGGTCGACGCGGCGCTGCGGCTGCTTGGGGCGTTCGACTACTTCGGTCTGTCACAGGTGGAGTTCAAGCGCGATCCGCGCGACGGCAAATTCAAGCTGATGGAGATCAATCCGCGCCTGTGGCAATGGCACGGGCTCGCAGCGGCATGCGGCGTCGACCTGCCGCGGATCGCCTACGAGGACCTCGTCGGCGAGACGCCGGAGCGGGTCACGATGAACGGGGAACGCAAGCGCTGGGCGATCACGCTGATGCCGGGCGAGAGCCCCGCTTTCCAGCGACCGCCCTATGTCGAGGCAGTCTTCGCGCGGGACGATCCGAAACCCGCCGCAGTCCACCTCGCGCGCGTCGTGCGGAGCGCACTCCGATGATTCCCGCCGCGATCGAGCGCCGTGCCCGCTGGGTGCTGGATTCGATCGGCGCGACCGACACGGGTTTCGGCGACGACGTGCCGTACCACGCGGACGCGTGGGAGCGAGTCGAGCGTGGGGAGCGTCCGGAGGGCGACGACGTCGCCGAAGGCTTCTTCCATCTGGCGCGTGTCGAGGAGAAGAATGCGGGCCTACGTGACGAGCACGGCCGCTTTCGCGCCGAGTGGTCGTGTCTCGACCCGCTCGACCCGCCGCTCGAGCGGCTATGCCGCAGGCTCGGCGTCGTCGCAGACAGGGAACAGGGGCGCTTCACGGTTGCGCTGACGCACGACGTCGACACGCCCTGGCGCTGGACGCGAATCGGTCTGCGGGGTGCGGCTGCGCGGCTGAAGCAGAACGTCCGTCATGCGCGTCTCGGGCCTGCAGTGCGTGAAGCGACGGGCCTCGCGACTGCGCCGTTGCATCGCGTGCGCGGCACCGACCCGAACTGGAGGTTCGAGCAGATCGTCGCGGAGGAACGGCGCCACGGTGCGACCGGCTCGACGTTCTACGTGATCGCAAGCCACCACGACCCGCACGACGGCGCCGCGCCTGACGAGTACAGCCGCCTTCGGCCGCGGCTCGTCGAGACGCTGCTCGGCGCCGGTGCCGAGGTCGGCCTGCACGGCAGCTACGCCGCAGCCGACGATCCGGTCCGCCTTGCTGCGGAGAAGCAAAAGCTCGAAGCGCTCGCGGGCCCGATCGTCGGCCACCGCTATCACTACCTCCGCGCGGATCCACATCGAAACCTCGCGCCGCTCGCGGCCGCCGGTCTCCGTTACGACACGACGCTCGGCTTCCCGGATGCCGTCGGTTTCCGGGCCGGCATTGCGCGCCCGTTCCGCCCGTGGGACTTCGAGCGCGATGAGCCACTCGACCTCGTCGAGATCCCGCTCGCCGCAATGGATGCAACGCTGGCGGAAGAGCGCTACCTCGGCCTGTCGGCGAAGCGCGCCGAGCCGCAGCTCATGAGGCTGCTGGACTGGGCCGCCGAGCACGGTGGCGCATTCGCCGTCCTCTGGCACCCGGACCGTTTCGATCCCGTTACCTCCGGCGGGTGGGACCGGCTCTATTCGAGGCTGCTCGCCGGAGTCCAGGAGCGCGGCGGCAACTGTGTCCCGGCCGCCGAGCTCGTTTCGTCCCACTCGACCTGATCGAAGTAGCGCAGCGCACGGCGTGTCGGCCGCGCCTGCGCGCTCAGCTGCATCAGCTCTTCACGTGAGATCTCGCCGAGTGCGCTCTTGATGCCGAGGTACGGCAGGTTCAGGTCCTCCTGGTAGACGATC